>DATMQV010000400.1:0-6296 GCA_035566615.1 Xanthobacteraceae bacterium
AGGCGGGCGGCGGGACGATCAGAAAACGAACAGCTGGATTCCCGCTTGCGCGGGAATGAGCGGAGATGTCGGAAAGTCAGCCCGCTCAGTTCTCCTGCTGCGCGCCTGACGAAGCGCTCTGCGCCGGCCCCATGATGTTGAACTTCGCCTTCTGCTCGTCGCTCAACGACGTGTAGAAGTCCTGCAGCTTCGGCCGGATGGTCTTCATCGCTTCGACCATGGCCTCGAGCCGGGTCTTGACCGCATCGAACCGCGCCACCGGCGTCTGCGGCACTTCCTTCGGGCAGGAGGCTTGTAGTTGCTCGGCGGCATCGTGCGATGCCTGCTTGAGCGCGTTGAACGCGTCCTGCTGCTGTTGGCCGGTCGGCTGCACCACCTGCTCAATCCGCTCGATCGGCAGCTTGGCGACGTCGCCGGACTGCTGATTGCAGAGCGCGGCAAGATTGCCGCCGGCCGGCGCCTTTCCGCCGCCACTGCTGCCCATGGTCTCGAAGCTGTGCCTCTGCTCGTCATTCAGCGCGTCGTAGAATCGCTGCAGCGGGTCGCGCACGATCTGCACCGCCTGGATCATGGTCTCGAGCCGCGCCTCGGCCGCGTCGAGCCGTGCCACCGGCGTCAACGGAACGGCCGTCGGGCATGAAGCTTTCACCGTCTCTTGCGCCTTGAGCGCGGCGGCCTTCAACTCATCGAGCACCGCAAGCTGATCCCCGGTCGGCCGCACGGTCTTTTTGATCTGCTCGATCGGCAGGTCGGACACGCCCGGCGCCAGGCCGTTGCAGCTTTCCATTGCCGCGGCATTGGTTTCCGCGAGCGCTTGGCGATCCTCTTTGGTCACATCGAGGCGGCCGGCCGGAGCGCCGCCGTAATAGACCTGGCCGCCGCCCGAATAGTCCGAGGGGCCGGGCACGTAGCCATAGTCCGGCGCGTAGCCATAGTCCGGGCCGAAATACGGTCCGGGCGCAAAGATGCTGACCAGCACGAAGTCGGGGCCATAGACCCAGAACGGATCGTAATAGTCATAAGGCCAGAACGCGAAGCTGAACACGTCGCCGTAGAGATAGGGCCAGAAGACCGGGCCGGCCCAGCCGCCCCAGCCGCGGCCCCAGCGGTGCCATCCGGCGCCCCAGAAATGACCGCCCCAGCGATTCCAGTGCCCAGGGTCGCCGAACGCGTTCCGGTTAAAGCCGGTCTGATTGAAATTGTGCAGGCCGTGGAAGTTGTGCGCGGCGAACTGATTGTGCGCGAATTGCGCGTGCGTCACGGCGGCCGCACCTAAAGCCGCGCCTGCGCCGACGCCGGCGGCTCTGCCGACAAAAGCGCGGTTCGTGCCAAATTGCGCGTTCTGATGGCCGAGTGTGCGCACGCCGGCATTTCGCCCGACAAAGCCGCGGCCCGGCACGAATCCGCTGTACGCGCGGTGAGGCATGGCCTGATGTGAGAAGGCGCCGGCGCCAAAATTGCGCCCCGCATATCCGTGCACGCTGCCCGCGCGCAGCGCGCCGAAATTGCCGCTGCGGAATGCATTGGCATGGAAGCCGCTGCCGCCGGCACGCAAGCCGCCACCACCCATGCGCAGGCCGCCGCCACCCATCGCATGGAAGCCGCCGCCGCCGCCCATGTGGAAGCCGCCACCACCGCCGCCATGGAATCCACCACCGCCGCCGCCATGTCCGCCGCCACCGCCACCGCCATGACCGGCGGCCGACGCATCGGTCGCCATGGCGGCGATCACGGCCACGCTCGCCAAAAGCGCCAGGGCAAATCTGCCTTTCATGTCACCGTCTCCGCGAAGCGCCCTATCTGCCGAATGCATCAGGGGCACTCGTCCAAAACGAAAACTGCTGGAAGGTAGGTCCGGTTTCCACGCTCGCCAGTTAAATTCGCGCAAGGTTGCGCTGCGGTATGCGCGTTGTCGCCGGACGATGGCAGTTGCAGGCGTATTTTTGTTTGCAGGGACGGTCGAGCGCGAAGGCGCGAGCGTGGCGGAAATACGGCTGTCGTTCGCGATACCGCGAATACCGGGCGATGCGCAAATCGCGCCAGGAGGCGTACGCCCACGGCACCGCTCCGCAGTGCTAGGATAAGAAAGGCAATCGAAGCGCCCATGATGAGCACGGCATGATCTTTCTTCGCGGGGCGACACGGACATCGACGCCAGGCCTGAGGGCGGGGGCGGCGCTGCGTCTTTTGCCGGTGCGCGAGCGCGGCGGCTTTGCGCCAAATCAACCGCACCCGCGGCAGAACAACGCATGAGCGCCCCCATCGCCGTCACGATTGCGGGCCTGGACCCGAGCGGCGGCGCCGGCATCGCGGCGGATCTAAAAACGTTCTCGGCGCTTGGCGTCTTTGGCGCCGCCGTCGTCACCGCGCTGACCGCGCAAAACACCAAGGGCGTCTTCGGCATCCAGGACGTGCCGGCCGATTTCATCGCCGCGCAGATCAATGCGGTGTTCACCGATCTCGCTGTCGGTGCGGTGAAGATCGGCATGCTCGGCGGCCCGGCGGCGATCGATGTGGTTGCGGCCGCGCTCGACCGCTACCGGCCTCGCAACGTGGTGCTCGATCCCGTGATGATCGCCAGCTCCGGTCAGCGATTGTTGCGCGGCGATGCGCTGGACCGGCTGCGCGACCTGATCGCGCGCGCGCATGTTCTGACACCCAATCTGGCGGAAGCCGCGGCTTTGCTCGGGACGGAGCCGGCGCGCGACGAAGCGGAGATGCAAGAGCACGCGCACAAGCTGCTGGCATTCGGCGCCGGCGCGGTCCTGATCAAGGGCGGCCACGGCGGCGACGCGGAAAGCGTCGATCTTCTGGTCGAGGCGAACGGCGAGACCTTGCGACTCGCTGTGCCGCGTATTGCCATCGAAAACACTCACGGCAGCGGGTGCACTTTTGCCTCCGCCATTGCCGCCGGCTTGGCCAAGGGCCTGTCGCTCCAGGCCGCCGCGCGCGAAGCCAAAGCTTATGTCACCGCCGCCATTGCTGCCGCCGATCGGCTCGGGGTCGGTAGCGGCCACGGCCCGCTGCATCATTTCCAGGCATGGTGGTAGCTTCCGAGGCGCGCGGAAAGTTGCTACCGCTAACCTCATCGCCGCCCTTCGCGGCAGGCTTGCAGGGAGAATTGACGATGCTCTCCAAGCTCATCTTGGCCGCAGCGGCGGCGACGCTGCTCGCCGCCGGCGAGGCTTCCGCTGCGGAGTATGAGATGGTCAACCACGCCGACCTCGTCTTTGCCGAGCACGACGGCACCAAGCTTGTCGGCGATCTTTATCTGCCCAAGGGCCGCAGCAGGGCGCCGGTCCTGGTCGCCGTTCACGGCGGCGGCTGGCAAGTCGGCAACAAGCAATTCTATCGCAATTGGGGCCTGTTCCTGGCGCGCGCCGGCTACGCGGTTTTCGCGGTCGATTACCGGCTGGGAAAACCCGGCGTCTATCCCGCCGCCGTCTACGATGTGAAGGCCGCCGTGCAGTTCATCCGCGCGAAGGCCGGCGACTACGACCTCGATCCCGAGCGCATCGGGCTCATCGGCGATTCCGCCGGCGCGCATCTCGCTTCGCTGGTGGCGCTCGCCGGCGATCAGTTCAACACAGCGTACCGCGACGACGCCAACGCCGCCGTTCCGACCAATGTCAAATGCGTCATCGGTTTCTACGGCGTCTATGACATGCACGCGCAATGGCAGCACGATCTGCCGCTGCGCCCGAACGACAAGATCGTCGAGAAATTCCTCGGCGTCTCGCCGATGCAGAACCGCCGCGTCTATTTCGACGCGTCGCCGATCAGCTACGCCACGAACGATCGCAACGCGCTGCGTTTTCTGCTCATCCACGGCACCAACGACGACATCGTCGATTCCGAGACGCAGTCGGGCGCCTTCCTCACCGCGCTGACGCAATCTGGTTTCTTCGTGCGCCGGATCATCCTTCCGGGCGCAGGGCATTTCTGGTCGTCCGATCCGTTCGAGAGCGAGCCGCACAGCTATAGCGCCATGTCGATCCCGCGTATGATCCGTTTTCTCGAGAGTTCGCTCTGACGTTTTTGCAACGAGGGCGGCACGCCAAGATGCCGCGCTCTCAGGGAGGAATGGTCATGTGGAAATTACTGTCCGTTACTTTTGCGATGACGCTGGCATTGGCGGCGTTCTTGCTGCTGCCGTCCGGCCACGACAAGGCGGGCGCGCAATCGGGGCCCTTTTATATTAACGCCGTGGACATCGACGTAGTGCCGGGCCAGATCGACGCGTACCTGGCGGCGCTGAAAGAGAATGGCGCCGCTGCCGTGCACGAACCGGGCTGTCACGAGTTCAACATCACGGTTTCGCCAAAGGACCCAAACCACGTGTTCATCTTCGAAGTCTATGACAACGCCGCGGCATTCGAAGCGCACCGCGCCACCGATCATTTCAAAAAATATGCGGCGACGACCAAAGACATGGTCGCCAAGCGCGACGCTCGGGCGCTTGCGTCGGTGGCGATGAACATGAAGAGCAAGTAAGCGGCGCGCGCCGCAAGGTCTGCTACCACATGGCGAAGAAACAGAAAGGCGTTGTCGGGATCGTCGGTCTCGGCATCATGGGCGGTGCTTTCGCGCACAATCTTCACGCCGCCGGCTGGCGGGTCGTCGGCTACGACACCGATCGCAAGCGTCGGGGCGCGCTTGGCCGCGTCGGCATCGCGCTCGCCGCCGATGTCGGCGCGCTCGCCGTCGAGGCGCCCGTCATCATCACAAGCTTGCCGAAAGCGTCGGCGCTCGCGGCGACCGTCGCCGCCATCGCTGCTGCGCGCGTGCCGCGCCGCGTCGTGATCGAGGCCTCCACGTTCAAGCTCGAAGACAAAGAGGCGGCGGAAGCGGCTTTGCGCAAGGCCGGCCACATCCTGCTCGATTGTCCGGTCAGCGGCACCGGCATCCAGGCCAAGACCAAGGACCTCGTGATCTACGCCTCGGGCGGCGCCGCTGAGATCGAGAAACTGCGCCCGCTGTTCGCCGACTTTACGCGCGAAGTGCACGACCTCGGCGCCTTCGGCAACGGCAGCAAGATGAAATATATCGCCAATCTTCTGGTCGCCATCCACAACGTGGCGAGCGCCGAAGCTTTGGTGCTCGGCATGAAGGCCGGCCTGCCGCCGCAGCTCATTTACGATCAGATCAGGATCGGCGCCGGCAATTCGCGCGTGTTCGAATTGCGCGCGCCGATGATGGTGAAAGGCCGCTACGACGACCCGACGATGAAGGTGTCGATCTGGCAGAAGGACATGGACGTGATCGGTGGCTTCGCGCAGGCGCTTGGCGCGCCGACGCCGCTCTTTTCCGCGACGTTGCCGATCTATGCGGCGGCTCAATCGACCGGTTATGGTGAGCAAGACACTGCAGCCACTTGCGCGGTGCTTGAGGCGATGGCCGGGCTCAAGCGGGGCAGGCGCAGGCGTGCACGGCGGAAGAAAGCTTGAGCAAGTTCGGTTGAATTTTGAAGCGCCAAGTTTTCCATCCGCTCGTCGCCGCGCAGGCGGGGACCCAGCGCGTTCAAGTCCGAGCGTGCCCGGTGGATTCCCGCCTTCGCCTTCGCGGGAAAGAGCGGTTGATGCGTGCCCGTTGCCGATTAGGCGCGGAGCCAGTATCCCTATCGCCCGCACGTGAGCCTGAAATCGCATCCTGGAATCTGGCGCTGCAGGGGCCAAACGCGTGGCCGAATTTCATGACCCAAATCTTATGAGCGACGCCGTCACCCTTGATCCGCCGCCGCTTCCGGGATCGCTGCCGCCCCTGCTCCCGGGGAACCCGCCGCCGCTTCCCGGTCTGGTGCGCTTTGTCGGCCCGGAATGGGCCTATTGGCAGCTTCGGATCAAAGGGGCGGCTCTGCTGCTCGTCACCCTCGGCATCTACCGGTTTTGGCTGATGACCGACGTGCGACGCTTTCTCTGGTCCAACACCGAGATCGCCGGCGAGACGCTCGAATATTACGGGCTCGCGACCGAGCTTCTGCTCGGCTTTTTGTTCGCGATCGCGATCCTTATTCCGATCTACGTCGCCATCGCCCTGGCATCGCTTGAGCTCGATCTGCCGGATTACAGCTCCGCGCTCGGCGGCTTGGGGTTGTTCGTCGTGTTCGGCGAATTTGCCCGCTATCGGGCGCGGCGCTATCGGCTGACGCGCACGGTGTTCCGCGGCTTGCGTTTCCATCAGGACGGATCGGGGTGGCTTTACGCTTTGTATGCCATCCTGTGGTGGATATTGATCATCGCGAGCCTCGGGCTTGCTTATCCGTGGGCGCAGGTCAACCTGCAGCGCTACATGATGCG
>DATMQV010000401.1:0-2707 GCA_035566615.1 Xanthobacteraceae bacterium
GAGACGGTGTTGTTGGTGTAGTCGTACCTGATCTCCGTCGCCTGCAAGAGCATGGGCGTGTCGGAGGTCGGCGCCGCGGGCTTCGGCGGGGCAGCCGGCCGCGGTGGGAACTTCAGAAGATTGCCGACCCCTTGCGCCGGCACTGGCGCAGGCGCGAGCAGGGACGATACGCCGAAAACGAGCAGAGCGATCAGGATCGCGATGCTCGGACGGACGTAACCAACCAGCCGGAAAACACCAGGACGGATTGGGCTCGACACTAGCCGTCCTCCTGATGCAACAGCACGATAAAGCCGGTGAGACTACCTACAACGACCGGGATCCACGCCGCCACAACTGGCGACATGAGTTCCGATTTGCTCATGTCCTCCGTGAACTTTGACAGGACGAAAAGCAGGAAGCCGGCGGAAATCCCGCCGAGGACCATCTTCTGCACGCCGCCGAAGCGGAAGAACCGCAGGCTTACCGACGCCGCGAGCAGTACCATTGCGGTGAGCAGGAACGGCCGCGACAGGAGCTGCTGGTATTGCAGCCGATAACCTGCCGCCATCAGTCCGGCGCGATCCGCGAGCTCGATATAGGAAGGGAGTTGCCAGAACGGCACGGTCTCCGGCGTGGCGAAGCTTTCGCGCACCTGTTCGAGCGTCAGGTTGGTGGGAAGCCGATAGCTCGCTTGGGTGACGGGCGGATTGCCGCTGGCGTAGACGCGGGCGTCGTCGAAGCGCCAATAGCCGTGCTCGAGCGTCGCGCTCTTGGCCTCGATCCGTTCGCGAAACTGCGCTTCATTGTCGAACGTGAAGACGCTCACGGCGCCGAGTTCGGCGCCTTGCTGGCGGCTCGACTTGGCGTTGATGATCGCCGCGCCGTCCGCGCTGCGCTGGCGGACCCAGAAGCCGCCGCTGTTTTCGCGCGCGGCCGAAGACGCAAGCTCGCCCGTCGTCTCGGCTTCCAAGCGCTTCGAACGCTCATGCATCACCGCGGCCAGCGGATTGTAAATCGTGGTCGCGACGACGCCGAACAGAAAGGCAGCGATCATCGACGGTGCGACGAATTGCCAGGCGGATACGCCGGCTGCTCGCGCGACGACGAGTTCAAGCCGGCGCGAGAGTGCGAGATAGCACGACATCGCACCGACCAGCACAGCAAACGGCAGAATGCGCTCGGAGAGTTGGGGGACGCGAAACAAGGAAATTTCCGCAAGAACAAACGCGGTGGCTTTGGGCCAATCGGAGCCGCGGCGCAACAGCTCGACATAGTCGATCATGCCGGCGAGCACGACCACACCGAAGAACGAGCCGACGACCGACTTGAGAAAACGAAACCCGAAGTAACGTGAAAGCGTCCCGGCTACCATCAGCTCGTTCCCTAGCTCGCCGTCGCTTTCGCGAGGCGTTCACCGATGATGGTCGCGATTTTCGACACCATCGCGGCAGGCTCGATCGCTTGCCCACGCGAGATTTGCCAGGATCCGGCCGCAATCGCGCCGAGCAGCGCAACATACTGCGCGGCGAGAGCGGCCGGCGTGTGGGTCCCGATGATGACGCTCAGAAAGCCGACGAGCCGCAGCAAGGCCACGACGCCGACCAAGGCCAAAAGCGACACAGTGCGGCTTTGTCTCGTGGTCTGCGGCGGCCCGAGAAAGGCATAAGCGAGGACGACAAACGCGATCGGATAGAGTGGCGTCGCGATGCGATCGTGCAGTTCCGATCGGTACTCGCCGGGCTGCGCCAGGAACAGCGCGTCGTTCGCGGGCGGCCACATGAGTTCCCAGATGTACTTTTCACGCGTGTTGTAGGTGACGCCGCCGGTCTGAGGACCGACGCCGAATTTCGACAGGTCGAAAGCGTAGCGGTCGAAAGTGACAATCCGAGGATCGCGCTGGCCCAATTCGAGCCGCTGCACGCTGCCCTTTTCGAGGACCAGGAAGGACCCGGTGTCATTCTTCACGATCTCGCCTTGCTCGGCCAGATAGGTCGCGTGTTCCTTGGGGTCGCGCCGGTCGTCGAGGAAAATGCCGACCAGGAGGCCATTGGGCCTTCGATCGGCGATGTGGAAGGTGAGGTTGCCGCTTATGGTGGTGAAGCGGCCGGGCTGCACGATATTGGTGAGGATGTCGGCGCGGACTTGCGTGGCCCAATCGCGCAATTCGCGCAGACTCCACGGCGAAATGTAGACGGCGATCGCGGCGACCAGCGCCGCTACGACAAGCCCGGCTGCAAGGAACGGGCGGACCAGCGGCCACGGCGAGACTCCCGCCGCGTTCATCACGATGATCTCCGAATCGGAGCTGAGCTTGTTGATGATGTGCGCCGTCGCCAGCACCAGCGATATCGGCGCGATCATCATCACCAGCAGCGGAATCAGCAGACCGGTGATCCCGATAAAGACGAACATCGTCTGGCGTTGGCTGGTGATCAGGTCGAATTCGCGGATCGCCTGGGTGAACCACATCACCACGGTCAAGCTGACGAGCGTGATCAGGAACGCACCCATGGTGGTGCGAAACATGTATCGGCCGATCGACCCCATCGGACTCAACTTCCCCGCAGACGGGCGCTATGGCCGCCCCCGGCTCCCCCTTTCGGTGCACGAAGCACCGCCCTGAGCCGAGTTCCCCAAACTCGGTAATTTCATGCTTTCACAAAATGGCCTCGCCAAGGCAAAACCCTTGAATTTGCAAAGCTAAAGGTTGCTAAAGGTTAATGTT
>DATMQV010000402.1:0-14671 GCA_035566615.1 Xanthobacteraceae bacterium
GCCGGAAGCCTTGCCGGGTCCCTCCGAAGCGGCGGCTGCGGCCCCCGACCAAGGCCCGGGCGGCGAAGTGGTGCGGCTCGATCGCTTCCGCAAGAAATAGCGGCGCCGCGAGCGGCCGGGCGCCTGTTGAATGGCCCGGACCCTTGCGTGTTGGTCATTCGCCGCCGAAATCGCCGAGGCGAAATGCGCTTCCTGACGCTGCGTCAGTCTCAGCAATGCCCAAGCGAATA
Source organism: Xanthobacteraceae bacterium (assembly GCA_035566615.1). Lineage (GTDB taxonomy): Bacteria > Pseudomonadota > Alphaproteobacteria > Rhizobiales > Xanthobacteraceae > BOG-931. The sequence goes on from DATMQV010000402.1 coordinate 231, forward strand.
ACGAGAATTCCCGTCGCACGTGTATAGCAGCGATGAATCCGTCGAATGCCACACGCTTGGCGCGCGCCGATACTCAGTGATCAAGAAGTGCGGTAAGGATATCGCCCGTTTGACGTAAAGTTATCACCGCCATGGGCGACAGTTTTTCGGGGTGCATTCTTCAGAATTGAGATTTCGAGTCGTCGATTATTGAAAGTACGGTCCAAGCATCGTCTAGGTTACTCTGCGCGCCAGCAAGGAAGAACCAAATTTCCATTTTTCTCTCAAGCAACCGTGTCTTGTGCGATTCAGCCGGTATAGTCACGCTCCCTCATGGCAACTTGGCGTGATCGCGTTGGAAGTTGCTCTGGTGCAGTGTCACCGCGTCGGCGTAATCTGTTCACAATCACCCCGGCCGCCAGCGGCCAACGAGCATCTGGTTACCGCCGAGCTATGCATGGGCGACATTGTTAATCTCCGCATCGCGCGCAAGCGGGCCAAAAGGCACGCAGCCGAGAACGAGGCTGCAACCAACCGGCTCGTCCATGGGCGCCCCAAGATTGACCGCGCCGCGGAACAATCCCGTCGCGAGCAAGCCCGCAAAAGCCTCGACCGGCACCGGATCGAAACGGGAGACGGGCCATGAAATCACCGGTCGTCAAGCGCTCCATCGTGATTGCGGGGCACAAGACGAGTGTCAGCCTTGAGGACGCGTTCTGGCGCGGACTGAAGGATATCGCCACCAGCCGCCGCGTGACGCTGTCCGATCTTGTCGGCAGCATCGATTCGGAGCGCAAGCACGGCAATCTCTCGTCGGCCATACGGCTATTCGTGCTCAGTCACTATCAGGCACGCCCCGGCTATGAGGGCCAAACGCGAGCGGCGCCGGCGCGCGAGATGATGATGATGCCGCCGCAGCCCGTATCAGTTCTGCGAGCCGAATAGCGAATTCAGTAACGAGCGGAGGCCCGGCAAAGGCGCGGGCCGGACCGCGCCGCCGGTGGCGCTTGTCCTGTCATTGGTCTTGTCGGTCGTCTTATCGGGGCCCGACGCCAATGGGTTGGCCGGCTTGGCGATCGGCGGTGGCGCAACGGTGAGCGGCGAAACCGCTACGGGCGGCGGAGTTTCAGGCCGCAAACGATCGAACAGATTGGTACCGAGTGGCGGCGCTGCAGCGGCGTTGGCGTGATTGTTGATTTCGAGCGCCGTACCCTGCGGGATATAGCGCATGGCCGGCGGCACCGGCCGTGCCAGGTCGCCAAGCGCATCGGCGCGACGATTGGCCTCGAGCGATTCGAGGCGTCGGGTCTGCTGCTCGGCCGCCCGCAGACTGAGCCATCCGAGCAAAGCCGAGATATCGAGTTTTCGTTCCGGCGCCGCCAGCTGGCCCTTGAGCGTGATCGCAAGCTCCGGATGCGCGAGGATCAACGCATTCGCAGCCGGCTCCGCCGACAATGCGAGCTGCGCGTCGATCGCCGCCGCCTTGAGATCGAGCGTGCCGTCGACCGCAAGCTGCGCGCCATCCTGCGCCGGCAGCACGGCGTTGGCCATGCGCATCTGCCCGCCCGCGATGGTGACTTCGGCATCGGCCTTCGCCACCGCAAGCTTGCGATTGTCCATCGCGGCACTTACGGCAGCGCGGACTTTGCCGGCATCGACGGCGCCGGCGTTCTGATCCGCAAGACGCATGGCTGCGTCGAAAGCGGCCGGGCTGAGGCCGGCGAATTGCGCGCGCGTGAGCGAAATCGTCCCGCCGCCGTGGAACGCGCCGACAATTCCTTCGGGACTTAATCCCTGGCTCTCGCCCTGCAGCTTCGCCGACAATAAGCCGTCGATCATGGTGCTGCCGGCGATGGCGCCGGCGTTCGTGTCGGCGATCTCCACATGCCCGTGACCGGCGAACGATTGCGGATCGTGCCGGAACGTGAAGCCGCCGCTCAGCCGCCCGCCCCCGAGCTTGCCGTCAAGATCGGTCAATTCGATTTCCGGCGGCGCAAAGCGCGCAACGCCTTTGAGATCGCGCGCGATCAATGCCGGCGTCAGAGCGGCGCGGTCGAATTTGAAATTGACGGATCCGCTGATCAGCCCGAACGCGCCGCCGCCGACCGGCGCGGCCGACCAGGATTTTGCGGCGCTCATGGAAGCGCTCGGCAGCCCGAACACCAAGCCCGCGACCGTCGCGGCGTCCACGTCGTCGCCGGAAATCTCGCCGGCGACGGCGAGCGGATCGGCGACCTTCAGATCAAGCCTCCCGCGGAGCGACGACTTACCGCAGTGCACCGTCAAATCCGTGACCGACAGATCGGGTCCGGCGACGCCGACGATCGCAGTCAGCGAAACCGGCGAGAGAGGAGCGCCGCCCGCCTGCCCGGTCATCGCGCGCTGCAGCGGGCGGAGATCGGCGGCGGTCGCTTTGAGCTGCAAGCTTCCCGTCGGCGCGCCATCGCCGCGCAGATGCATCGCGCCGTCGGCCACGGTGGAAAAACCGCCGGCAGAAGCAAGCGCATTCACGCGGATCTCGCCATTGACCGGGCCGTTAGCGGTGAGCGTCATCTGTCCGGGCAATTGATCGACCGCCAGCACGCGGTCGAGGGCGAGCAACCGCACCAGCGCGCCGCCGTCGTCCGCGTCGAGCCGGCCGGTGACGCGCAGGAGCGCCGCATCGGCTTGCGCCGGCGTGCCGGTCGCTTCGCCGTTGAGCGTCAGGCGCATCGCGCCCAGGTTTCCGCCCAACGCAAGCCTTGCGACGCTGCCGGTCTTGCCGGCGCGTTCGATGGTCAGCGCGCCGTGCATCTTCACCGGCGCGAGCCGTGCGGAAAACGGCCGGACCGAAGCCGGCACTTGTGGCGCATAGCGGCCGGCGATGGTGGCGAGACCGTCGAGCGTCGCCGCATTGACATCGACGTTAATCTGGCCGCGCGGCTGCGACGACAATTCGTCGATGCGTCCGCTCGCCTCGATCGCGGCGCCGCCGAGATCGCCGATCGACAGCCGGTCGACATGGAGAATGCCGGCATTGAACTTGAGCCGGGCATTGAGCGCGCGGGCGTCGATGCCGGCCAAGATAGCCTCGCCGACATCGAGCGTGAGACTGACGGCGCGCGGCATTTCAAAGCTGCCGTCGGAGGCCGCGGCCTGCGCGAACGCGGCGATCGCATCGACATCGAGCCTCGCCGCATGCAAATCGGCGTCGAGCGCCGCCGGGCGGTTGGCTGCCGCAAAGCTGTAAGCGAGCCGCCCTTCCAGCTTTTCCCGGTCGAATGAAGCCGACAGATGGTCGAGCACAAAACGATCGCGCGCGATGGTGATATCGCCGCGCGCGGTCAAGGTCTGCACACGCCCTGGCGATTGATCGGTACGGCCTTCGAGCCATGCGGCCAATGTTTTCAGATCGGCCGATTCGATGCTGGCAGGTCCGCCGAGCAACACTCCCTGAGTACCACCGCCGAGCCGACCTGAGACATTCACACTCGTGAAGCCCGGCGCGCGGAAGGCGACCTCATCGAGCGCCCAGCCGCGGTCGCCGTCGAAACGAACGCGGCCGCGCAGCGCCTGGATGGCAGCGCCGCCGACCGTCACCGCCTCGACCGCTAGGCCGACTGACAGCGGCAATGGCGGGCGCACGCCGGTGATGAACTCTTCCAGAAGCGATTTGAACATGATAAGCGGCGGCCGATGCGTCACATCCGGCGCCGCCAGCATCCGGTCCACATGCACTTGCCGCGCCGAGACCTCGCCGTCGAGCTGCGGATGGGCGCCGAGTTTCAGATCCGCTTTGCCGTTGAAGACAACCGCGCGCTCCTCCGGCCCATACAGCAACGTCAGTTCTTGCAACTTGGCCACAGCCGGTGTCGCCTGCACTTTGCCGGCAAGCTGCCAGGGGTCATTCATGACGCGCTGGCCGCCGGAGAGCGTGGCGCCAACCGGACGAACGGCGGAAAATGTGCCGTCGAACTGCGGAACGCCGTGCGCGAAACCGAGCAGGCCCTCGATCTCGGTCGTCAGCGGGCGATCGGCAGGATCGACGCCGAGCCGCACTTTGAGATTGCCATCGTCGCCGGTGCGACTTCCGGAGATGTGAAAGCTGAACGGCTCGCCGCCGGCGACGAAGGCGCCATCGCCGCTGAATGGGCCAAGCAGCGAGCGGATGTCGCCGTTGAAGGAAAGTTTCTCCAGCGCGAGCTGCGAGCCGGAAGCCGCATCGCTGAACACGACACGGCCGTCGTCGACCGTGAGCCGCGAGACGCCCGGCGCGTCGGCACCGGACGAGGTTGACGGCACCGGCCAGTCGAGCGCGCCGGCATCATCCAGGCGCACACTGATTTGCGGCGCCAACAGCCGCATTTCGGTCGCCCGCACTTCGCCGCGCACGAGCGGACCGAGCCCAAGCTCGAGCTCGACAGCGCCGGCGCGGATCTGCGGCTCGCGGCCGGGGGCGCCGACCGCTACATCGCGCAGCTTGAAATGCGGCGACGGCAGAATGCGCGCGTCGATCGAGCCGTTGACGCGCACGGTGAGGCCGGTGAGCCGGCTCGCCTCGTCTTCGAATGCCGCGCGATACTGACTCCAATCGACGACGAGCGGAGCAACGAGAGCCGCGACAAGCGCCAGAATAATGGCAATGGCCACTCCGAGCAGCGTCGTCTGCACGGCAAAGCTTCCTTTGTAATCGCTTAAGGATCCCGCGCCTGCCCGGCCCCAAAACCTAGTGCAAGCTCAAGCGGAATGCACGCTTTCGACCGCCGCAAGTAGCGTGATTTGCGGGCGATTCTGTGTCGGGTTCCGGGCGGCTCCACAGCCTTTCCGGCCCCCGCTCACATGGTGTCGCGAAACACTTTCGCCAAGTTCCGCCAGTGTTGCGGTTTTCATGAGCGCGGCGCGATAGTGCGGCGCTCTGAATGGGGAACTCGAAACCCCGCGAACTCAAAAGGCGCCCATGACACGCCGCGATCTCCTTGCAGCCTTGCCTGCGCTTGTGGCCGGCGGAGCCGCCTCCGGCTCCGCCGCTGGCGCGAACGCGCTGAAGGTGGGCGCCGCGCTCCCCGACCCGCCGTTCGAATTTATTAAGCAAAGCGGTCCATCGGGCTTCGACATAGCGCTGATGCAGCGCATTGCCGGCAAGCTCGGCCGCGCCTGGCAACTCGTGCGCTACGAAGGAGCGGACTTCAACGGCATTTTCGCCGGGTTGGATTCCGGTGCCTATGACTGCGTCGCGTCCGGCACGACCATCACGCCCGCGCGCGAAAAGGTCGCCGATTTCTGCGCGCCTTATGCGGTGTCCGGGCAATCGCTGGTGGTCGATGCGGCGCGGCTTCCGCAGGTACACGGCATCGACGACCTTGCCGGCCTGGTGATCGGCGTGCAGCACGGTAATACCAGCGAGCCTGTGGCCGAGAAGCTCGTCGCCGAGCATCGCGCCGCACGTGTACGCATTTACGCCTATAACGAGATCGAGAAGGCGCTCGACGATTTGTCAACGGGCGGCTGCGACGCCTTCATGAAGCTCGCGCCGGTGACCGCATGGTTCGTACGCGACCGCCCGAAGCTCAAAGTCGTGCAAGTCGGCATCACCACCGAGCGGCTCGGTATCTGCGTGCGGAAAGGAAATGCGACGCTGCGCGACGCTATTGCTAAGGCGCAAGCCGAACTCAGGGCCGACGGCACGCTGGCGGCGCTGGTCAAGGAATGGCTCGGCGCCGGCGCGCGCTTGCCAGGCTGACCACTTACAAACTGAAAATCTTGCCCGGGTTCATAATGTCGAGCGGATCGAGCGCCCGCTTGATCGCACGCATGACGTCGAGCGCAGGCGCGCCATATTCGGACGGCAGATATTTCATCTTGCCCTGGCCGATGCCGTGTTCGCCGGTGCAGGTGCCGTCCATGGCGAGAGCGCGCTCGGTGAGGCGTTCGAGGAAAGCGCGCACGCGTGTGACCTCGTCTTCGTCGTTCATGTCGACCAGAAGGCCGACATGAAAGTTGCCGTCGCCGACATGGCCGACGATCGGCGCCAGCAGTTTGCTTTCGGCGATATCGCGCTGCGTCTCGGCGAGGCATTCGGCAAGCCGCGAGATCGGCACGCACACGTCGGTCGCGAGCGGCTGTGTGTTTGCGCGCAAGCCGCGCTGCGCCCAATAAGCATCGTGGCGCGCCTGCCAGAGCCGCGAGCGGTCCTCGGCCTTGGTCGCCCAATCGAACGGGCCGCCGCCGAATTCCTTGGCGATCTCGCCGAAGCGCTGCGACTGCTCGGCGACGCTCGCATCGCTGCCGTGGAATTCCAGGAACAGCATGGGCGTTTCCGGCAAATTGAGCTTCGAATAGAGATTGCAAGCATGCACTTGCAGCGCATCGAGCAATTCGATGCGCGCCACCGGGATGCCGGACTGGATCGTCAGGATGGTGGCGTTGCACGCGGCCTCAACCGAGGGGAACGGGCAGACGCCGGACGAGATCGCTTCCGGAATGCCGGCGAGCCGCAACGTCAATTCGATGATCACGCCGAGCGTGCCTTCCGAGCCGACGATCAGGCGCGTGAGGTCGTAGCCCGATGCGGTCTTCTTGGCGCGCCGCGCGGTCGACATCACCTCGCCGTTGGCGAGCACGACTTTGAGCGACAGCACGTTGTCTTTCATTGTGCCGTAGCGCACCGCATTGGTGCCGGAAGCGCGCGTCGCCGCCATGCCGCCGAGCGAAGCGTCGGCGCCGGGATCGATCGGAAAGAACACGCCGCGGTCGCGCAATTGCTCGTTGAGCTGCTTGCGGGTGATGCCGGGCTCGACCACGCAGTCGAGGTCTTCGGCATGCACGGCCAGCACGCGATTCATGTCGCGGAAATCGAGGCAGATGCCGCCGTGCGGCGCGTTGACCTGGCCTTCCAGCGAGGTACCGGCGCCGAAGGCGATGACCGGCACGCGCTCGGCTGCGCACAGCCGGACGATCTGCTGTACTTCTTCGGTGGATTGGGGAAACACCACGGCATCGGGCGGCTGATTGCCGACCCAGGTGAGCGTGTTGCCATGCTGCTCACGCACCGCCTGCGAGGTCACGAGCCGATTGCCGACGAGCGCGGCAAGATCAGCGATCACCCGCTCGACCGCGCTGCGGTCGCGTTTGAGTTCCTCCCAGGCTTCGATCAATACCATTGCGGCCACTCTTTGCTCTTTTGCGGCAAAGTGGCCGCCCGGCCGCGGCGGGTCAAGTGCGGCGGCCGGCTTTGCAGCGCCAACGAAATCCGCCACTGTGCGGCGGCGCCGCCTCTGTGGCCGCATACCCGAACGGAAGCCTAATGCTCGAACGCCCGGATTTGGAACCCGTTTTTGCCGCGCCCTTCGTCTCATCGGTGATGAAGGTCGAGCCCGAATGGATCGACTATAACGGCCATCTGAACGTGGCCTATTACAACGTGCTGTTCGACCGTGCGGTGGACGAGGCTTACGAGCTCATGGGCTGCGGGCTCGCCTATCTGAAAGATACGCTACATTCCACTTTCACCGCCGAGGCGCATATCCGCTACCTGCGCGAGCTGCACGCCGGCGCGCCGGTGCGTGTGACCTTTCAGCTGCTCGATTTCGATGCAAAGCGCATGCACTATTTCGAACAGCTTTTTCACACTGAGGGAGGCTGGCTTTCGGTCACGTCCGAGAACATGGTGCTGCATGTCGACATGACGACAAAGAAGGTCGCCCCGTTTCCCGATTTCATCGCCGCGCGGCTGGCGAAGATGAAGGCGGCGCACGCGCACCTGCCGGTGCCGGAGGGCGCCGGGCGCCGCATCGCCATGCCGGGCAGGGCTTAATCGGACCGGTGTGGCCGCAACGGGGTGCGGTTCCAGGCGCCGCGCAGCGCGGTATGCATAAGTATCGACAAAATATGCAATTTTTGGTTGAATGCGACGTCTACGGCAAATACACCAATCCGGGGCGACACCATGATGCCGAAAATCGAGACTGCGCGCGCCTGGTGCAACAACGAAGTTGCTTATCTCGCGTGGAAGACCGATGCGAAAATTGCCGACTGCCTCGGCTTCATGATCACGCGCATTCACCTGGACGACGACAACAACGAAGTCGAACGCCGCATCCTGCCGGCATGGGCCGCTTTCAAGACGCAATCAAATCCCGATTGGAACGAGCAGGACACCAGCGTCTGGCCGATCCAGAAATTCAACTGGCGCGATTTGACGCTGCGGCGCTCGCGAGACACGACGACGGTGCGCCCGCCCGACTTTAAGGTGAAGTACGAAATCGTCGCCGTCGGCAAGGGCGGCGCCGGCCGCAAACCGGTGCCGCCCTCGACCAACGCGGATCCGAAAAAGTATACCGGCACGCCGATCCCGCTGTTCTTCTGCAGCGATCCGGCGCAAACAAATGTGGTCAGCGTCACAAACGACGTCGTCACCAAGGATGGCGAGGCGATAATTACGGCCGGATTCACCAACGGCATTTTATCGACCCAGAATCTGCGCCAACAGCTTAAAACCCCGAAGGGGCAGGCGCCGTCGAAGAAACAGCTCGAACAGCACATCGACACCGACAAGCCCGACGCCATCAGAGAGTTTTTAACCGCCGACGCCTTGCCGCTCATCTCCAGCTTCGTGGGACGCGCCAAGGCGGAGAATTGCGATCTCTATTGCGCGCTCTACGAACTCAACGATCCAAGCCTGCTCGATTTGCTTCAGGCCAACGCCGACCGCGTCCATCTCATTCTCTCGACCGCCGGCAGCACAAAGCCGCCGAAGGGATCGCACGGCAAGGTCGCGTGGGACACGACCAACACACAGTCGCGCGCCAGGTTGCGGAACAAAGTGGCCGAATTCCACGACCGCATGTTCAACAACTCCGCTCATATCGGGCACAACAAATTCGTGGTGTTGGTCGATCGCACCACTCACAAGGCCAAGGCGGTGCTTGCCGGCAGCACCAATTGGACATTCACCGGGCTGTGCACCCAGTCCAACAACGTGATCATCATCGAAGATGAAGCCGTCGCCGGCGCCTACTACGACTATTGGCAGCGGTTACGTGACGACAAGCTGCCGGTTCCAAAGCCGATCTCCGCGCCTGACAGCAACAAGCAGGGCCAGAAGCTGCGGACCGCCGACATGAAGCCGAACCACAGCACATTGGCCGCCGACGGCAAGACCGATATTACGCTGTGGTACTCGCCCAACACCAAGGCGGCGACCAAAAACAAAGCGTCACCGACCCCGCCCGATCTCGCCGATGTGTTCGCGCGGATGAACAACGCGAAAGACGCGATCTTCTTCCTGACCTTCATGCCGTCGGTCGCCGGCGACCAAAGCATCATCGTCGAGTCGCTTGATGTCGCACTCAAGAAGAATCTGCTGGTGCTAGGCGCCATCAGCGACGGCCGCGCGCTGCCGGCGGCGCCCGGCGCGGGCGGCACGCAAGGCAATAAAGCGGCGACCGCCAAAAAGGCCGGCGCAGCCAAGGGCAAAACCGTCAAGCGCCAGGGCGGCAAGCGCAAAACAACCAAACGCAAAGCCGCCGCCATGGCCGCGCGCAGCGACGTGGTGCGATCGGCCCGCGTTGCGCAAGCGGCGAAGAAACGCACTGCCACGAAGCGCGCTATGCCGTCCAAATCGGCGTCGAAGCCAGCGCCCAGTTCCGCTGCCAAATCCGGGGCATCACCCAAAGCCGCAGGATCGCGCGCAAGCGGACCGCCGCAACCCAAACCCGCCATCTATCAGAACCCGAAAGCGCCGGACGTGCTGATGATCCGCGCTGCGGCGATCGCTGAATTCGACCTGATCGGCAACTGGGAGCACGAAATGCTCAAGTACGGGCAGGCCATCATTCACGACAAGATCGTGGTGATCGATCCGTTGTCGGACGATTGCGTCGTGGTCACCGGCAGCCACAACCTCGGCTTCAAGGCTTCCTATGCCAACGACGAGAATTTGCTGGTGATCAGAGGCAACCGTGCGCTGGCAGTCGCCTACATGGTGCACATTCTCGACGTCTATGATCACTACAAATTCCGCGCCATCCTCGAACAGCAGGCCTACGAACGGGCGATGGGGAAGCCCGGCCAAAAGCCGCCCGTCGGCCAGGGCATCCTCGACGTCGATGACAGTTGGCAGGACAAATACGTGAACGGCAAGCCGACCAAGCAGCAAGCTTACTTCATCAGCGGCAACATGCCCTGATGCTGCCGGCCCCGGGACCTGTCAAAGCGCCCGATTTGGCCAAGGTCCCGGAACGGCGGCGCATCGCGTAACGCGTCGAAAGACCAGCGCAAACGCACTCACGGCGTTGCGCCACATCCGGGAAACGGTCGCCTCGCAAAAGCCGCCGGGTGATGCCATCTTTGGCTTATGAGAATCACGAAAACATCGCGCCCGGTTGACCATCTTGGCTGACCCGTTGAGCGACACCTTCGATCCCGCGCCACCGCCGGCCCCCACCCCCGGCGGCATTGCCGCTCGCGCGCGAGCCGCAGCGGCGGGCGTGCCGGGCTATCTCGCCGGGCTCAATGCCGAACAGCGGCTCGCAGTCGAGACGCTCGACGGCCCGGTGCTGGTGCTGGCCGGCGCCGGAACCGGCAAGACACGCGTGCTCACCGTGCGTATCGCCCACATCCTCGCCACCGGGCGCGCGCGGCCGGGCGAGATTTTGGCCGTGACCTTCACCAACAAGGCGGCGCGCGAGATGAAGGGGCGGGTCGGCGAGATTGTCGGCCAGGTGGTCGAGGGCATGCCGTGGCTCGGCACCTTCCATTCGATCGGGGTGAAGATCCTGCGCCGGCATGCGGAACTGGTGGGACTCAAGCCCGATTTCACCATTCTCGACGTTGACGATCAGATCCGGCTGCTCAAGCAGCTCCTCGACGCCGAAAAGATCGACGAGAAACGCTGGCCGGCGCGCGTGCTCGCCTCGCTGATCGATGGCTGGAAGAATCGCGGGCTGACGCCGGACCAGGTGCCGGCGGGCGCGGCCGGCGTGTTCGCCAACGGCAAGGGGCTGAAGCTCTACCGCGCCTATCAGGAGCGGTTGAAAATTCTCAACGCCGCCGACTTCGGCGACCTGCTGCTGGAAAATATCCGCCTGTTCCGCGAGCAGCCGGAAGTCTTGCGGCAATATCAGGCGCGCTTCAAATTCATCCTGGTCGACGAGTATCAGGACACCAACGTCGCGCAATATCTCTGGCTGCGCTTGTTGGCGCAAAGGGCGTCGGTGGCGGGCCGGGCTAGCGTTACCTCTCCCCTTCGGGGAGAGGTGGGATCGCAAAGCGATCCGGAAGAGGGGAAGCAAACCTTCGGCGAGACGCTCGACCCCTCTCCCGGCGCGGTCCTTCGGACCCCGCCGTCCTCTCCCCAAAGGGGCGAGGGGCAAGATCTCGCTCCAACTGCTCAAAACAAAAACATCTGCTGCGTCGGCGACGACGATCAGTCGATCTATGGCTGGCGCGGCGCCGAGGTCGACAACATCCTGCGCTTCGAGCACGATTTTCCCGGCGCCAAGGTGATCCGGCTCGAGCGCAATTACCGCTCGACCGGGCATATTCTCGCCGCCGCTTCGCATCTGATCGCGCACAACGAAGGCCGGCTCGGCAAGACGCTGCGCACCGACGATGTCGACGGCGAAAAGGTGACGGTGACCGGCGCCTGGGATTCGGAAGAGGAAGCGCGCGCCATCGGCGAGGAGATCGAGCAGTTGCAGCGGGCCGGCCACGCGCTCAACGAGATCGCGATCCTGGTGCGCGCCTCGTTTCAGATGCGCGAATTTGAAGACCGCTTCGTCACGCTCGGCCTGCCCTATCGGGTGATCGGCGGCCCGCGCTTTTACGAGCGCGCCGAAATCCGCGATGCGCTCGCTTATCTGCGTCTGATCAATTCGGCCTCCGACGATCTCGCCTTCGAGCGCATCGTCAATGTGCCCAAGCGCGGGCTTGGCGACGCCACCGTGCAGCTTCTCCACGATCATGCGCGCAAACGGCGCGTGCCGTTGACGGACGCCGCGCGCGCGGTGATCGAGACCGACGAACTAAAGCCGAAGCCCCGCGGCGCACTGCGCGGACTTCTGGAATCGTTCGATCGCTGGCGCAAGCAGCGCGACAACCTTCCGCACACCCAACTCGCCGAGATCGTGCTCGACGAATCCGGCTACACCGAGATGTGGCAGAAGGACCGCTCCGCCGACGCCGCCGGCCGGCTGGAGAATCTGAAAGAGCTCATCCGTTCCATGGACGAGTTCGAGAACCTGCAAGGTTTTCTCGAACACATCTCGCTGGTGATGGACAACGAGAAAGCCGCCGAAGCGGACGCGGTCAACATTATGACCCTGCACGCCGCCAAGGGCCTGGAATTCAACACCGTGTTCCTACCCGGCTGGGAGGAAGGCGTGTTTCCCAACCAGCGCGCGCTCGACGACCAGGGCCGCGCCGGTCTGGAAGAAGAGCGCCGGCTCGGGCACGTGGGCATCACGCGCGCCCGCAGGCGGGCAAAAATCTATTTCGCCACCAACCGGCGCGTGCACGGCCTGTGGCAGACCAACATTCCTTCCCGCTTCCTCGACGAGTTGCCGGAAGAGAATGTGGAGGTCACCGAGTCGCAAGGCGGCTTCGGCGGATATGGCGGGTACGGCGCCTCGCGCTTCGACGCTACGACCTCCTTCGGCTCGAACTACAGCACGCCGGGCTGGCAGCGCGCGCAGGCAAAGCGTGACCGCAACGGCTTCTCCGACAACGCCGACGATGACTGCGAGCCGGATCGCGCCAGCGGCAGCGACGAGGACTTGTCCCACCTTTCCCCTACGGGGAGAGGCCGGTCGAGCGAAGCTCGATCGGGAGAGGGGCAACAGCGTTCCGGATCGGGCGGAAGCAACCGCCGGCTGCCGCTCACCATCGAAGGCGAGCTGGTGGCGAAATCGACCGGCACTGTTTCGGCGTTCACACCCGGCGACCGCGTCTTCCATCAGAAATTCGGCAACGGCAATGTCACCGCCATCGACGGCAACAAGCTGACCATCCAGTTCGACAAGGCCGGCGAAAAGCGCGTGGTCGATTCGTTCGTGGAGAGGGTGTGATTTCCGCCGTTTTATTTGATACTCTGGCCGTGAGGATAGGACTGTGGCCGGTGCACGTAAGGATTTGACGACCAACTTGGCGCCCACGACGGGCCGCTCGGCGCCGAATACCAGCATGATTTTTATTCGTGGCTGATGGAGCAGGCCCGGCATCTTCGCGAAGGGCGCTTCGAAGCACTCGACTGCGACAATCTTGCCGAGGAGATCGAATCGTTGGGGCGGGAGCAATTCAACAAGCTTGTCAGCGCGTTGCGTGTGCTGATGGCGCATGTGCTCAAATGGGATCATCAGACGTCGCTGCGCTCGCGGAGCTGGATACTCTCCATTCAAGAACAGCGATTGGAGATCGCGGATGTGCTCTCCGACAATCCGAGCCTGAAATCGCGGATCGATGAGGCGATCGCCCGCGCCTACCGCCGGGCCCGCATCGAGGCGGCGAAAGAGACGGGCTTGGACGAAGATACCTCTGCGACGGCCTGTCCCTACGCGTTCGACGGCCTGATGTCGCGCACCTTCAAGCGCTGAGTCGTTGTTTTTCCTCAATCGGACGTTTGTGAGCCTCTCACTTCCTCAGAAACCCATCGCGATCTACATCGACGCTGATGCCTGTCCGGTAAAGCAGGAGGTGTATCGCGTCGCGGAGCGGCATGCGCTCAAGGGCACGGTGCTCAAAGTCTTCGTCGTCAGCAACAGCCCGATTGCCGTCCCGCGCGATGAGATGATCGAGCGCGTGGTGGTCGGCGGCGGCATGGATGAGGCCGACAACTGGATTGCGGAGCGCGCCGGGCGCAGCGATGTGGTCATCACTACCGACATACCGCTGGCGAGCCGCTGCGTGAAGGCGAGCGCAACCGTCCTCGCGCCGAACGGCAAGCCGTTCACCGAAGAGTCGATCGGCATGACGCTCGCCACCCGCAACCTGATGGATTCGCTGCGCAGCGCCGGCGCCATCACGGGCGGGCCGAAGCCGTTTGCGCCGCGCGACCGCTCGAATTTTCTCTCGGCGCTCGATCAGGCGCTGGTGCGGCTCAAGCGCGACGGGTTTGGCTAGCTAGCACGTCATTCCGGAGCGCGGGTTTTAGACCGCGAGTCCGGAATCCATATCCACCGTGTATCCGCTGACTTCTCCGAGCTCCTTCTGAAACGCTCGGGTCATGGATTCCGGGCTCCGGCCTTCGGCCGGCCCCGGAATGACGAAGCCCTAAATGACGACGGCCGCATGTCGAAAATGTAATCGGACCTTACCAATCCCCCCGCATTTCACTCAAGCTTTCGCCGGCCTCATTCACCATCCTCCCGGTTGCGGGTTCGCGCGCTCTTGATTTGACCTAAAGTCTCACGACAGATTTCTTGACGTCAGGGCGCGTTATCCAACGCTTCGCTCCGATTGTGGGTGTCACATGCGTATCGGTCCTTGGC
>DATMQV010000403.1:0-12353 GCA_035566615.1 Xanthobacteraceae bacterium
GCCTTCCTGACGACCGTGATGTCCATTCAGGACTCTCTCCCTCCGACCTGCTGACCTCCGCACGTCTTCGGAACGGGAAACCACACTGGGAAGATGTAAAATTCGTTTAGCAGCAATGTTTTCCATCGTTTGAAGACGGCAGTATCGATCGGCGAAAGCGCGGCATTCTTGTTAACGTCAATTGTTGCTCAACCGTTCCCCGAAAATCGTCGGCTGCGCCGCCGTGCTTGCGCGCGCTGCCTTGCCGCCCACTCCGTGGGGATGGAGCCCATCGCGGATAAGTCAGAGCACGACCGTGGCGATGCGCACCTGTCGTACGCAAGCGCGGCCCTACCCCGCTCGCGCGGGGAAGAGCAATGCGCTACGCGTCGGCTCCCGCGAGTTGCGGCACGGCGGCCGGCGCGTCGGCCGATGTCTTCGGCTCCAGCGCTGCGGCGACTGCCTCTTCAACGCGATCGAGCCAGATGAACTCCATCTCGCGGCGCGCGACCTCGGGGATGTCGTCATAGTCGCGGCGATTGCGCGCCGGCAGCATGACCCGCTTGATGCCTGCCGAATGCGCCGCCACGACCTTTTCCTTGATGCCGCCGACCGGCAGCACCAGACCGCGCAGGCTGATCTCGCCGGTCATGGCGGTATCGCTGCGGATGGTGCGATCGGTCATGAGCGAGACGAGCGCCATGAACATGGCCACGCCCGCGCTCGGCCCATCCTTCGGGATCGCGCCCGCCGGCACGTGCACATGGATGTCGCTCTTCTCGAAGCGGCTTGCATCGATGCCGAGCGCGGCGGCCCGGTTCTTGACGATCGAGAGCGCGGCCTGCGCGCTTTCCTTCATCACGTCGCCGAGCTGGCCGGTGAGGATGAGCCGGCCCCCGCCGGGTATCCGCGTCGCCTCGATGAAGAGGATATCGCCGCCGACCGGCGTCCAAGCGAGGCCGGTCGCGACACCGGGCACGCTCGTGCGCATGGCCGTCTCGCTCTCGAATCTGGCCGGCCCCAAGATCGCCACGAGATCCTCGCGCGTGATGCGGATCGGACCGGACGAGCCCTCGGCGATGCGCACGGCCGCATGCCGCAGCGTCTGGCCGATCTGGCGCTCGAGATTGCGCACGCCGGCCTCGCGCGTGTAGTTGGCGATGATGTCGCGCAACACGTCGTCGCCGAGCTCGACCTGGCCCTCTTTCAGCCCGTTCGCCTCTAACTGGCGGCGCACGAGGTAGCGGTGCGCGATCTGCAGCTTCTCCTCGCCGGTGTAACCGGCCAGGCTGATGATCTCCATGCGGTCGCGCAGCGGCCCCGGGACCGTGTCGAGCATGTTGGCGGTGGTGATGAACACCACCCGGCTCAAATCGAACGGCACCGCGAGGTAGTTGTCGCGGAACGTGTTGTTCTGCTCGGGGTCTAGCACTTCGAGCAAGGCGGCGCCCGGATCGCCTTGGATGCCGGAGCCGAGCTTGTCGATCTCGTCGAGCATCATCACGCAGTCGCGCGAGCCGGTCTTGCGGATCGCCTGAATGATGTTGCCCGGCAACGCGCCGATATAAGTGCGGCGGTGGCCGCGGATTTCGGCTTCGTCATGCACGCCGCCGAGCGACACCCGCACGAATTTTCTCCCCATGGCGCGCGCGATCGACTGGCCGAGCGAGGTCTTGCCGACACCGGGCGGACCGACGAAGCACAGGATCGGCGCCTTACCCTGTGGCGCGAGCTTGCGCACGGCGAGATATTCGATGATCCGCCGCTTGATCTTGTCGAGGTCGTAGTGGTCCTCGTCGAGGATGCGGCGCGCTTCGGCGATGTCGATCGGCTTCTCCTCGGGCAGCTTCCAAGGCAACTCGATCAGCCAGTCGAGATATGTGCGCACCATGCCGTATTCGCCGGCCGCTTCCGGCATGCGTTGCAGCCGGCGCAATTCCTTGCGCGCCTGCTCTTCGACTTCCTTCGGCATGCCGGCATTGCTGATCGCCTTGTCGAGCTCGGCCATCTCGGCGGCCTTGCCCTCCTCGCCTTCGCCGAGCTGGCGCTGGATCGCCGCCATCTGCTCGCGCAACAGCACCTCGCGCTGGCGCTCGTCGAGCGCCGCCTTGGTCTGCCGGCCAATCTCCTGCGAGAGCCGCAACACCTCGATGCGATGCGCCAGAAGCCGCGAGACCTTGTCCATGCGCGCGGAGATGTCGAGCGTCTCGAGGATCTCCTGCTTCTCCTCGGGCTTGACGTCCATGTAAGCCACGGCGAGGTCCGCGAGCGCCGACGGGCCCTCGATCGATTGAATCGCGGCCAAGAGGTCAGGCGGCGCCTGCGGCAGAAGCTGGATAGCTTCGAGCGTCTGCGCCTTCAGATTGACGAAGCGCGCTTCCACCTCGGCGCTCTGAGTCTCGGGCTCGGGAATTTGCAGCACGCGCGCGACGAAGAACGGCCAGCCGCTCAAATACTCGACGACCTGGAAGCGCTGCTCGCCCTGGCAGATGAGATGGTGCGAGCCATCCGGCGCCGTGATGTAGCGCACGATGTTCGCAATGGTGCCCATGCGGTGCATGTCAAGCGGCGTCGGCTCGGACACCTCGGCGTCGCGTTGCAGCAAGATGCCGACCTGCCGCTGATCGCGCACCGCCTGTTGCGCGGCCGCGATCGATTTCGGCCGGCCGAGCGTGATCGGCAGCACCAGGCCGGGAAACAGCACGGTGTTGCGCACCGGCACGATGATGAGCGCATCCGGCGGCAAGGGCGGCAGCGTCGCCGCTCCCGATGCAGCTTGGTTCGATGACAACATTTCAGCTTCAGCCACGATTAGGCCCCGCTTTCTGCAAGGTAATCACCAGACATCCATCGACGACCGCGCGGCGCACGCCGCTGTAATGGCCGGCCGGCAAACGCAGCCGGCGGTAGAAGCGGCCCTGCGGCAGCTCCAGGCGATGAATGACGGCGGTGCGGAGCGCAGGCGGATAGGTGCGCGCCCCGCCGATCACAAGTTCGCCGTTGTCGATGACGGCTTCGACGCTGTCGGGATCGACGCCCGGCAAGGCGACCAGCGCCAGGACTTCAAACTCGGTTTCGAGAATATCGACCGGCGGCTCCCAAGACTGCTGGTGCGCCTTGCTGCCGACCGGCTTGAACAAGCCGCGATGCATCCGCTCCGCGCGCGCGAGCATCTCGAGCGCTTCCGACCACATCCAATCGCGGGCCACATCCCGGGCCATCAGACACCCCCAAATCTAGCGTGTGACAAATGTGTGGCGTCGTGCACCGGTTTTCAACGCCGAGTCAGGCGCCAGAGCATGATCCGGAAAAGTGGAAACCGTTTTTCTGAAAAGATCATGCTCCACCAAAGATCTAGAGCGTGATTAAAGCCATTGCGCTCTAGCCATTGCCTCTCCGCATCGGCGCCCTACATCCCCGGGGCCGGGGTAAGTGGAACCTCCGCGGCGCGGCCAGCTTGTTGCCGTAGCGCGGAGCGGATCGCCGGCTGGCAGGGCGGTCCGAGGATGAAACTTCGCCATCCCGGAGGTGCATATGGCACAGACACGCCCGTCGCAGCCGATCAGGCAGACGATCCCGGCGCCGCACAAGATCCCGCTATCGCTGACCGTCAACGGCGTCGAAAGGAAGCTCGAGCTTGCGCCGTGGACGACTCTGCTGGACGCGCTGCGCGACCATCTCGATCTGACCGGCACCAAGAAGGGCTGCGATCACGGCCAGTGCGGCGCCTGCACCGTGCTGGTGGACGACCGCCGGATCAATTCATGCCTGACGCTCGCGGTCATGAAGGACGGCGCCAAGATCACGACCATCGAGGGCCTGGCCAAGGACGGCGCGCTGCATCCTCTGCAGCAAGCCTTCATCGACCACGACGCCTTTCAGTGCGGCTATTGCACGTCCGGGCAGATCTGTTCCGCCGCCGGCCTCATCGCCGAAGGCAAGGCGAAAACGCCGGAGGAAATCCGCGAGCTGATGAGCGGCAATATCTGCCGCTGCGGCGCCTACCCGAACATCGTGGCGGCGATCCTCGAGGCGATGGAGCGGTCATGATCAATTTTCAGTATTCGCGGGCCAACAATGTCGCCGACGCCGTGCGCCAGATCGCGGCCGATCCGAAGGCGCGTTTGATCGCCGGCGGCACCAACCTGATCGATCTGATGAAGGAAGAGGTCGAACGGCCGTCGCGGCTGATCGACATCACGCATCTGCCGCTCAAGGCGGTTGAAGAGACGGCCGACGGTGGATTGCGCATCGGGGCCTTGGTGCCGAATTCCGATCTCGCTTATCACCCGCTGGTCGCGCAGCGCTATCCGATGCTGGCAAGCGCGATCCTCGCCGGCGCCTCCGCGCAGTTGCGCAACATGGCCTCGACCGGCGGCAATCTTCTACAGCGCACGCGCTGCTATTATTTTTACGACACCGCGACGCCGTGCAACAAGCGCACGCCCGGCAGCGGCTGCTCGGCGCTCAACGGCATCAATCGCATGCACGCGATTCTGGGCGCGAGCGATGCCTGCATAGCGACCCATCCGTCCGATATGTGCGTCGCACTCGCGGCGCTGGCCGCAACGGTGCATGTCACCGGCCCCAAGGGCGAGTGCACGATTGCGTTCGGCGATTTTCATCGCCTGCCCGCCGACACGCCCGAGCGCGACACCAATTTGGGCGCGGACGAGATCATCACTGGCATTGAGCTCCCCGGAAAGGGTTTCGCCAAGAACTACACCTATCTGAAAATCCGCGACCGCCTGTCCTACGCCTTCGCCCTGGTGTCGGTGGCGGCAGCTCTCGAGCTCGACGGCGATACAATCAAAGAGGCGCGGCTGGCGCTGGGAGGCGTCGCCCACAAGCCATGGCGCGATCTTGGCGTAGAAGCGTCGTTGCGCGGGCAGCGTGCGAAGCGCGAATCTTTTATACGAGCGGCCGACGCATTGCTGCGCGACGCCAAAGGCCACGCGCACAACGCCTTCAAGATCGATCTGGCGCGCCGCGCCATCGTGCGGGCGCTGACGCAAGCGGCGCGCGGCACGCCGCAGTCCCAATCCTCCAAGAAAGTCCGGTGAGCGCCATGAGCTATATCGGCACATCCACCTCCCGTATCGACGGTCATGCCAAGGTAACCGGCGCCGCCAAATACGCCTCCGAACACAATGTCGAGGGCCTCGCCTACGCCGCGGTCGTGACGTCGACGATCGCCAAAGGCCGTATCGCGCGCATCGACACAAGCGAAGCGTTGCGCGTCGAAGGCGTGCTCGACGTTCTCACCCATGAGAACAGGCCACCGATGGCCCGCTCGACCAGCCCCTACAAGGACGATGTGGCCCCGGAGCAGGGCACGCCGCTGCGCCCGCTCTATGACGACAAGATCCTGTTCAACCGGCAGCCGATCGCCCTGGTCCTGGCCGAGGAATGGGAAATCGCGCGCTTCGCCGCCTCGCTGGTGCGCGTGGAGTATAAACCCGAACCGTTCGCGACCGACCTCTTTGCCGAGCGCGACAAGGCGGTGAAGGTTGAGAAACCGGAGAAGCCGCGCGGCAAGGCTGACAAGGCCTTTGCGGCTGCACCGGTGCGGCACGAAGCGGAATATTTCATTCCGATCGAGCATCACAATCCGATGGAATTGTACGCCTCGACCGCGGTCTGGGAGGACGGCGGCAAGCTCACCGTCTACGACAAGACCCAGGGCGTGCAGAATGTGCAGCAGTATCTGTGCGGCATCTTCAACATGGAGCCGGATGATGTGCGCGTGCTGTCGCCCTATATGGGCGGCGGCTTCGGCTCCGGCTTGCGGCCGCAATATCAGGTCGTTCTCGCCGTGCTCGGCGCCAAGGCGCTGCAACGCTCCGTGCGTCTCGTGCTCACCCGCCAGCAGATGTACGGGCTCTCCTACCGGCCGGCGTCCATCGAACGGCTGGCGCTCGGCGCCAAGCGGGACGGAACACTGGACGCGATCACGCACGAGGCGATCGCCGTGACCTCGAGCTACGAAGACTTTTCCCGCAACGACACCGGATGGTCGGGCCTGCTCTACAAAAGCGAGCACGCGAAATATGGGCACCGGCTGGCGCGGCTCGACCTGCCGACGCCGTCGGACATGCGCGCGCCGGGCGCCGCGACCGGCGTCCACGGGCTCGAATGCGCCATGGACGAGCTCGCGGTTGCGCTTAAGCTCGATCCGCTCGAGCTGCGGCTGCGCAGCTATTCCGACCGCGACCAGCACGGCGGCATTCCCTACACCAGCAAGAAGCTGCGCGAGTGCTACCGGCAGGGCGCGGAAGCCTTCGGCTGGCACAAGCGCAATCCGGAGCCGCGCTCCATGCGCGACGGCACGGAGCTTGTCGGCTGGGGCATGGCGAGCGGCGTGTGGGAAGCGCTACAGATGCCGACCGCCGCCCGCATTTTGCTCACCGCCAATGGCCACGCCGAGGTCGCCTGCTCCTTCTCCGACATCGGCACCGGCACCTACACCATTGCGGCGCAGGTGGCGGCCGATGAGCTCGGGCTGCCGCTCGACAACATCACGGTCAAGCTCGGCGATTCTTCGCTGCCGCAGGCGCCGGTGGAAGGCGGCTCGTGGGGAGCGGCGTCGGTCGCGCATGCCATTGCCAAAACCGCCGGCGACGTGCGCACGGAGTTGTTGCGCGCCGCCAAGACCATGCCGAACTCGCCGTTCGCGGCGGCCAAGCCTGAGAGCGTTGCGCTCTTCGACGGCAAGCTCGTCGACGCCAAGGATCATGGCCGCGCGGTTTCGATCGCCGACGTGATGCGGCATGGCCGCCTTGACCGTATCGAGCGGGAAAGCACCAACAGCTTCAAGGAAGACAATTCGCACGCCCGCAACACTCACTCGGCGATCTTTGCGGAAGTGAAGATCGACGAGGAGCTCGGCGTCATCCGCGTCACCCGCGTCGTCGGTGCGGTGGCGGCCGGCCGCATTCTCAACACCAAGACCGCGCGCAGCCAGATTTTGGGCGGCGTGGTCTGGGGCATGGGCATGGCGCTGCACGAGGAAACGCTGATCGACCACGCCTTCGGCCGCATCATGAATGCCAACATCGCCGAGTATCATATGCCGGTGAATGCCGACATCCACGATATTGAGGTGATCTTCGTCGAAGAGCCGGACGAGCTGATCAATCCGATGGGCATCAAAGGTGTCGGCGAGATCGGCATCGTCGGCGTCGCCGCCGCAATCGCCAACGCGATCTACCACGCCACGGGCAAGCGCGTGCGCGATCTGCCGATCACGCTCGACAAAGTGATGGGTTGATCTTTGCTACGGTGCAAAACAACGAACCCGCGCGGCAACGCGGCGCGGGTTTTTCACTTTCATTGACACACGATCGTTGGAATGCCGCCCTCGATTTCCGGTCGCGCTCAGAACGGATAAGGGTTCGGCTTGTCCTTGATGGTCATCCACTGCCACTGGGTGAACTCATCCCAGTTGGCCGGGCCGCCGATGCGCGTGCCATTGCCGGAGGCGCCCGAACCGCCGAACGGAATGTGCGGCTCGTCGGCGACGGTCTGATCGTTGATGTGCAGAAGCCCGGTATTGAGCCGGTTGCCGACCGCGATCGCGCGACCGACATCGGCCGAGAACACGCCGGCCGAGAGGCCATATTCGTTGTGGTTGGCGAGCCGCACCGCCTCGTCATCGCTGCCGATCGAGGTGATCGCGGCGACGGGTCCGAAAATCTCCTCGTCGAAGGCGCGCATGCCCGGCTTCACGCCGGTGAGCACTGTCGGCTTGTAGAACGGCCCGTCGAAGGTGCCGCCGGCTTCAAGCTTGGCGCCGGCCGCGACCGAGTCCTTGACGATGCCGTCGATGCGCTGCACTTGCGCCTTGTTGATCACCGGCCCGAGCGCGACCTGTCCGAGCGGATCGCCGACCGGCAGGTGATTGGCCTTGGCGACAAGCTTCTCGGTCAACGCCGCGACGATCTTGTTCTGCGCCAGGATGCGGCCGGTGGTCATGCAGATCTGGCCTTGATGGAACCAGGCGCCGAAGGCGATGGCAGAAGCGGCGGCATCGATATCGGCGTCTTCCAGCACGATCACCGCATTCTTGCCGCCGAGCTCGAGCTGCACCTTTTTCAGATGCTTGCCGGCGATCTCGCCGATGCGGCGGCCGACATGGCTCGATCCGGTGAACGAGACCATCGCGATGTCCGGGTCGGTGCACAACGCCTCGCCGGCCTCGGCGCCACCGGGAAGGACATGCAGCACGCCCTTCGGCAGGCCCGCTTCCTCGAACACCCGCGCGATGATGAATCCGCCGGTCATGACGGTGCGCGGATCGGGCTTGAGCACCACGGCATTGCCGGTCGCCAGCGACGGCCCGACCGCCCGCATCGACAGGATGAGCGGGAAGTTGAACGGCGAAATGATGCCGATGACGCCCCGCGGAATGCGGCGAGCGAGGCTGATGCGGCCGGGATTGGACGGCAGCACCAAGCCCTGCGGCTCCGTGCACATTGCCGCGGCGCGATAGAGGCCCTCCGTCACCATGTGGATTTCAAAGCCGGCTTTGGCCGGGATGCCGCCGGTCTCGCGCGCGATCCAGGGGATCAATTCCTCCTGATTGTCTTCCAGCACGCGGGCTGCCTTGCGCAGGATGGCGGCGCGCTCTTCGTACGGCGTCGCCGCCCAGCCGGGCTGCGCGGCGCGCGCTTCGGCGGCGGCCTTGCGTACATCGGCGGCGGTAGCGTTGCCGACGCTCGTGATCTTGGCACCGGTCGCCGGCTCCAGCACGTCCAGCGATCCGCCGGCGGCGTTCCGCCATTCGGTGCCGAAGACGCGGCCTCGCCAGGTATCTTCAACGAGAAATTTTCCTGCCGGTGCATTCATTGCGGTTTCCCTCCCTGTGCTTGACCCATGCCGGCTGTTGCCGCCGAAGGCGATGCTTGGCTGGGCGCTTCGTGATATTCAGAAAAATATAGCGCATTTCCAGCCGGGACATAGCCCGAGTGATTTTGCCGAACAAGGTCCGGCATCATCGAAACCGCTCGGCGCCCGCCGGCTTCCCGCTAAAATCCCGGCCGGACTTGTCGCTGCTCGCCTTCGTTCTGTTCGGCGCAGCAGAGCACCGCCCGAACCTTCAGTTCAAAGTCAGCCGGCACCGCTCCGCCGATTGTTCTTCTGGATCGTGCGTCTCGGCCGCGCGCAGCAGATTCCAGCCAAGCGAGCGGCACGCCTCGAACGGGATGCCGAAGCAGACCTCGAAGCCGTCCGGGGTTTTGAGCGTGGCGATCAGGCAGGCTTGCCCCTTGGCGCTTTCGATCGCCCATTCGCCAAGCCCGAAGACATAGCGGGCATCTTGTCGCCGGTTCTCTGCCGCAGCGCGCAAGCGAGCAGCTGCGGCAATGTCATGATCAAAGACTCGGCCTGCTCGACGGGCATCTCCAATCTGACGGGAGCGCCGGAAGCATCGACGAACTCGAGCCCGACCTCCGCGCCATCGGCCGCCACGCGGCAGGTCGTCAGCTTCTCACTCCGAATTTTCACCATTGCAGGACCGCTTCTCGTTCGGTTCGCCGATCACTCGCTATATATAACGAAATATAACGCAGGATGCGGCGCGAAGTCCAAACCCAATTTCAGCCGCGGAAATAGCGGTAAACGGCCCTTCCGCCGGCCGCTCACCGCGAGAAGGCGTTGCGGATGGCCGCGATGAGACCGGCGACCCCGTGTCGGTAGTACGAGGCGCTCAGCGGCCCCAGGCGGTCGCAAGGATTGCGCAACTCTTCGCGCCCGCGCAGGAGCGGATCCTGCATCTCCCGGTCGCTGAACGATGGTGCGCCGATGAGCCGCTCGCGACACACATAGGCGCGGCGGCGGTCCGCCTGCATCAGGGTAAGCGGGTCGAGCCGCCAGACATAGACGCTGTGGTCGAGTGAGGCGGCGACGACCTGCGTGCCGTCCGGGCTGAATGCTGCCGCTACCAGCTCGCCCGCGGGGCCTGTCAGTGTCGCCAATACGATCCCGCGGTCAGCATCCCAAATCCGCGCCGTGTGATCCGCCGAGGCAGTGACAATACGCGAGCCGTCGCGGCTGAACTTCGCGCTCAGTATTCGATCGGTATGCCCGGCGAGTATCGCCAGGAGCGTGCCGCGCTCAGCGTCCCACACGCGCGCGGTGCCATCGAACGAGGCGGTAACGATGCGCCCGCCGTCGGCGCTGAAGGCGGCGCCGTTCACCCAGTCGCCGTGTCCCGCGAGCGTGGCGATCGGCGCACCGGAATTGCCGTCCCAAAGTCGTGCCGTGCGATCCGCCGATGCCGTGACAACGCGCGAACCATCGTGATTGAACGCGGCGGCGATCACGCGATCGTTGTGCCCGGTAAGCGTCGCGATCGGGTCCCCCGTCTCAGCCTTCCATAACCGAGCCGTGCGGTCGAAGCCCGCCGTCACGACCCGCGCGCCATCCGGGCTGAAGCTTGCGCCGCTCACCCAGTCGGTGTGGCCTTTGAACGTGACGAGAGCGGCTCCGGTGCTGGCGTCCCATAGTCGCGCCGTATGGTCGAAAGCCGCGGTGAGGATGCGCGTGCCGTCGGGACTGAACGCCGCCGCGACGACGCGCTCGCTGTGCCCGACGAGCGTGGCCAGTGGCGCGCCGCTCGTTGCATCCCACACCCGCGCCGTCTTGTCGTCCGATGCCGTGACGACCTTGCTGCCATCCGGACTGAACGAAGCGGCGGTCACCGCGTCGTCGTGGCGCAAGGGCGGAGCGACGGCGGCGCCGGTCGCCGCGTTCCAGATTTGCGCGGTGTTGTCCTGCGAAGCTGCAACAACGCGCGTGCCGTCGCCATTGAACGCGGCCGCGGTGACCGCATCCGCATGCGCTGAAAACACAACGGCCGGTGCGCCTCTGTTCAGCGCGAAGACGCGCGCCGTGTTGTCGAAGGAAGCGGTCACGACCGCGCTGCCATCCGGACTGAAGGCCGCCCGGAACACCGGCCCGGCATGGCCAGAGAGCACCGCAACAAGCGCGCCGTTGCGGGCGTCCCAGACGCGCGCAGTGCCGTCTTGCGACGCCGTGACGACGCGCTTGCCATCGGCGGTGAAGGACGCAGTCCACACCCAGTCGCCATGGCCGGCGAGCGTCGCCACCGCGTTGCCTGTTTCAGCGTCCCAGATGCGCGCGGTCTTGTCGAAAGACGCAGTCACGATACGGCTGCCGTCCGGACTAAACATCGCGCTCAAGACCGGGCCGGCATGTCCTGACAAAGTCAGGAGCAGCGCGCCGGTCGCGGCATCCCAGACGCGTGCGGTCCTGTCTTCGGATGCGGTGACGACGCGGGTGCCATCGGGACTGAATTGCGCGTTCCAGACCCAACTGGCATGGCCCGCGAGCATCGCGATCTCGACGCCCGTCTCGGCCGACCAGACGCGCGCCGTGGTATCGAACGACGCCGTGGCCACGCGCGATCCGTCCGGGCTGAGGGTGGCGGCGGTCACGGCATCGGCGTGTCCCACAAGCTTGATGAGAACTTCGCCGGTCGCGGCGTTCCACAATCGCGCGGTGTGGTCGTTGCCCGCTGTGATCACGCGCGTACCGTCGGCGCTAAAGGCTGCGCCATTGACGCGGTCGGTGTGACCGGCGAGCGTTGCCAGAACCGCGCCGGTCTTGGCGTCCCACACGCGCGCCGTCTTGTCCCAGGAGGCGGTGACGATGCGCCCGCCATCGGGACTGAACGCCGCGCTGTTCATCCAAAATTTGTGCCCGGATAGCGTCGCGGTGACTGCCCCGGTCTGTGCGTTCCACACCCGCGCGGTGCTATCCCAGGATGATGTGACAACGCTGACGCCGTCCGGACTGAAAGCGGCGCTGCTGACCAGGCCGGTATGCCCGGCCAACGCGAGCCGAAAGGTGCAATCATGCGCCGAGCCGAAGAACGACAGATCGTCTTGCAGGGGCCGCGACCGAAATAAGGAAGGGAGAGCGCCCTCACCCGGCAACCCGGCGACGACGAGCCGCAGCGCATGATCGCAGGCCGCTTCGCGGAAGGCAGTGGCGCTGGTGCTGCCGAACACGCGCGCTTCGCGTTCAGCCGCTTGGCGCGATACGACGATCGCGCTGGCAAGCGCGACCAATGCGGCGGCAAACATAACCGCCGCAACGACAATCAACGCAGCGAGCGTTCTTGTCGTCTTGGCGACCGGCAGACGCTGACGCGCAACCGCCACTTCGTCGCTCGTGCGCTTGGGGATCTCAGTATCCATTCCCTGCTCGCGGCCCGCGCCGGATTTCACCGGCGCGGGCCGCAAAAGCAAGTGCCCGTTTTCGCGGGCTTGGTTGCCGCGGCCTACGCCGCGACCTTCGAGTAAAGCCGCTTGGAGGCGAGCTCGGCGCCTTCCGACAGCGCCTTGAGCTTG
>DATMQV010000404.1:0-7330 GCA_035566615.1 Xanthobacteraceae bacterium
CAATGCACCAGATAGCCGACGCCGTTCACGTCGAGGATCACGTGATCCTCGCCGTAGGAATCGATCACGCCTTTAAGCTTGCCTATCATGCGCCACGCCTCACTCCTCCCCGGCCCGCGGGGGAGGTGGCGAGCAAAGCGAGCCGGTGGGGGCAAGTATCAACGCTTGATTCATCGCACCGCCACTTTGAGGACCACGCTCTGTCTATGGTGCGCGTGCGTCACCGCGATGGCGAGCGCATCGGCGGCATCGTCGGAGCCAGGATCGGCCTTGGGCAGAAGCACGCCGATCATCATCCGCACCTGACTCTTGTCGCCGTGGCCGACGCCGACAATGCTCTTCTTCACCAGATTGGGCGCATATTCGGCCACCGGCATGCCGGCCCTGGCGGGCACCACCATGGCGATGCCACGCGCCTGGCCGAGCTTGAGCGTCGCCTTGGCGTCCTTGTTCACGAAGGTCGCTTCGACCGCCGCCTCGTCGGGCCGAAATTCCTCCAGGATCCGCATCAGGCCGTCATGAATGGCAAGGAGCCGCGCCGCAAGATCATCGCGATCGTCGGTCGTCACCGAGCCGCAGCCGAGAAAGCTCAACCGATTACCGGCACTCTCGACCACACCCCAGCCGGTGCGGCGCAGCCCCGGATCGATGCCGATAATGCGAATCGGTCGCGTCATGCCAAAATCACGATACCACGCCATCACTGCATGATCGCAACCGAGGCAGGTCGCGGCCAAGTCGTGTCAAGTAGTCATGTCAAGTCATGGCGCCGAAAGCTTTTTGCGACTGACGATCGGCGTGAAACAGGGGCCGACGATCTCACGATATCCAAAAAGGCATGCCCGGAAATTCGGGTCGCGGCTGCCGGCCGCAGCCGTGGCGGCTGCGGTCGCTTGCGTCATCTCGCCGGCCGTCGCTATCGCCGACGAAGGCGGAACCTCCTTCTGGGCGCCGGGGACGTTCGCCAGCTTCTCCGCCATTCCGCAGCAGCCGCCCGGCTGGTCGCTCGCGATCGTCGACTACTACACGTCGGCCAATGCCGGCGCGGACGTCGCGACGGCGCGCGCCATCACCACCGGACGGATCCCTTCGACCGTCCGCCTCGACGAGACATCGACCTACAAGTCCGGCCACGACACCGTGAACATCAATCCGGGCTACGCATTCGCCACACCGGTCTTCGGCGGACAATTTTCCGTCGGCGTAACGATAGCCGCCGGCACCCAGACCGTGGAATTGGACAGGGCGCTGACCGCCATAGTGGGTTCAACGGTCATCACCAGGCGCGTCAAGGAAATCGATACGGCCACAGGCTTTGGCGATCTCAATCCGTTGGCGCAGCTGCGCTGGAGCAGCGGCGTTCACAATTGGACCACCTACGTGACCGGAAACGTTCCGGTCGGCACTTACAACGCGCGCGACCTCGCCAATATCGGCGTCGGTCACGGCGCGATCGACGGCGGCGGCGGCTATACCTATTACGACGCCAAGAAGGGCAGCGAGTTCTCGGTGGTGACCGGAGCCACCTATAACCTCATCAACCCGAATACGAATTATCAGAGCGGCGTCGACTGGCACCTCGATTGGGCGCTCTCCCAAGCGGTGTCGAAGGAGATTTATGTCGGCGCCGTCGGCTACATCTATCACCAGATCAGCCCCGACAGCGGACCCGGCGACCACGTCGGCGAGTTCGAGTCGCGCGTCATAGGGGTTGGTCCGCAGATCAACTACACGTTCACGACCGGATCAGTGCAGACCAGTCTCAATCTCAAGAGCTATTGGGAGTTCGATGCGACGCACCGTCCGGCCGGCTGGAATGCCTGGCTCACAATGTCGTTTTCGCCGAGCGAACCGGATAGCGACAAACCGCGGCGCCCCAAGGTCACCAAATAACGCGCCGGCAATCGGCTCGCCTTTCTCGTCGCCGCGCTAGGCGCTCATCCTTTGCACCAGCGCATCCGAGACCTCGAAATTCGCATAGACGTTCTGCACATCGTCATGCTCGTTCAAGTTCTCGATGAGCTTGAGAAGCTTCTCGCCCTGCTCGTCGCCGACCGCCACGGTGTTTTGCGGCCGCCAGACCAGCGCCGCTTTGCGCGGCTCGCCAAATTTTGCCTCTAACGCCTTGGCCACCGCGGCATATTGATCCTGCGCGGCATAGACTTCATGGCCGCTTTCGTTCGAAACCACGTCGTCGGCGCCGGCTTCGAGGGCCGCTTCGAACATCGCCTCCGGGCTTGCGACCTTGGCGTCATATTCGATGACGCCAACACGATCGAACATGAAGGAGACCGCGCCTGTTTCCGCGAGATTGCCGCCGCTCTTGGTGAAGGCGGCGCGCACCTCGCCGGCGGTGCGGTTGCGGTTGTCGGTCAAGACCTCGACGATCACCGCGACCCCGCCCGGGCCGTAGCCTTCGTAGCGGATCTCTTCGTAGTTCTCGCCGTCGTTGCCCTGCGCCTTCTTGATCGCGCGATCGATATTGTCCTTGGGCATGTTCTCCGCGCGCGCGGCGATGATTGCGGCGCGCAGCCGCGCATTCATCGCCGGATCGGGCAGCCCGATCTTGGCGGAAACCGTGATTTCGCGCGCGAGCTTGCCGAACAGCTTGGACTTCGCCGCGTCCTGCCGCCCCTTGCGGTGCATGATGTTCTTGAATTGCGAATGTCCCGCCATAGCTCGCTCTCGCGCTCTTTCTCGCGCTCGTTAGGTTTGAATGCGTTGATGCGGCACGCCTTATAGGCCGCCGCGCCGCGGAAATAAAGGTGACGCGTCGGCATCACTCCCGCTCACGGCCGGGCGAGTGAGAAGAAACTCAGCTCCAGAATGCGGGCACCGCCGGCTCAAGGCAGCCGCCCAGCCGCACCGCCGAGACGCGCTGCGCCAGCCCGGTCGCCGCATCGGTCTCCACCGCAAGCCCGCACAAGGTCGCCGGCCCGGTCGCGGTCTCGAACCGGGAGGACGGAACGCGCCTCAGGAAACGCTGCAACGGCTCCTCCTTGGTCATGCCGATCACCGAGTCGTAATCGCCGGTCATGCCGACGTCGCTCATGAACGCGGTGCCGGCCGGCAGGATGCGCAGGTCCGCGGTCGGCGCGTGCGTGTGCGTGCCCGCAACGATGCTGGCGCGGCCGTCGCAGAAATAACCCATCGCCTGCTTCTCGCTGGTGGTCTCCGCGTGCATGTCGACCAGGATCGCGTCGGCACCCGAACGCAACGCGCAGGCGGTCAACTCGCGGTCGACCGCCGCAAAGGGATCGTCCAGCGGATCCATGAAGATGCGGCCCATGGCATTGACCACCAGCACGCGACCGCCGGTCTTTGCATCGATCAGCGCGGCACCGCGTCCAGGGGTGCCGGCCGGATAGTTGATCGGCCGGATCAGCCGCGGCGCGCGCTCGATGAAGACCAGCGCTTCCTTCTGGTCCCAGGCGTGATTGCCGAGCGTGACCGCATCGGCCCCCGCCTCGATGAACTCGCTGTAGATCGCCTCGGTGATGCCGAAACCGCCGGCAGCGTTCTCGCCATTGACGATGACGCAGTCGAGCTTCCAGTCGCGGATCAGGCCGGGCAGCCGCTCGGTGACGATCGCGCGCCCACTGCGACCCACCACGTCGCCGACAAAGAGGATGCGCATCAGGAAAGGTCCCCCTCATCGCCGGCAATACGGGAGAGGGTTCGTGCGAGGGGTCGTTTCTTCATAAGGCTCATGAACGCAGATCGATAACCTCTCGTTCGGTTAGCACAAGATCGAGCGCGGCGTCGCGGGGCGTCGTCGGCACGCCGGCAATTTCCTGGACGGCATATGCGAGCCCAATGGCAATCACGGCTTTGCGGGAGCGGAGCTGCGCAAGGGTCAGATCGTAGTATCCGCCGCCATAACCGAGGCGGTACCCGGCGCGATCGAAGGCGAGCAGCGGAACGAGCAGGATGTCCGGATCGACCTGCGGCGCCTCAGGCTTCGGCTCGCGGATGCCCCACACGCCGGATGCAAGCGGCTCACCCCACGTCCAGGCGCGCATGACCAGCGGCTGGCCGCGCCGGCCGGTCACCGGCAGAGCAAGCCGCGCGCCCGCGTCCGCAAGCTTCTTCATCAGCGGCAGCGGATTGATCTCGCTCTTCATCGGCATGAAGCCCGAAACGATCGTGCCCGCCACGATAGAAAGCGGAAACGGCCGTGCCGCGATCGCCTCGGCCGCCGCGCTACGGGCGTCCGGCGGCAGCGCATCGCGCCGCGCGATCATCTCGCGGCGGAGATCGGATTTCGCTTCGAGAATCTGATCAGCCATGCCGACACCAAGCAGCAACTTGCATCGGCGTCATCGCCGGGCATAGCCTTTCGAAGAACGGCGTCACTGCGCTCGCCTATGCCCGGCGATCTCGATCCGATTGCGAGGCGGTGCCGGATTGTCGGGATCACCGGGCTCGGCGCTCCGCGCCGGCCCGGTGAGAACGAAAAAGTGCGGAGCCGCGCCGGCCGTTGGAGCGCTCGATCCCGGGTTCCCTACGAAAGTAGGTGGGCGCCATGTGTCCGAGCCCACGAGCCCGGACAGGGACAGCTCCCTGAAGGATCGATAAGGCCCCGGGGATAATGGCTCCTCACGCACTGGGCAGCCCCGCGTTTACCAATGTAGTCCCGGAGCGGCGGCAACGCCACCCGATCGAGCGCCCGCCGCATTCGCTCACGCGCAAAGTTAGTCCTGACGCGCTGGCGGCATAGAGGGGCACGCGCCGTGCATCTTCGCGACAAGGGAACCGACGCGCTACCGCACGGTTGATTGGGCGCTCAGCGCTTCGCACCTGCCATTGCCCGCTTCGAAGTGCGTGTCGGCGATTTGGCGATTGGCAACCACGGGCATGGCGGTTTCTGCCAAGCACGACGCGTTGGCGACACGATCACGGCAGGACGCGACGCAGCAGATAGCTCGCAACAGCCGCAAGCTTAACGATCGGTCAACGCACTGGAGCATGATCCCGAAAAAGCCTGCCCCGGACTTGATCCGGGGTGGGAACCGGTTTTCGGAAAGATCATGCTCGGACAGAAAAGCCACGATCGCGATCAGGAGATAAGACATGTTCAGCACGAGTAAGGAAATGATTGCGTCCACACCCGACGTCAAAAGGGGCATGGTCCGCGTGCAATTGCGTACCTGCCTCTGCGCCTCCGCTTTGGTACTCTCCGGCTTGGCGGTTGCCGATCCGGCTCTCGCCCGCAGCCCCTATGACGGCGCGTGGAGCGTGACGGTGATGACGCGAGGCGGTGCCTGCGAACCCACATCGCGCTACGGCGCGCAGATCTCCAATGGAGTGGTCATGGCCGGCGACGGCGGGGCGGCTGTGCAGGGACGAGTCTCACCCGGCGGGGCAGTCAGCGTGGCCGTGCAGGCCGGCGGCCAATCGGCCAGCGGCTCCGGCCACCTGAACCTCGCGCGCGGCAGCGGCGTTTGGCGCGGGCAAGGCAGCGCCGGCGCCTGCCAAGGCACCTGGGTGGCACAGCGCGTCGGAGGCGGTGCTCAAGCCCAAGCTGAGGGGCCGGGAAGACCGATTTACAACTATGCTCCCCGCTACTACGGGCCCCGCTACACCGCGCCGCGCTACTATCCGCCGGCGCCCCTTGGTGGCGAGTACTGAGCCATTCTACCGGCGGACTTCTGCGGTCGAGTTAGATCGAGCGTTTCAAGTGAGCAGCATCGTATGAGATGCGGCCATGTCTGTTTTCTCTCAATTTCGCCTGTTGCGCGCGACAGCAGACATCGCCAGGACGGTTCCGCGCGTCGCTGAATGGACCCATCACGGAGATGGCGACCTCGATAGACACTCTGCCCGGTGAACCATAAAGTCGCGGCCGTCGGCTTACCCGCGGGGAACGGTCTCCATGGCAGAGGAGCGCCTTCAAAGGAGGCTTGCGGCGATCATGTCGGCCGACGTGGTCGGTTACTCGCGCCTCGTGGGCATGGACGAGGCTGGGACGTTGTCACGTCTGAACGCCCTGCGGCGTGAGTTGGTCGATCCGGCAATCGCCGGCCATTCGGGCCGTATCGTCAAGCTCATGGGCGACGGCGCGCTGGTGGAGTTCGCGAGCGCCGTAGACGCCGTCGCTTGCGCTATCGAAATCCAGAGACAGCTTCGCGAGCACGATGCCGGTGGCTCCGAAATCGATTCGATCCGGTTCCGGATCGGGATCAACGTCGGCGATATCATCATCGAGGGCGAGGACATCCTTGGCGACGGCGTCAACATCGCGGCGAGGATCGAAGGCGTCGCCGAACCTGGCGGCATTTCGATCTCCGAGGACGCATGGCGGCAGGTTCAAGGCAAAGCGGCGGCCAACTTCGTCGACACCGGCGAGCAAAGCCTGAAGAACATCGCGCGTCCGGTGCGGGTCTATCGGGTCGAACTCGGCAAGCAAAGCGCCGTCGAGCCGGCCGCACCAACATTGCCATTGCCCGACAAGCCATCCATCGCTGTGCTACCGTTCCAGAACATGAGCGGCGATCCGGAGCAGGAATATTTCACCGACGGGATGGTCGAAGACATCATTACCGGGCTGTCACGCATCAAGTGGCTCTTCGTTATCGCGCGCAATTCGACTTTCACATACAAGAACCGGGCGATCGATGTGAAACAAGTCGGCCGTGAACTTGGCGTGCGCTATGTGCTGGAAGGAAGCGTGCGCAGGGTGGCGGATCGCGTACGCATTACCGGACAGCTTATCGATGCCGTGTCCGGGACGCACGTGTGGGCTGAGCGTTATGACCGCAAATCTGATGACATATTCGCGCTGCAAGACGAAATAACGCTGTCCGTCGTCGGTGCTATCGAGCCAAGCTTGCGGCTTGCTGAAATCGAGCGTGTCAAACGCAAGCGGCCGGATAGTCTCGACGCTTATGATCTTGTCTTGCAGGCTCAGCCTGACGTCTATTCCGGTATGCCCGACCGCGCAACGCAGGCGTTGCCGTTACTTGAGCGCGCGCTCGTGCTGAATTCAAACTATGCGCTGGCACACGCGTTTGCTGCAATGTGCTATCATAATCGTTTCCTGCGCGCCGGACTACATGAACAAGACAAGACAGCCTCGATCAAACACGCGCAGGCCGCGCTGGCATCCGGCCAAGACGACGCCCTCGCGCTAACATTTGCCGGATTTTCCATCGGGATGGACGCTAATGACCGCAATTCCGCATTCGCGGCGTTCGACGCGGCACTTGCGCTTAGTCCCTCATCCGCCCTTACCTACTATTGCGGCAGCGCTATTTTAGGTTGGGGTGGCGAGGCTGAGCGCGCAATCGAATGGGCCGAACGCGGGATCCGGCTCAGCCCATTCGATCCC
>DATMQV010000405.1:0-7372 GCA_035566615.1 Xanthobacteraceae bacterium
CCTTCCGTCTTGCCGCATACGTCCCCGTCATAGGCGTCGATGACGACTGTCGATCAGGTCGCCCCACTGGAGCCGGCCGTCGCCGCACAGCCAGCGGGTGCACCGTTCGACCCGACTGCGGCGGGGGCCATGCCGGTCGCCTCCCGTCTGATTGGGGCCATCGCTATCGGTGTCGCGCTACTGTCCGCGGCGGCGACCTTCGTCGTGATGGCCGGCCTGACGCCGATTGCGCCGGTTCATGAAGTTGTCGTCAAACTTTTGCTGGCCGATTTGGCGGCGGGACTGTTCCTGCTCGCGATCATCGGCCGGGAAGTCTGGATGGTCGTGCGGGCGCGCCGGCGCGGCTATGCCGCCTCGCGCCTGCATGTGCAGATCGTCGGGCTATTCGCCGTCATCGCCGCTGTTCCGACCGTGCTTGTGGCGGTGGTCGCCAGTACGACGCTCGACCGTGGCCTCGACCGGTTCTTCTCGACCCGCACGCGCGCGATGATCGAGCAATCGCTCATCGTCGCCGATGCTTATGTCAGCGAGCACGCGCAGGCGATCCGCGGCGAGATCATGGCGATGGCTTTCGACCTCGGCCGCGCCAAGCCGATGTTCGATTCCGATCGCGAGCGTTTCCAGAAATTCTTTACAGCACAGGCGGCCGCACGCGGCCTTTCCGCCGCGATGATCATCCATGCCGACGGCTCGACCGTTGAGCGCGCCGACGTGAAGATGGACAAGACCATCGTGCTGCCGTCGGCAAAGCTGCTCAGTCAGATCACGGAGACGGAGCCGCAGATCGCGCTTATTCCGGAAGGCGATCATGTGGCGGCAGCCGTCAAGCTGCACGGCTATGACGACATGTATCTCTACGCCGCGCGCGTGCTCGACCCGCGCGTGGTCGCGCAGTTGCGCGCGACCCAGGAGAGCGCCGGCGAATACGCCAATCTCGAAGCGCGCCGGCTTGGGATTCAGATCGCCTTCGCCTTGATGTTCGCCGTCATCGCGCTGATTGTTCTTCTGTCGTCGGCTTGGATCGGGCTCGATTTCGCCAACCGCTTGGTGGCGCCCATCCGCCGCTTGATCGGCGCCGCCAACGTGGTTTCGACCGGCAATCTCAACGTGCGAGTGCCGATCCGCCGCTCCGAAGGCGACCTCGCTCAGCTCGGCGAGACTTTCAACAACATGACGCAGGAGCTGCGGACCCAACACGAAGACATCGTGCGCGCACGCGATCTGATCGACAGCCGCCGGCGTTTCACCGAAGCGGTGCTCGCCGGCGCCAGCGCCGGCGTTATCGGCGTCAATGCCGACGGCCTCATTACGATCCTCAACCGCTCGGCCGAACGGCTGCTGGCGCGCTCGGAGCGCGAAGCGCTCGGGCATCCGCTCACCGAGGTCGCGCCCGAACTTGCCGAGATTTTTGAATCGGCGCGCGGCGGCAATCAGCGGCTCATCCAGCGCCAGGTGACCGTGAGCCGTAACGGTCAGGAGCGGAATTTCTCGATACGCGTGACCAGCGAACAGGCCGCCCAGTCGGAGCACGGCTATGTCATCACCATCGACGACGTGACCGAGCTCGTGCTGGCGCAGCGCACCTCCGCATGGGCCGATATCGCGCGCCGCATCGCCCACGAGATCAAGAATCCACTAACGCCGATTCAATTGTCCGCCGAGCGGCTGCGCCGCAAATACGGCAAAGTGATCGTCGAGGATGCCGCCGTCTTCGAACAATGCACGGCAACGATCGTGCGTCAGGTCGACGATATCAAACGCATGGTCGACGAGTTTTCCCGCTTCGCGCGGATGCCGAAGGCGGTGATTGCCGGCGAGGATGTTGCCGAAACCGTGCGCCAGGTCGTTTTCATGATGCGGGTCGCTCATCCGGATATCGACATCGAGGTCGAATTGCCGGAGGAGACCATGCCGGCGCGTTTTGACCGCCGGCTGATCTCGCAAGCTCTGACCAATATCGTCAAGAACGCGACCGAAGCGATCGGGGCCATACTGCCGGCCGAGCTCGGCCGCGGCCGCATCGTCGTCAGCACTCAGCGCGACGGCAAAGACGTCGTCGTCGATGTCATCGACAACGGCATAGGACTTCCCAAGGAGAACCGCTCCCGCCTGCTTGAGCCGTACGTGACCACGCGTGAAAAGGGCACCGGGCTCGGGCTCGCGATCGTCGGCCGCATCCTCGAAGAGCATGGCGGCCATATCGAGCTGCGCGACGCCTCGGAAAAGATTCCCGGCGCGCGCGGCGCGTGGATGCAATTGCGCTTTGCGGCCGAGACGATCGAGGCGTCCGCAGCACCAGCGCAATCTCAGCAAGCGACGGGCTAACAATGCCAACCGATATCCTCATTGTGGACGATGAAGCGGATATTCGCGAGCTGGTCGCCGGCATCTTGCAGGACGAAGGCTACGGTACGCGCACGGCCGCCGATGCCGACGAGGCGCTCGGCGCAGTGGTTGCGCGCCGGCCCAATCTCGTTTTCCTCGACATTTGGCTGCAGGGCAGCCGCCTCGACGGTCTGCAGTTGCTCGACGCGCTCAAGCAGGACCATCCAGAACTGCCGATCGTAATGATCTCGGGCCACGGCAATATCGAGACCGCAGTGTCGGCGATCAAGCGTGGCGCTTACGATTTCATCGAGAAGCCATTCAAGGCGGACCGGCTGCTGCTCGTTGCCGAACGCACGCTGGAGAACTCGCGGCTCAAGCGCGAGGTGCGAGAGCTCAAGCAGCTCGGTCCGCTGGCCTCGACGCTCGTCGGACGATCGCCAGCGATGAACCACCTCCGGCAGGTCGTGGAGAAAGTCGGGCCGACCAATAGCCGGGTGTTGATCGTCGGCCCCTCCGGCAGCGGCAAGGAGCTCGCTGCCCGCACTATTCACTCCCTCTCGGCGCGCGCCGACGGACCGTTCGTCGTCATTAATGCCGCCGCCATCATGCCGGAAAACATGGAGGTCGAGCTTTTCGGCGTCGAGGTCGGCAACGGCACCCAAAGCCGCAAGGTCGGTGCTCTGGAAGAAGCGCATGGCGGAACGCTCTTCATCGATGAGATCGCCGATATGCCGCGCGAGACGCAAAACAAAATTCTGCGCGTACTGGTCGATCAGACCTTCCAGCGTGTCGGCGGCAGTACGAAAGTCACGGTCGATGTGCGCATCGTGTCGTCCACAAGCCGCAACATCGAAGCCGATATCGCCGCCGGAAAATTTCGCGAGGATCTCTATCACCGTCTCTCGGTAGTCCCAATTCGGGTGCCGCCGCTCGCCGAGCGGCGCGAGGACGTGTCTGAACTGGTCGAGTATTTCATGACTCAGATTTCGCAGATCACCGGTCTGCCGAAACGCACGATCGGCGGGGACGCGCTGGCGGTGCTGCAGTCGCACGATTGGCCGGGCAACGTGCGGCAGCTCCGCAACAATGTCGAACGGCTGATGATCCTGGCCGGCGGCGATCCTGAGGCGGTCATCACTGCCTCGATGCTGCCGCCGGATGTCGGCTCCATGATCCCCTCAATGCCGAACGGCAATGGCGGCGAGCATTTGATGAGCCTTGCGCTGCGCGAGGCGCGTGAAGTCTTCGAGCGGGAATATCTGCTGGCGCAAATCAATCGCTTCGGCGGCAATATTTCGCGCACCGCCGAATTTGTCGGCATGGAGCGCTCGGCGCTGCATCGCAAGCTCAAGGCGCTGGGAATAGATTGAGGTCCGATCCTCCCCCCAACCGCGCAGGGGCAGGAACAATGAACAATGTCCAGAATAGCTTACGTCGACGGTCGCTATCTGCCGCTGCCCCAGGCCATGGTGCATGTCGAGGATCGCGGCTATCAGTTCGGCGACGCCGTCTATGAAGTTTGTGAAGTGCGGCAAGGGCGGCTGATTGACGAGCGCCGGCATCTTGCGCGCCTCAAACGCTCCCTGGACGAACTGCAGATCAAGCTGCCGATGTCGCCGGTTGCGCTCGGCATCGTGCTGCGCGAGGTGATTGCCCGCAATCGCATCGGCTATGGCATTGTGTATCTGCAGGTCAGCCGCGGGGTGGCGCGGCGCGATCATGCGTTCCCTACGCCGGAAGTGCCGCCGAGCGTGGTCGTAACGGCACGGCCGCTCAACGCTCGGCGGAATGAGGCGCTCGCTGCCGCCGGCATCGCCGTCGCCAGTGTGCCGGATAATCGCTGGGGCCGTGTCGACATCAAGACCACAGGCCTTCTCCCCAATGTGCTGGCGCGTCAGGCCGCCATCGCGCAAGGCGCCCGCGATGCCTGGTTCGTCGATAAAGACGGCATGGTCACGGAAGCCGCTTCAGCCAATGCCTGGATCGTGACGCAAGCGGGCAGGGTGGTCACCCGCCCGGCCGATCATGGCATTTTGAAAGGCATTACCCGCACGGTGCTCTTCGATGTCATCAAGGCCCAGGGGCTTTCGGTCGAGGAGCGGGCCTTTACGCTTTTGGAAGCCTATGCCGCCCGCGAAGCTTTTGTGACGGCGGCAAGCCAGATTGTCTTGCCCGTGGTGCGCATTGACAGGCATGCCATCGGCGAGGGCAAACCCGGCCCTGTGGCGACCGCCCTGCGGCGCGCCTTTCATGAATATGCGGAGTGGAGCTAGGCACTCCAGTATGGCAAATGTCTCCGGGCCGGGCGGCCTTGGGGCATATTTCTTGCCCCTCGGTGTGCCCGGTGGGCTTGCAAGCCTTCCCTTCGTGGCATCTAATAACTAGCTCGGCGAGAAAAGAACCCCGCGGGGAAGGGGCCCGCGGTACAAGAACGGAAACAACGGCCATGGCCGACCGCGCACAAAACTTACAAGACACCTTCCTTAATCACGTCCGCAAGGCCAAGATCCCACTCACCATTTTCCTGGTGAACGGGGTGAAGCTGCAAGGCGTAGTGACTTGGTTCGATAACTTCTGCGTGCTTTTGCGTCGCGATGGCCACTCGCAATTGGTCTATAAGCACGCCATCTCGACCATTATGCCTGGTCATCCGGTCCAGCTGTTCGAGGGCGCCGAGGAGGCCCCGGCTGGGGAAAAGGTCTGATTGGAGCCGCGCCGCCGCGACACGCGGACTGACCGGCTAAGCCCTGAAGGCTTGGCGACCGGACGCGCGCTCGTCATCGAGCCCGTCGTGCGGAAGGCGGCGGCGCGCGCCGCACCCTTCGAACGGGACGCGGCCGCGCGCCTAGACGAAGCTGTCGGGCTTGCTCGCGCAATCGATCTTGATGTCGCCGAGAGCGGCATCGTGATGCTCGCCGCCGTGCGGCCGGCGACCTATCTCGGCACCGGCAAAGTGGAAGAGATCGCCGGGCTGGTCAAAACCAACGACGCCGGGATCGTCGTCATGGATTGCGCGGTCTCGCCCGTTCAGCAGCGCAATCTCGAAAAAGCCTGGGGCGCCAAGGTGCTCGACCGCACCAGCCTTATTCTGGAAATTTTCGGCCGCCGCGCCCGGACGCGCGAAGGCGCTTTGCAGGTCGAGCACGCTCATCTGACCTATCAGAAGGGGCGCCTCGTCCGCACCTGGACCCATCTCGAGCGCCAGCGCGGCGGCTTCGGCTTTCTCGGGGGCCCGGGCGAAACGCAATTGGAAGCCGACCGCCGCCTGATCGAGGAGCGCCTCGCCAAGATCGAAGGTGAGCTCGTCAAGGTCAAGCGCACGCGCGAACTGCACCGCGAGAGCCGGCGCCGGGTGCCGTATCCGATCGTCGCGCTGGTCGGCTACACCAACGCCGGCAAGTCGACGCTGTTCAATCGCATGACGCAAGCGAGCGTGTTGTCGGCCGACATGCTGTTTGCGACGCTCGACCCGACGCTTCGGGCCGTCGATCTGCCGCACGGCGCGCGCATTATCCTTTCCGATACGGTCGGCTTTATTTCCGATCTGCCGACCATGCTGATCGCAGCCTTCCGTGCGACGCTCGAGGAGGTGATCGAGGCTGACGTCATCCTGCATGTGCGCGACGTCTCGCATGAAGACGCCGAAGCGCAGTTGCAGGACGTCGAAAACATTTTGCGCCAGCTCGGTATCAATCCTGACGGCCAGTCCGGCAAGCCGGCTTTGATCGAAGTCTGGAACAAGATCGACCGGCTCGATGGCGACGCCAAGGATCGGCTGCGAAATCTCGCCGAACGTCGCCCAGCGGAGCGGCGGCCGGTGTTGGTGTCCGCGATAACCGGGGAGGGGATCGATGCGCTCGACGCGGCCATCGAGGCGCAGATCGCGGCCGGCCGCGTCCTGATCGAGCTTGTGCTCGATCCCGCCGATGGCGCGGGCGTGAGCTGGCTTCACCGTCACACAGAAGTGCTTCACAAAGCAGCCGACGAGAAAACCGGCCATATCGGGATGACGGTGCGCGTCGACCCCGCCAAGGCCGAAGCGGTGCGCGCGCGATTTGGGGCTTGTTTTCTTCCCGCTGTCGAGAATCTCGATCTGCAGCACGGCAGCTGACGGCGGAAAAAGGCGCAAAAGCACCGAACGCTATCGATGCGCAAAAGTTCGCATTGGATTGTTCGATAGTGAACGCATCGCGGCAAGTCGCGCAAGCGACTCTGTGCCTATTTGGACGCTGCTTCCTGCGCCTTGGCCTCGTCCCAGAGCGCGTCCATTTCGGCGAGCGTTGCGTCTTGCGGCGCTTTCCCGCGTGTCGCCAGCGCGTGCTCGATCGAGGAGAACCGGCGCTCGAATTTCTGGTTTGTTTGACGCAGCAACGCCTCGGGATCGGCATCAAGGTGGCGCGCGAGATTGACGGCCGCAAACAAGAGATCGCCGACTTCGGCCGCTGCGCTCGGATCGTCCCGATCAAGCGCGGCCTCGATCTCGTCGGCCTCTTCGCGGATTTTGTGTAACACGGCGCGCGGATC
The DNA here is from genome assembly GCA_035566615.1 of Xanthobacteraceae bacterium. Taxonomy (GTDB): domain Bacteria; phylum Pseudomonadota; class Alphaproteobacteria; order Rhizobiales; family Xanthobacteraceae; genus BOG-931. The sequence goes on from DATMQV010000405.1 coordinate 6,853, forward strand.
GTTCCAGTCGAAGCCGACCTTGCTCGCTTTGGATTGCAGCTTCAGGGCGCGTGTGAGCGCGGGGAGGGCGACCGGGACGCCGGCAAGCGCACCTTCATTGGCCGGCTTGCCGCGCGCCGCCTTGGCCTCTTTCTCCTGCGCCTTGATCTCGTCCCATAATCCCTTGACCGATTCCGGATCGCGGGCGTGCTGATCGCCAAAGACGTGCGGATGCCGCCGGATCAGCTTGGTCGTAATAGCCTCGACCAAATCGCCGAAATCGAACGCGTCTTGCTCCTGCGCCATGCGGGCGTGGAACACGACCTGCAGCAGCAGATCGCCGAGTTCTTCTTCGAGGTCATCGAGATCGTTGCGTGCAATCGCATCGGCAACCTCATACGCCTCCTCGAGCGTGTAAGGCGCGATGGTCGCGAAATCCTGCTCCAGGTCCCAGGGGCAGCCGGTTTTGGGAGTGCGCAGCGCGGCCATGATTTCGATCAGCCGGCTGATGTCGCGGGAAGGGGTCATGCGCAGTTCCAAG
>DATMQV010000406.1:0-6736 GCA_035566615.1 Xanthobacteraceae bacterium
TGCCGGCTTTGTCGAGCTGCGCGACGAAAGCCAGAAGTCCGACCGCTTTGTGCTCCGGCTCGAGCGTATTGAAGGCAACCGCATTGTCGACAAGCCGCAGCGCATCCGGCTTTCCGTCCGCCGCGGCATGGCGCCGCCGGCCGGCGCCTTCGTCGAGGCGAAGGCGCAGCTTAACCCGCCGTTGCAGCCGTTGCGGCCCGGGAGCTACGATTTCGCGCGCGACCTTTATTTCCAGCGCATCGGCGCGTCCGGCTTCGTGCATGGCGCGGTAAAGGTCGTCGCGCCGCCCGCGGCGGCGGGCTGGCGACTGCGCGCCGTGACATTCATCGAAAGCGTGCGCGATGCGATCGATGGACGCATCCGCTCCGTGCTGTCTGGCGACGTCGGCTCGATCGCGTCGGCCTTGATCACCGGCAAGCGCGACGCGATTACGCCGTACCTCTACGACGCGATGTTCGTCTCAGGCATTGGACACGTGCTCTCGATCTCCGGCTATCACATGGCGGTGGTCGCCGGCGTCGTGTTCTTCATTCTGCGCGCGCTGCTCGCGCTGATCCCCGGCGTCACGGACCGCATGCCGGTCAAGAAATGGGCGGCCTTGGGTGCGCTGATCGTGACCGCGCTTTATTTGGTGCTGTCCGGCGCCGAGGTCGAGACCCAGCGTTCGTTCATCATGATCGCGATCGTTTTGATCGGCGTCATACTCGATCGGCCGGTGCTGACCTTGCGCACCGTGACGATCGCTGCGCTGGTGGTGCTGTTCTTGACGCCGGAAGCGGTGGTGCATCCGAGCTTTCAGATGTCGTTTGCAGCGACGCTCGCGCTGATCGCCGCGTATGCCTACGGGCAACCGCTGACGCGTGCGGGAGCGGATTCGCCATTGGCGACTCGAGCCGCGCTGTGGGGCGTGAACGCGTCAGCCTGTTGCTGGCCTCGCTTATCGCCGGCCTCGCCACCACGCCCTATGCCGCCTACCACTTCCACCGCCTCGCGCCCTACGGCGTGATCGCTAACCTTCTTGCCATGCCGGTCGTTTCCGCCTGGGTCATGCCCATGGGCATTCTTGGCGTGATCGCCATTCCGTTCGGCTTCGACGCGCTCTTCTGGCGGCAGATGGGCTATGGCATCGAATGGATGGATACGGTCGCGCTGTGGGTTGCGAGCCTGCCGGGCGCCTTCGGCCGCGTCACCTCGTTCGGGACTGGGCCGCTTTTGCTCGCCACCGCCGGCCTTCTGGTTATCGGCCTTCTCAAGACACCGTTGCGCTGGAGCGGCGCGGCCTTTGTGGTGCTGGCGCTGGTGCTCGCCGCACGCACGCCGGTGCCGGACGTGCTCGTTGCCGCCGACGGCCGCACCTTCGCGGTGCGCGGCGCGAACGGCAAGCTCGCCTTCCATCGCACCGGCAGCGATACGTTTGCGACGCACGAGTGGCTCGCCTCCGACGCCGACGGCCGCGATGTCAAAGACAAAGGTCTCGGCGACGGCATCGCCTGCGATCCGCTCGGCTGTATCGGCAAGCTCGCCGATGGCCGCGCCGTGTCCTATGCCTTCGCGCCCGACGCCTTCGAAGAGGATTGCCGCCGCGCCGCCATTATCGTAGCGACGCGCGATGCGCCGCCGGACTGCGATGCGACTGTGATCGGACGCAAACAATGGCGCGAGCAGGGGGCGCTCGCGCTCTACCGCGACCGCAATGGCAGTGGCTTCACCATCGAACCAGCGCGGCCACTCAATTACGATCGGCCGTGGGCGCCGCGCATCGTGCGTGCTGCGGCAAACGCGAGCAGCCAAGAAACGTCCGGCAACGCCACCGCTCCGCCGCCCGCACATTCCCCGCCGCCGCGTGACGCCACGCCTGCCTCCGAAGATTTGCAGGCCGACGATTAAGTTGGCCGCTCATTCCCGCGAAAGCGGGAATCCAGTCGGAGGTGATGGAGAACTGCCGGGTCCCCGCTCCGCGGGGACGAGCGGGTGGAGGAGCCTCAATACCGCCGGAACAATCCGACCAGCTTGCCCTGAATGCGCACGCGGTTCGGCGGCAGGATGCGCACTTCGTAAGCGGCGTTGGCCGGCTCGAGTGCGATCGAAGCTCCACGGCGGCGGAAGCGCTTCAGCGTCGCCTCCTCGTCGTCGATCAGCGCCACGACGATGTCGCCGGTATCAGCGGCGTCGCTGCGCTTGAGGAGCGCAATGTCGCCGTCGAGGATACCGGCCTCGATCATCGAATCGCCGCGCACTTCGAGCGCGAAATGCTCGCCCGCGCTCAACAGATCGGACGGCATGTTGATCGTATGGCTGCGGGTCTGGATCGCTTCGATCGGCGTGCCGGCGGCGATGCGGCCCATCACCGGCACGGCGACCGGCCGGCCGCCTTCGTCCTCGGAAGCCGCGCGCACACGGCCGAGATTGCCTTCGATCACGTTCGGCGTGAAGCCGCGCGTGCGCGTCGCCGCCATGCCGTGCGCAACCGATTCAGGCAACTTGATCACTTCGATGGCGCGCGCGCGATTCGGCAGGCGCCGGATGAAGCCGCGCTCCTCCAGTGCCGTGATCAGGCGGTGAATGCCGGATTTGGAGCGCAAGTCGAGCGCATCCTTCATCTCGTCGAACGAGGGAGGAACGCCCGCTTCTTTCAGGCGCTCATGGATAAAACGAAGGAGTTCTGCTTGCTTGCGCGTCAGCATCGGCGCTTCCTCATTTGGCCGCCCGGCAGCCGAAACAAATCATGAACGGACACTATCCGTTCCATATGTGTTCTGCAACCATTTAATTTGAAGTGAAGAAAAGGGAGGTAGCTTCAAACGACCGCTTAACGCTCAAACTTAACGATCCGGCAGGCGTCCCCGGCCTTCGCCGGCGGATCGTAAGGCTCTCGAATAATGAGACAATCTGCCTTCGCCAGCGGCAGCATCATGGAACTGTCCTGGACCGGGAACGGTTTGGCGATGAGATCGTGCTGTCCGTGCTCAAGTGTCGCGCGCAGATAATCGGCGCGCTCGTCGTTTTCGGGCATGTCGACGCCGAGCTTTGCCGATTCGATCTCGTGCGTAAGATCGCTTCGCCCGGCAAGCCGCCGGATCAGCGGCACGAGAAACAGAAAGCCGCAAACGAAAGCCGAGACCGGATTGCCGGGCACGCCGAGCACGTGCATGCCCCCAAGTCTGCCGTTCATGAGCGGACGTCCGGGCCGCAGGGCCAGCCGCCAGAAAGCGAGGGTCATGCCTTCGGCGGTGAACGCCTTCTGCACCAGGTCGTAGTCGCCGACCGACGCGCCGCCCGAGGTGACGAGAATGTCGGCGCCGCTCTCGCGTGCGCGCTGCACGGCCGCGATCGTGTCATCGAGCCGATCGCCGACGATGCCGAAGTCTTCGACCGTCGCGCCTTCAGCGCGCGCAAGCGCTCCGATTGCGTAATTGTTTGATGAGACGATCTGACCAGGCGCCGGCTCGGCGCCCGCTGGCACAAGCTCGTCGCCGGTCGCAAACAGCACGACCTTTGGCCGCCGGTGCACGGGCACGAGCGGATGATTCATGCCGGCGGCGAGGGCGAGATCGCGCGCGGTGAGCCGGTGTCCGGCCGCGAGCATTTCGTCGCCGGCCATGAAGTCCAGTCCCTGCACGCGGATATGCCGGCCTTTCGGCGAGCCCTTTTCCACTTCGACGTAAACGCCGTCGCGCTTGGTCTGTTCTTGGATGACGATCGCGTCGGCGCCTTGCGGCACCACGCCGCCGGTGAAGATCCGGGCTGCTTCGCCGGCGCCGAGCGCTTGCGCAAACGGCCGCCCGGCCGCGACCTCGCCAATCACTTTCAGTCGCACAGGCGCGTTCGCGACATCGGCTGCGCGCACCGCGTAGCCGTCCATTGCCGACACGTCGGCCGGCGGTTGCGTGCGCAGGGCCTTGAGCGGGGCGACGAGCACGAGCCCCGCCGCTTCGGACAACGGCACCTTTTCGGTCGGCAGCGGCGCGGCATGTTCGAGCACGCGTTGCAGCGCATCGGCGACCGAAAGGAGATTGCGCACGGCTCACTCCTTCGCGCGATAATGGCCGCTGCGGCCGCCGCTCTTCTCGATCAGCCGGATGTTCTCGATGCGCATGCTGCGGTCGATCGCTTTGACCATGTCATAGACGGTGAGGCAGGCGACCGAGACGGCAGTCAGGGCTTCCATCTCCACGCCGGTCTTGCCGGAGACCTTGACCCGCGCCCGCACATCGATACCCGGGCGTTTCGCGTTCGGCGTCAGATCGACCTCGACCTTGGCGATGGCGAGCGGATGGCAGAGCGGGATGAGTTCGTGCGCGCGCTTGGCCGCCATGATGCCGGCAATGCGTGCGGTGCCGAGCACGTCGCCTTTTTTCGCATCGCCCTTGCGCACGATCTCGAGCGTCGCCGGCTGCATGACCACGCAACCCGCGGCGATCGCCTCGCGGTCCGTCACGGCCTTGGCCGATACATCGACCATGCGGGCTTCGCCTTGGGCGCCGAGATGGGTGAGTTGCTTCTTTGCCCGTGCCACGGATCACCGGGCCGGCGCCAGCGCGGCATTGCGCGCAAGCAGCGCGCGCGTGGCGGCAGCGACGTCGGCCTGCCGCATCAGGCTTTCGCCGACCAGGAAGGTCGAGATCCCGACCTTGGCGAGGCGGGCGAGATCCGCCGGCGTGAAGATGCCGCTCTCGCCGACGAGGACACGATCCGCCGGAACGAGCTTCGCCAGCCGCTCCGAGGTCGCAAGCGTCGTCTCGAACGTGCGCAGATTGCGGTTGTTGATGCCGATAAGCCGCGATTTCAGCCGCAGCGCGCGCTCAAGCTCGGGCTCGTCATGCACTTCGACCAGCACGTCCATGCCGAGCGCGAACGCCGCCGCCTCGAGCTCGGCGGCGGCCGCGTCGTCGAGCGCCGCCATGATGATGAGAATGCAATCGGCTCCAGCTGCGCGCGCTTCCGTCACCTGATAGGTGTCGTACATGAAATCCTTGCGCAGCGCCGGCAGCGGGCAGGCGGCGCGCGCCGCGCGCAAATGATCGAGCGAGCCCTGGAAAGAGGGCGTGTCGGTAAGGACGGACAGACACGCCGCGCCGCCCTGCGCGTAGGCCGCCGCCAGCGCCGGCGGATCGAAATCCTCGCGGATCAGTCCCCTTGAGGGGCTCGCCTTTTTGACCTCTGCGATCAAGGCATACTCGCCGACCGTGAGCCGCCGCTCGATCGCCTGCAAGAAGCCGCGCGGCGCACCGGCGGCCTTTGCCTCGCTTTCGAGCGTGGCAAGGGGACGCAGCCGTTTCGCGGCGGCGATTTCCTCCCGCTTGTAAGCGCCGATCTTGGCGAGAATGTCAGACATCAACTTGTCACCACGTTCGACACCTGGATCAGCCGGTCGAGCCGGCCTTCGGCCTCGCCGGAATCGACCGAATCGGCGGCTGCGTGCAGCCCATCCTTCAGGTCTTTCGCCTTGCCCGCGACCACCAAAGCGGCCGCGGCATTCAGCAGCGCCACATCGCGAAATGCCGACGTCTTACCTTTAAGAACGTCCAGCACGGCCTTGGCGTTCGTTTCCGCGTCACCGCCGCGCAGCGCCTCAGGTTTGACCTTGTGCAGGCCAAGCTCTTCCGGCGAAATCTCGAAGGTCTTGATCTGGCCGTCTTCCAAGGCTGCAACGCTGGTCGGCCCCGACGTGGTGATCTCGTCGAGCCCATCGGAGCCGTGCACCACCCAGACTTTCTCGGCGCCGAGATTCTTCAAGACCAGCGCCAGCGGCTTGGTCCAGTGGTTGGAGAACACCCCGATCATCTGCCGCCGCACTCCGGCCGGGTTGGACAGTGGGCCGAGCAGATTGAAGATCGTTCGCGTGCCGAGTTCCACCCGCGTCGCTGCGACGTTCTTCATCGCCGGATGATGCGACGGCGCAAACATGAAGCCGATCCCGGCTGCGGCGATGCAGCGCCCGATTTCCTCCGGCGCCAGGTTGATATTGACCCCGAGCGCGGTGAGCACATCGGCCGCGCCCGAGCGCGACGACAAAGCGCGGTTGCCGTGTTTGGCGACCGGCACGCCGGCGCCCGCGACGATCAGCGCCGCACAGGTCGAGATGTTGAACGAGCCGGAAGCGTCGCCGCCGGTGCCGACCACGTCGACCGCATTCGGCGGCGCGGCGACGCGCAGCATCTTGGCGCGCATGACTGACACCGCGCCGGTAATTTCATCGACCGTCTCACCGCGCACGCGCAGCGCCATGAGCAGCGCGCCCATCTGCGAGGGGGTGGCTTCGCCCGACATCATTTGCTCGAACGCGCCGGCGGCCTCCTCGCGGGCAAGCGTCGCGCCGGTCGCGACCTTGGCGATCAATCCCTTGAATGTGTCGGTCACGATCGGGTTCTCAATTCGTGTCTGTGCTGCTTCGCCGGAATGGTCGGGCCAGCGCTCCTCCGCCCGGTCGATTCGTTCCAGGACGCAGCGATGTCGAGAAAGTTCTTCAGCATCAGATGGCCGTGCTCCGACGCGATGCTCTCGGGGTGGAATTGCACGCCATGTACCGGCAGCCGCCGATGCGACAAGCCCATGATCAGCCCGTCCTCGGTATCGGCCGTGACGGTAAGATCGTCGGGCAGGCTCGGCCGCTCCACGACCAAAGAATGATAGCGGGTCGCCCGGAAGGAGGCATTGATGCCCCGGAAGATACCGGCACCGCCATGCCGGATGGTCGACAGCTTGCCATGAACCGGGGTTGGCGCGCGCACCACCT
>DATMQV010000407.1:0-11448 GCA_035566615.1 Xanthobacteraceae bacterium
CGATGGCCGCACTGGCGGCGCCGACCGCCGACGCCGCGGCGAGACAGTCGCGACCCGCGCCAACCACCGAGGCGACGGCGCCGCGCGAGGCAGGCGAGCCGATCATGGCGATCGTGTGTCGATCATGAGCCAGCAGGTCACTTTCTACAACGCCGACGGGTGGATCCTGCGCGCGCCGGTCGATGGCCGGATATCTTTGACCCCAGGAGCTTGTCTCGAACTCCGCCAAGGCCTTCAGGCCAGCTCGTTCTTGGCTCGGTAGATCGCCTTGAGCGCTGGAACAACGAGTTTGCGGTCCTTCCAGGACACGAACTCCAGCGAGGCGGATCAGATGCACGATACAAGTCTGGATCACGGTTAGCGGGAACACAGCGTTGATCGCTCGCGCGTTAAGTTTGCACGCTCCGTTGCCTGCTCCGTAACAAGGTGCTGTTTGGTTGTTGCTTCCGCACCGACGGATATCTACTGGACGGCGGCCTATCGCTCGCTGGTCGACAAGTGGAGGTGCCCTTTCGTCCACTGCAGCAGGGCGCCTTCGGGGTACCGAATAGAGCGGCCGATTTTCACGTAAGGCGGGCCGTCGCCGCGCATGCGCGCTTTGGCGAGCCAGGATTCGCTGACGCGCAGAAATGCAGACGCTTCGCGCGGTGTGAGTAGGCGTTCGCGGTTGCTCGGCTGCAAGGTTGCACCGCTCGCTGCAGGGGTTCGCCGCGGCGTGCGACTTCCTCGATCGTCGGGATTCGGTCGCCAAAAATCGCTTCGGGTTCTGCAGCGTTCACCTGCATAGATGCGAGGCGTGGGAACGTCCCGGACGGCGGAATTTATTTGCGTAATTTTCGATTTGCAGCTTTCCGGCGCAGCGTGCCTGGTGGTGCACGCCGATTCACGATCTCCAGCACCCTTTCGAGATTGAGCGCTTCAATGCTAACCGGCATCACGGTCGTTCGCCTGAGAATTTCGGCCGTTGCGGCGTGGCTAAAGCCCTGGATCGCTAGCCGCCTCTCAGCGGCTCGAGCCTGGCGTCGCTGGACGGCATCGCGATGCAATTCCATTACGTGAGCAACGGCCAGTCGACAAAACTTGCGCTTGATCTTCGGCGGCACTGTAAACCGGCGTTCGTTCTCTATAATGCTCCAGCATTCGTCGATTAGGGCCTGATATTCTGGGCGGCCTGCGAGCGACGACAGCATGACTCGAATTTCGACCACCGGCGCCCCCGCAAGCCAGAGTTCCATCAACGCCTGAGCGTGATGGGCGGCAATGTTGTTTGGATTGCGCCACCAGCTTGTGACACCAGATGGACGCCCGCGTTTGGCCATTATCAATTCCTCAACGCACAACGGGCAGGCTTGTGGTGCCGAACAACACTAAAATTGCGAGGCGTCTTGCTGCTTGCAAAAAACGTGCGTGATGTGGAACTCGGAAAATTCTAGTAGCTCACACACTGCTTGGTACTGTGCTGTCGGCGATCCGGAAAATTCTCATGCTTGCGTGGCGCCGACAACAGCTCAGGCATTTTATATTCTTTGAACGGCCGTTCTCAGCGCGCTCGTCGCAGCAGCTTATTCAATTACGATTCTCGAAAGCACAACGGGTAGTTTGGCCGCTGCTCGAATACGCTAACTCGGCCTGCCAAATGGCCAAGAGACGCCGGACTCCAAATCGCCTCTTCTCAACTTTAGATGACAGTTGACCTGCTGCCTCAGAGCTTCGTGTTGTGCCTCCAACGTCTGCCCAACATTGCTGATGAATTCCGCTGTAACGCCGGTTCCCGCCTATAGGGTACCTAAGTAGCGGGACCGTCGAGCGATCGGCTACGGCTAGAATAGGGGTTGGTCTTGGCTTGGATTCGAGCAGAGGTCATGCTACCTATAGTATTCCCGCGCCGGATAAGGCCAATTCTTTCCTATATAAGGTACTGAAAAATCACAATCAAAATGCTCGCGACCGGTTGAGCCCTGGTGCCGGGCGGCTCTGGGCCACCGCTCGGCCGGCACTACGACCGGTCTCCGCGGAGCGCGGTAGACTTGTGACAGATCGAAGCGGGTAACGCCCGCGAGATCGGGTCTCAGGAAACGCGGGAACTGGAGCTGAGCCAACCGCGATGCGTTCGCCCTGGCGAGTGCCGCAGCAGAGCGCCGGAAGGCGAGCGCGCCCCGAAAGAGCGCGCTGCCGCCCCGAACGCAGACGAGCCGCGCAAACGACGCACTTGTCTGCATGGCGGCGATGGTTGGCATGCGCCTTTCGGCGCTCCGCTCCCTTCTTTGCCGGAAGCGAGCTTATTTTTGGAAATGGCGTCGTAGTCGTGGGCAAAGCTCGGGCGCGTGAGAGCGCCGCGAGGATGAATCTGTCTGTGCCGGCGCAGATGCCGTCACCTCTCCCCACCGGGGAGAGGTCGGCACGCTTAAGCGTGCCGGGAGAGGGGCGGCCTTCCTTTCGGCCCCTCCCCTGGCAAGGTCGCTAGTGCGACCTCGCCACCCTCTCCCCAAAGGGGCGAGGGAATGATCGAACAACCGGCGCCCTTGCGTGAACGCGCCGCGAAAGGTACCGCAAGCGCCATGCAGCGTTCCGCCATCCTCAACGTCATGACCAAGGCCGCCTATCGGGCCGGCCGCAGCCTCAAGCGCGATCTCGGCGAGGTCGAGCATCTGCAGGTCTCGCTCAAGGGCCCGCGCAATTTCGTCACCGCGGCCGACCGGCGGGCCGAGGAAATTGTCTATGAGGAACTCACCAAGGCGCGGCCGGACTACGGCTTTCTCGGCGAAGAAGGCGGCCCGCGCGCCGGCACCGACAAGAGTCATCGGTGGATCGTCGATCCGCTCGATGGCACCACCAATTTCCTGCACGGCATTCCGCATTTCGCCGTCTCGATCGCGCTCGAGCGTGACGGCGCCATTGTCGCGGCGTTGACCTACAATCCGGCGAACGACGATGTGTTCGTTGCCGAACGCGGCAAAGGCGCTTTCCTCAACGACCGGCGCATCCGCGTCGCCGCGCGGCAGCGGCTCGCCGACGCCGTCGTCGCTTGCGGGCTGCCGCACTACGGCCGGGGCGATCTCGTGCTCGGGGGCCACGAAATCGCGGCCGCGCAGAATCATTTCGCCGGCCTGCGCCGCTTCGGCGCCGCCACGCTCGATCTCGCCTGGGTGGCCGCCGGCCGCTTCGACGGCTTTTGGGAGCGCGATCTGTCGCCCTGGGACATGGCCGCCGGCATTCTTCTCGTGCGCGAGGCCGGCGGTTTCGTCAGCGATCTCGATGGCGGTGAAGCCATTTTGACCAAAGGCAATATCGCAGCCGGCAACGACACCATTCACCGCGAGCTGCTTCGCCTCATGAAAGAAGCCGGCAAGCAAGCCGCCAACGATCCGGAGCGTGATGCGGACAAAAGTCCGGCCAAAGTGGTCGCGGCGGCGCCGGCCGAGCGCAGCGGGCCCTGACAATGACCCTCGTGTCATCACCGCGCCGCAAATTTTGCCGCAGGTTTCATCAGGCAATCGTGCGTTTTTCTTCGATTCGGCCTGTGCCATAGTTGGGTAAGAATCGAAGCGCTGAAGCATGATCCCGAAAAGCATGCCCTCGGGCTTTGAGCCGATGGGTGAGACTTGGTTTTCGGAAAAGATCATGCGCAAACAAATGGCTAGAGCCGGATGACGATTCGAAGATAAAGTCATCTGCTCTAGAGCGACATGCGATGAGGCCGATCCCATTGTTCCAAGCCCAGCATCCCGGCGAAAGCGGGGACCGGGTTGGTTTGACCGCGATTTCGGCTGTCATCATCCGGATTTCCGCTTGTCCGGGAATGAGCGGAGACTGCCGTCCCCTTCATCCAATGAGGCGCTAGGCAACGCCGATGGCGAACAATCCCGACCAAGTCAAACTTGCCTCGCCCCGCATCTTCCTGTTCCGGATGCTGGTGTTTCTGATTCTGTGCGGCCTGATCGGTTTTGTGCTGCAGAAGCAGATCCTCAACGCCTTCAATGCCAATCCGTGGCTCAACGGCCTGATCGGCTTGGTGCTTCTGATCGGGATCGTGCTGTCCTTCGCGCGCGTGATCCGGCTGTTTCCCGAAGTCTCCTGGGTCAACAGCTACCGCCGCGCCGATCTCGGCCGCACGGCGCGGCCGCCGACGCTGCTAGCGCCGATGGCCGCAATCCTCGGCAGCGACCGCGCCGGCCGCCTCACCATTTCTGCGCAAACCATGCGCGCCTTCTTGGATTCGCTTGCCAACCGCCTCGACGAGGCGCGCGACATTTCGCGCTATCTCACCGGCCTGCTCGTGTTCCTCGGCCTGCTCGGCACCTTCTGGGGCCTGATCGAGACGGTGAGCTCGGTCGGCACCATCATCAACAATCTCAATGTCGGCGGCGATGCCGATACGGTCTTCAACTCGCTGAAGGAAGGCTTGGCCGGGCCGCTCGGCGGCATGGGCATCTCGTTCTCATCGTCCTTGTTCGGGCTCGCCGGCTCGCTGATCCTCGGCTTTCTCGATCTGCAAACGAGCCAGGCACAAAACCGCTTCTACACCAATCTCGAGGATTGGCTCGCGACCACGGTGGAGGAAACCGACGCGGTCGGCCCTTCCGGCGGCGGCCCGCTGCCGGCGAGCATCACCGAAGCGATCGAGCGGCTGCGCTATTCCGTCAATGAAGTTGGCTCCGGCAAGGCGACGACGGCGGCGATGGCCAACCTGGCCGAAGCGATCCAGGGCCTCGTGCAGCACATGCGCGCCGAACAGCAGATGATCCGCGACTGGGCGGACGCGCAAGCCAAGCTCAACAGCGACATCCGCCGCTTCATGGAAATCCTGTCGCGCGAAGCCGTCGACAGATAAGGCGCGAACCCGTACGGGCGCGCGAGAACGCTTAGATAGGCTCAAAACCGCATGGCCCTTGCGAGAAGCCGCCGCGACAGCGGCATGAATTACTGGCCGGGCTTTGTCGACGCGCTGTCGACGCTCGTGCTCTCGATCATCTTTCTGCTCACCGTGTTCATGGTGGCGCAGTTCTTTCTGTCGCAGCAAATTACCGGCAAGGACACGGCGCTCGCCCGCCTGACTGCGCAGATCTCGCGCCTCTCCGAGCTGCTGTCGCTGGAGCGGACTGGCAAAACGAGCCTCGAGGCCGAGATCGCGCAACTGCGCGCCTCGCTCTCCGCCGTCGAAGGCGAGCGCGACCGAATACGCGGCGCCGCCCAAGGCGCGCAATCGAGCAATGACGCCGGCAAGGCCGAAGTCGGCAGACTCAGTTCGCAGATCGATCTCGAGAAGGCGGCGACCGCGCGCGCCGTCGCGCAGATCGAAATTCTCAACCAGCAGATCAGCGCGTTGCGCCGCCAGATCGCCGCGCTCGAAAGCGCGCTCGACGTCACAGAGAAGAAGGAAAAAGACGCGCAGCTGCACATCGCCGACCTCGGCCAGCGCCTGAACGTCGCGCTGGCGCAGCGCGTTCAGGAACTATCGCGCTACCGCTCGGATTTCTTCGGCAAGCTGCGCGACATTCTCGGCAATCGTCCGGACATCCGCGTCGTCGGCGACCGTTTTGTCTTCCAGTCGGAAGTGTTCTTCGATTCCGGCCAGGCCGTTCTGCGTCCCGAAGGCCGCACCGAGCTCGACAAGCTCGCGACCGCCCTGCTCGATCTCGAAAAACAGATTCCGTCGGAAATCAACTGGGTGCTGCGGGTCGACGGCCACACCGATACGCGGCCGCTGTCCGGGACGACTCAGTTCAAGACGAACTGGGACTTGTCGGCGGGGCGCGCGATTTCGGTCGTGCAGTATCTGATCAGCAAGGGCGTGCCGCCGCAACGCCTGGTCGCCGCCGGCTTCGGCGAGTTTCAGCCGATCGATCCGGGCACGACCGATGAGGCGCATAGCCGCAACCGGCGGATCGAACTGAAACTGACGGAAAGGTGAAGCGTGGACAGCGCGCCGACGTTGCGACTAGGCCCGCGCGCGCTTGCCGTTTCGCTGCGCCCCTACGACGCAAAAGATGAAGACGCCGCGGTCTCGCTCTGGCTGCGCAGCTGGCAGACCGCCTATCCGCAGATCGATTTCGCGCAACGGCTCGACTGGTGGCGGGAACGCTGGCGCAACGAGCTCACCAAGTCCGCGGACATCGTGATTGCCGAAGCCGGCGATGAGACGATCGGCTTCGTGACCGTCGATCCGCAAGCCCGCTATCTCGATCAGATCGTGGTCGCGCCGGAGCATTGGGCCTCGGGCGTCGGCAAAGCTCTCATCGCCGTCGCCAAGCAACTCTCGCCGACCGGGCTCGAGCTTCACGTCAACACCGACAACGCGCGGGCCATCCGCTTCTATGAGAAGCTCGGATTTTCGATCACCGGCGACGGCGACAATCCGATTTCCGGGAAGCCGGTGCATCGCATGCGGTGGCAGCCCTGAGCACCAAACGCGATTCGGTGAGATCAACTACCCTGGAACTGCAGTTTCGCCAGCCGCGCATAAAGGCCGCCGGCGGCGACGAGGGCCTGATGCGTACCCTCCTCGACGATACGGCCCTGATCCAGCACCAGGATGCGATCGCAGGAGAGCACGGTCGCGAGCCGGTGCGCGATCACGATGGTCGTGCGCTCTTGCATCAGTTGCGTGAGCGCCGCCGCGATCAGCGTCTCGCTTTCGGCGTCGAGCGAGGAAGTCGCCTCGTCGAGCAAAAGAAGCGGCGCGTCGCGCAGGATAGCGCGCGCGATAGCGATGCGTTGGCGCTGTCCGCCGGAGAGCGTGACGCCGCGTTCGCCGACCGGCGTGTCCATGCCGGCCGGCAAGACGGCGATGAACGAAGCGGCGTAGGCGAGTTCGGCGGCGCGGGCGACGTCCGCTTCCGACGCATCCGGACGGCCGAAGCGTATATTCTTGCCGATCGTGGTCGCGAACATGACGCTGTCCTGTGGCACGAGCGCGATCCGCGCGCGCAAATCCGCCGGATCGAGTTTGGGAAGCTCGACGCCGTCAAAGGTGATGCGGCCGGCAACCGGATCGTAATAGCGCAGCAACAGATGAAAGATCGTGCTCTTGCCGGCGCCGGACGGTCCGACGATTGCAAGCTTCTCACCGGGCCGGACGATAAACGAGACGCCGTTGAGAGCCGAGACATTGGGGCGGGTCGGATAGGAAAAATGAACGTCCGCGAACGCGACTTCGCCGCGCGCCGGCGACGGCAGCGCCACCGGATTCGCCGGCGCTGCGATCACTGGTGGGATGGCGAGAATTTCAAACAGCCGCTCGGCCGCTCCGGAAGCCTGTGCCACCTCGCCGCCGATTTCAGAAAGCGAGCCGAGCGCGCTGCCGGCAAGCACCGCGTAGAGGATGAACTGGCCGAGACGCCCGGGCGTAATCTGGCCGGCCAGCACCTGCTGCGCACCGATCCACAACACGATGATGACGCTCGCGGCGACCAGGAAAATGGCGATGCCGGTGAGGCATGCGCGCGAACGTATCGAATCGCGCGCGGCCTCATAGGCGCGCTCGACGGCGTCGCGAAACCGGCCGATGCCGAGGCGCTCGTTGGTGAAGGCTTGCAGCACGCGCACCGCGCCGATCAATTCGGCCGCGTAGGCGGATGCTTCCGCAAGCGTATCCTGCGCCGAACGCGAGCGGCGGCGCACGGCGCGGCCGAAAGCGTAAAGCGGCAACACGATGATCGGAATCGCGGCGAGCACGAAGGCGGAAAGCTGCGGGCTCGAAACCACCATCATCGCGGTCGCGCCGATGAACAGCACGAAATTGCGCAGCGCGATCGAAATGGATGTGCCTGCCGCCGCCTTGATCTGTGTCGTATCCGCGGTCAGGCGCGAGACGACTTCGCCGGTTCTCGCTTCGTCGAAAAAGGCGCTCGACAGCGAGGTGACGTGTGCGAAGACGTCGCCGCGCAGATCGGCGACAACGCGTTCGCCGAGCGTCGTGACGAGGTAGTAGCGAAGCGCGCTTGCGGTCGCCAACACCGCGGCAACGCCGATCATGACCAGAAAATAGCTGTCGATGAGGGCGACGCCCTTGGCCGTAAAGCCAAAGTCGATCATGCGCCGAATGGCGACCGGCACGATCAGCGTCGTCAACGCGGTAACAACCAGGGCGCCAAGCGCCGACAGTGCGCGCCAGCGGTAGCGCCCGATATAGGGGAGAAGCGAAGCGAGCGGCCGCAAATTCATCCGGCGCTCGGGCGCGGCGGCGCTCGCGGCCGGCTCCGCCGCCACATCGGCCTGCCGAATCCTCTCCGTCACCTCTGTCTTTGTTAAGGACGAGCCCTTGGCCGCCGCATCCTGGTCAACACGCAAGTCCATGCGCCGCAATACCTTTTCGGCGCCTCGCCGGCGCGAATGGTGGGACAATGCCTCGTGCGCGCCAAGCTTTCAACGCGCATCGCCACGCTGCGGCGGCTTGTCTCGCCCGAGCCGGCGCGCTATAGAGCCGGCAAATTTCACCCTATATCACCCGAACACGCCGGAAGGCTCGATATCGCCGTGAAACCCGACACCCACCCCGATTACCATGTCGTCAAGGTCGTGATGACCGACGGCACCGAATTCACCACCCGCACGACCTGGGGCAAACCGGGCGACACGCTGCATCTCGACGTCGATCCGAAATCGCACCCGGCTTGGACCGGCGGCCAGCAGCAGCTTCTCGATCGCGGCGGTCGGCTGTCGCGCTTCCAGAAGAAGTATTCGGGCTTCCTTAAGAAGTAAGCACGCTGGTTTGCGTGGCGCACAGCCTGCGGCTCACGCCTGCGGGCTAGTTCTATTTTGCAGCCAATAAGCGCCGATCGCGAGTTTCGTATCTTCGATCAGGCCGCGAGCGAGCCGTTCGAAGAGTTCTTCGAGCCCGATCTCCAGGACTTGGATGTCCTCATCGTCGATGCCGCCGCCCACGCCGACGCGATCGGCGTCGCCAACCTCGGCGAAATAGAGGAACACCCGCTCGGACGTGCCGCCGGGCGAGACGAAGAACCGGCCGATCAGCTCAGGCTCTCGAATTCGGTAGCCGGTTTCTTCAAGCGTTTCGCGGATCGCGGCGGCTTCCGGCGCTTCGCCGGTGTCGATCATTCCGGCCAGCGTTTCGACAAGCCAACCGTCTGTGGTTGTGGGATCGTCACGCCTGCGGGCAACCAGCGCGGGCGCCTTGAACTGCTCGACCAGCACCACCGCGCGCCGATCGCGGTTGAACAGCAGCACAGCAACCGAGTCGCCGCGTTCGAATACCAGCCGCCTCTGCACGGAACTCGTGGTCCCGTCGATTTGCCGATGTGTGACAAGAAGCTCGTCGATCTTGAAGAAATCGTCGAAAAGGCGCTGCTGGCGCGCAATCACCGCCCTGCCCGACATCATGCACCCCGTCCTGGCTGACGACCTTGACGCGCGGCGCGCTTTTAGGAAACGCGCGCCTACACCCCGTCTCGCTCAAAAGCGGCGCGCAGCAATCCGAGCTGCCGTTCGACCGGGTTGCCGGCAACCGCCTTGATCGGCGCCGGCGCATGCATCGTCGCATCCAACCGCCGCACTTCACTTTGCAGCTTGGTCGAGCGCGCGATCAATTCTTGAAGCCTGGGTGGCAAAAGCGCAATCGACTTGGCATCGCCGGGCTCGCACGACGCAAGCCTGACTTTGCTCTTTTCCTCGTGCGCCTGGGCAAGCGTCATTTCGCCTTCCTTGACCGCACGGTGCAGTAACAGCCACGACGCAAGCTGCATCAGCCGCGTGGTCAGCCGCATGCTCTCGGTTGCATAGACCAGAGCGGCGCTGCGTTCGAGTTTCTTAGATTCCGAACGGCCGTAGCCGTCGAGATAGCTTGCTGTTTCCTCGACGAGTGCCATTCCATCGCGAAAAAGGCTGGCAAAAACCTGGGAACTCGCCAGCCGTTCACTGAACGACACCGTGCTGGCTTCACTCGCACGCTTCTCGGACATCGATACGCCTCACACCACGGACAGCATCGCTCGACTGGTCGTCCGTGTCCAGCACGCGATGCGGTCAAAGCGCACTTATAGAGTTGCCGGCGAGAGATTTGGTTGCCGGCGTGGACATTCATGCGGCGCCAATGCGGCGCGATGCCGATCGATCGAAAAAAGGAGCCGCCGTTGCCGGCGGCTCAAGGTGATAACAGGGAGGCGTCAAACAGAGTGGACAGGAGCCACTCAATGTCCAGAAGATGGACGTTATTTGTAATGAAGGAGAAAGCTTAACCGAAGGTTAAGCTTCGGCAGAAAGTTATCGAATTTTTTGCAGTTTAGCTTCATTTGGCGAAAAGTGCGGGCGACGGCCGGCAAAATTCGCGTAACGTTGGCTTATTTCTTAAAAAATGCGTCAGCCGCGGTCTGGGATGCGCGCTTTCGCGCCGTTTCAGCCTCCAGGCGGCCGATCTCGTCTTTGAGCAAGTTTATCCGCTCGGCAAGCTCGCCGACCGAAAGCAGCGACAAGTCCTGACCGATGTCGTGGACGACCTTCTTCTTCGGACGATCGTCCTCCGGGTCGATCGCAGGCATTTTGTCCCTCCTTCGCTAATGATACCTGGCAACGGCCGCGGTTGTCACACATGCATCTCGTCCTCTAAGACTGCCGCGAGCTCCTTTCCGCAACGCTTAGCATACACGCCTATGACAGCACTGCCCGACCGTATGACCGTCATTGCCATCCGCCAACCCGGCGGACCAGAAGTCCTAACGCCGGAGTCGCGACCGCTGCCTCAACCTGCGGCCGGCGAGATTCTCGTCAAGATCGTTGCCGCGGGCGTCAATCGGCCGGACGTCATGCAACGCATGGGCCTCTACCCGCCACCGCAAGGTGCGACCGGTATCCCGGGCCTTGAGATCTCCGGCGAAGTAGTCGCGTGCGGCACGGGTGTAACGCGGTGGAAGAACGGCGACATGGTGATGGCGCTCGTCGTCGGCGGCGGTTATGCCGAATATTGCCTCGCCCATGAAAGTCACGCGCTTCCGGTCCCGCAGAATCTTTCGCCGATCGAGGCGGCCGCGATCCCCGAAACCTTCTTTACCGTTTGGCACAATGTGTTCGATCGCGGCCGGCTCGCTGCCGGAGAAACGCTCCTTGTCCACGGCGGATCGTCCGGCATCGGTACAACAGCCATTCAGCTCGCCAAAGCTTTCGGCGCACGCGTCATCACGACGGCTGGGTCGTCGGAAAAATGCGCCGCGTGCGTTGCGCTCGGCACCGATGTCGCCGTTAACTACAAGACTGAAGATTTCGTCGCCGCAACCAAGAAGGCGACCGGCGACCGCGGCGCCGACGTCATCCTCGACATGATCGGCGGCGAATATGTCGATCGCAACTACGACGCAGCCGCCGTCGAAGGGCGCATCGTACAAATCGCCTTTCAAGCGTCGCCTCGCGCCAGTGTCGATTTCCGCCGCCTCATGTTCAAACGGCTCACCCATACCGGCTCGACGCTGCGGG
Organism: Xanthobacteraceae bacterium; assembly: GCA_035566615.1. Lineage (GTDB taxonomy): Bacteria > Pseudomonadota > Alphaproteobacteria > Rhizobiales > Xanthobacteraceae > BOG-931. The sequence goes on from DATMQV010000407.1 coordinate 11,422, forward strand.
CCCGCTCGATCGCCGATAAAGCGGCGA
>DATMQV010000408.1:0-23185 GCA_035566615.1 Xanthobacteraceae bacterium
TTGCTCTATGTCCAGGACAGCCCCAACATGAGCAGCGCGCGCGGCTTCTCGCGCGGCTCGGTGTTTACCAGCGACGGCATTCTGGTGGCTTCGGTCGCTCAGGAGGGCCTGCTGCGGCTGCGCCGGCCAAAAGCCGATTAGACCTAAGCAGGCTTGAACAGCGGACGCGGCCGAAAGTGTGAGAAGCTGGTAGAGAAGAAACGTTCTGCAGGACAATTCTGTCGGATGCCGATATCGTCGCGCGCCGATTGAACGTTAATGTCGAAGACCCACGATCCAGGAACAGCCCCATGAAGCTCGTCATCGCCATCATCAAGCCGTTCAAGCTCGAGGAGGTGCGTGACGCGCTGACCGCGATCGGGGTGCACGGCATGACCGTGACCGAGGTCAAAGGCTACGGCCGCCAAAAGGGTCATATGGAAATCTATCGCGGCGCCGAATATGCCGTGAACTTCCTGCCCAAGGTCCGGCTTGAGATCGCTGTCGCCTCCGATCTCGCCCAGAAGGCGGTCGAAGCCATCGGCGCGGCCGCCAAGACCGGGCAGATCGGCGACGGCAAGATCTTTGTGGCGCCGATCGAGCAGGCGGTTCGCATCCGCACCGGTGAGACGGACGCCGACGCGCTCTAGGCTGGCCGTCCAGCGCCGCCGGGTTCCCGCCATCGGCCAAGCCGCTCGGCGGCCGAGATAAATAGCCAAGAGCCTAGTTATTAAGCAGCCTGTCTGATGTTTGGGCGAAGCCGCCGACGCCGGCGCGCGCCGCGCGGCCGAAAGGGCCAGCGGCCGCCCCACAGCTATGCATTGCCAGCGGGTTAGCGGCCGCCGGGCGAACTGGCACGGCCCTTGATTTACCATTCACACTGCCAAGCCGCGTCCGGGACCTAGTTCCACCGCGGCCATCGCAAGCTTAGTCCGCCCGGTCGACGTTACGAGCGAAAGGGGGATGGGGGAGATTGAAGCAATGAAAATCGTCATGGCCATCATCAAGCCGTTCAAGCTCGACGAGGTCCGCGACGCGCTTACCAAGATCGGGGTGCAGGGGCTGACGGTCACCGAGGTCAAGGGTTATGGGCGTCAGAAGGGTCACACGGAAATCTACCGCGGGGCCGAATACGCGGTGAGCTTCCTGCCGAAGATCAAGCTCGAAATCGCCTGTGCCGCTAATCAGGTGGACAAAGTCGTCGAAACGATTTCTACGGCGGCGAAAACCGGCCAAATTGGCGACGGCAAGATTTTTGTCTTCGGCATCGATCACGCGGTCCGCATCCGGACCGGCGAAACCGACGCCGCCGCCCTCTAGTAACCCCGCACCGAGATTCAGACGGACAGGAGTGAAACCATGATCTTCAATAGATTTTCGCGCGCGGGGCTATTGGCTCTCGCAGGAGCGCTGGTTCTAGCGATCTTGCTGAGCCTGCCGACCTTCCATGCATCTTTCGCCGAGACCGCCGCCGAAGCGCCTGCTGCTGCCGCGGCTGCGCCGCCTGCCTGCGACGCCAAGACCCTGACGAATTGCTCGCCCAATTCCGGCGACACCGCCTGGATGCTGACGTCGGTGGCCATTGTGCTGATGATGACCATCCCGGGGCTGGCGCTGTTCTACGGCGGCATGGTGCGCAAAAAGAATGTTGGCGACACAGTGATGACCAGCTTTGCCATCACCTGCGTCGTCAGCATCCTATGGCTCGTCTTCACCTACAGCATTGCCTTCCGGTCGGGGACACCATTCATCGGCGGGCTCGACCGCGCCTTCCTGCAAGGCATCGTCAGCGACATCTCGAAGGGTATCGGCAATCCCAATCCGTTGGCGCCGACCATCCCCGAGACCGTCTACTCGATGTTCCAACTGACCTTCGCGATCATCACGGCGGCGCTGATCGCCGGCTCGTTCGCGGAGCGCATGAAGTTTTCCGCCATGCTGTGGTTCATCGGGCTGTGGGCGATCTTTGTCTATTCGCCGATCGCGCATTGGGTCTGGGGGCCGGACGGCATCCTCAACGCCGCCAACGACGCGGCCTGGGTCAAGGTGCTCGACTTCGCCGGCGGCACCGTGGTGCATGTGAATTCCGGCACCGCCGGCCTGATGGCGGCGCTCATGCTCGGCAAGCGCAAGGATACGGCGCCGCCCCACAACATGGTCTACACCCTGATCGGCGCTTCGCTGCTGTGGGTCGGCTGGTTCGGGTTCAATGCCGGCTCCGCCGTGTCGGCCGGCATGCAGGCCGGCATGGCCATGCTGGTCACTCACCTCGCCACCGCGACCGCCGGCTTCACCTGGATGATCGTCGAGTGGATCATGCGCGGCAAACCGACCGTGATCGGCATCTGCTCGGGCGCCGTGGCGGGTCTCGTCGCCATTACGCCGGCTTCCGGTTTCGTCGGCCCGATGGGGGCGTTGGCAATCGGTATTGCGGCCGGCATCGTCTGTTACTGGGGCGTCAGCGGGCTGAAGCATTTCTTCGGCTATGACGACGCGCTCGATGCCTTCGGCGTCCACGCCGTCGGCGGCGCCACCGGCGCCATCCTCACCGGCGTATTTGCGGTCGCCGCCTATGGGGGCACCGCGGGCCTGATCGAAGGCAACGCCGGCCAAGTGGTCAATCAGATCATCGGTGTGGCGGTCGTGTTCGTCTACGATGTGATCGTCACCCTGATCATCCTCAAAATCGTCGACTTGGTTATCGGGCTGCGCGTCAGCGAAGAGGTCGAACGCGAAGGGCTCGACCTGGCGCTGCATGGCGAGGTCGTACAGTAGGGCCGTGAGGGGAGAGACGCCCGCCTTCGGATTTTAGTTTCGGGGCGGGCGGTTTCCCACGGGCACGGGTGCGAAAGGCGCGCCGCGATGCGACTTTAGTCTGATGCCGGCGCGCTGAGAAACATTCCTTAACAAACACGCAAGGCCCTGGCGCAAGCTCGGGCCTCCGCTTTTTGTGCGATCCTTAAAGTCCAGACGCGACCCGCGCAGCCAAGAAACGCCGTTCTTCTCCGGCGCCCGGAAGAAAAGCGGGTGTGCAGGCTAGACCGGGATCATGCGCTGGTGGGACAACCTGTGATCTGGACAAGGACCGTCCGGAATGGCAATGCCAACCTCACAAACGAAAAGCCTCAGAGCGGGATGACGTTTCTTCGAATCGTCATCCCTCTCTGGCGTTTTATTCGAGCATGATCTTTGCCGAAAACCGGTTGCCACTTTTCGGGATCATGCTCTAGTGGCGCTCAGATCGCTCCTTTCGGGAGGAAGACCCATGGTGCGTAGTTTTTTTGTTGTTGCAGCCGCCGTTGTGCTCGGCTTCGCGGCGGCAGATGCCGCGTTCGCGGAGGACACGGTCAAGATCGGCTTCATTCTGCCGATGACGGGCCAGCAGCAGTCCACCGGCAAGCAGGAAGCGGCGGCCATCAAGCTCTACATGGCGCAGCATGGCGACACCGTCGCCGGCAAGAAGATCGAGCTCATCATCAAGGATGACGGCGCGGTCCCGGACAACACCAAGCGCATCGCGCAGGAGCTGATCGTCAACGAAAAAGTCGCGTTCGTGGCCGGCTTTGGCGTGACGCCGGCGGCGCTTTCGGTCGCGCCGCTCTCGGCCGAGTCGAAGACGCCGGAAATCGTCACCGCGGCCGGAACGTCGATCATTACGGAGAAGTCGCCCTACATCGCCCGCACAAGCTTTACGCTCGCGCAATCGACCGTGCCGATGGCCGACTGGGCGGCCGAGAACGGCATCAAGAAGGTTGTGACCATGATCTCGGACTATGCGCCGGGCGTGGATGCGGAGAAATCCTTCATTGCCGAATTCAAGAAGAAGGGCGGCGAGGTTCTAGAATCGATCCGCTTCCCGCTGGCCAATCCGGATTTTGCGCCCTTCCTGCAGCGCGCCGCCGACCAAAAGCCGGATGCGATCTTTGTGTTCGTTCCCTCCGGGCAGGGCGGAACTTTCGTGAAGCAATTCGTCGAGCGCGGCCTCGACAAGGCCGGCATCAAGATCATCGGCCCGGGCGACGTGATGGACGACGATCTGCTGCCCGGTATGGGCGACGCCGTCATCGGCACGGTCACCGCGCATCTTTACTCCGCCGATCACGACTCGCCGCTGAACAAGGAGTTCGTTGCTGCCTTCAAGAAGGCCAATGACGGCATGCGGCCGAATTTCATGGCGGTCGGCGCTTATGACGGCATGCACCTGATCTACGAGGCGCTGAAAAAGACCGGCGGCAAGACCGATGGCGACTCGCTCATTGCCGCCATCAAGGGCATGGCATGGGAATCGCCGCGCGGGCCGATCTCGATCGATCCGCAGACCCGCGACATCGTTCAGAACATTTATATCCGCAAGGTCGAAAAGAAGAACGGCGAGCTCTACAACGTGGAATTCGCAAACTTCCCGGCGGTCAAGGACCCGGTGAAGGCGGCCGAACAGAAATAATCTGACTGTCATTCCGGGGCGCGGGCGAACGCCCGCAATCCATAACCACAGACCGTGGAAAAATGGCAAGGACTGTGGTTATGGATTCCGGACAGCCGCTTGCGCGGCTTCCGAAATGACCAGCGAATGACCAAGCGCCGATGCTGACGATCCTGTTCGATGGAATTGCCTACGGCATGCTGCTGTTCGTGCTGGCGTGCGGCCTGTCCATCACGCTCGGCCTGATGAATTTCATCAATCTCGCCCACGGCGCCTTCGCCATGGCCGGCGGCTATTGCACGGTGATCCTCGTCAATCGCCTGGGCGTGCCATTTGCGCTCGGCCTGCCGCTCGCTTTCGTAGTGACGGCGGCGATTGGCGCCCTATTCGAGCGCACACTCTACGTACATGTTTACGCCCGCAGCCACCTCGATCAGGTGTTGTTCACGATCGGGCTTGTCTTCATGTCGGTGGCGGCCGTCGATTACGTGATGGGCTCCTCGCAGCAATTCGTGATCATACCGCAGGCGCTGCAAGGCCAGTTCAATGTCTTCGGTGTCGGCATGAGCAAATACCGGCTGCTGATCATTCTGATCTGCGGTCTGCTGACGATCGGCTTGCAGTTGGCGATTACGAAGACCCGCTTCGGCAGCCGATTGCGCGCCGCAGTCGATGACCGGCGCGTGGCGCGCGGGCTTGGGATCAATGTCGGCGCGGTCTTTGCCATAACCTTCGCCTTCGGCTCCGGGCTCGCCGGCCTCGGCGGCGCGCTGGGCGCGGAGATTCTCGGCCTCGATCCGACCTTCCCGCTCAAATACATGATCTACTTTCTGATCGTGGTGACGGTCGGCGGCACGTCCAGCATCACCGGGCCGTTCCTCGCCTCGATCCTGCTCGGCATCGCCGACGTGGCCGGCAAATATTATGTGCCCAAGCTCGGCGCGTTCGTGATCTATACGATCATGATCGTGGTCTTGCTCTGGCGGCCGCAGGGCTTGTTCGCCCGCAGCGCCGCCCGGTGACGCCATGACCGAAGCCGGCAAGGAAGTATCGTCTTATTTGGCGCGGCGTGCGCGCTGGTCGCCGCTCGAGATCGCGTTCTGGGTGTTTGCTTTCGCGACCATCTGGCTGTTCCCCGGCAAGCATCTCATCCTCACCGAGACCGCCATTCTCGCGCTGTTTGCGCTGTCGCTCGATCTGATCCTTGGTTACGCCGGCATCATCTCGCTCGGTCAGGCGGCGTTCTTCGGCCTCGCCGGCTATACCGCGGGCCTGCTCGCCAAGTACGAAATCATCAACGAGCCGATTGTCGCGTTGCTAGTGGCGGGCGTGGCCGCGGCGGCGCTCGGCTTCGTCACGAGCTTCCTGGTGCTGCGCGGCTCCGATTTGACCCGGCTGATGGTGACGCTCGGCGTTGCGTTGATGCTCGGCGAACTCGCCAACCGCTTTTCCAACATCACCGGCGGCGCCGATGGTTTGCAGGGCATCAATATCGCGCCGATCTTCGGCCGGTTCCGTTTCGATATGTTCGGCCACAATGGCTATATCTATTGCCTCGTGGTTTTGTTCATCTGCTTTCTGATCGCGCGGCGCATGGTCTATTCGCCGTTCGGTCTGTCGCTGCGCTCGCTCAAAGGCAATCCGCTGCGCGCCTCCGCCATCGGCATTCCGGTCAACCGCCGGCTGATTGCGATCTACACTGTCTCGGCCGGTTTCGCCGGCATCGCCGGCGCGCTGCTCACCCAGGTGACCGCCTTCTGCTCGCTCGACGTGCTTTCGCTCGAGCGCTCGGCCGATCTGCTTCTCGTTCTCATCATCGGCGGCACCGGCTACCTCTATGGCGGCTTGATCGGCGCGGTGATCTACAAATTCCTGCAGGACTGGCTCGCGAGCCTGACGCCGCAATACTGGCAATTCTGGATCGGCTTCGTGCTCGTCGTGATCGTGCTGATCGGGCGTGAGCGCGTCGAAAGCTGGACCGCCGCCGCGCGCGCTTGGGTCTATCGCTTCGGCAAGCAGCTCGTGGCGCGTTCGGCGCCGCCTGACAGCGCAGCTCCAAAGGGACATTGAACCATGCCGATCCTCGAAACGATCGGCCTGGAAAAACGCTTCGGCGGCATCGTCGCCGCGCACGACGTGTCGTTGTCGATCGAGAAAGGCGCGCGCCACGCTCTGATCGGCCCGAACGGCGCCGGCAAGACGACGGTAATCAACCTGCTCACCGGCGTGCTGCGGCCGACCGCCGGCCGAATCATTCTTGCCGGCAACGATATTACGGCCCTGCGCCCGCATCAGCGCGTGCGGCTCGGCATGGCGCGCACGTTCCAGATCAATCAGCTGTTCTTGGATCTGACGCCGCTCGAGACCATCGGTCTTGCGGTCTCCGAACGGCTTGGGCACGGCAGCGATTGGTGGCGGCTGGTCGGCAGCAGATCGGCGGTGACCGATGAGATCGTGGAGATCGTCGAACGGTTTCGCCTGACCGACATCATGCACGAGCGCACGGCGATCCTGCCTTATGGCAAGCAGCGCCTGCTCGAGATCGCGCTCGCCTTCGCCTGCCGGCCGCAAGTGCTGTTGCTCGATGAGCCGGCCGCCGGCGTGCCCGATGCCGAGCGCCAGGAGCTGCTTGCCACTATCGGCGAATTGCCGGCGGATGTGACCGTGCTCCTGATCGAGCACGACATGGACTTGGTGTTTTCTTTTGCCGATCGCATTTCCGTTCTGGTCAATGGCGGCCTTCTGCTCGACGGCGCGCCCGAGGAAGTCGCGCGCGATCCGCGGGTCAAAGCCGTCTATCTCGGCGAGGAGCTCGATGCCTGATCTCCTCAAGATCGAGCAACTGTCGGCCGGTTACGGTGAGGCGGTGGTGCTCTCGCGCATTTCGCTGTCGCTCGCCGAGGGAGAGGCTTTGGCGCTGCTCGGCCGCAACGGCATGGGCAAGACTACGCTGATCAATACCATCGTCGGCGTCACGCGCTACTTTTCCGGAACCATCGCGCTCGACGGGCGCGACATCACCAAGCTCCGTCCGGATCAGCGCGCGCACGCCGGCGTCGGCTGGGTGCCGCAGGAGCGCAACATCTTCAAGTCGCTCACGGTACATGAGAACCTCACCGCCGTAGCGCGTCCGGGCCGCTGGACCACCGACAAGGTCTACGCCATGTTCCCGCGGCTCAACGAGCGCCGCCAAAATCTTGGCAATCAATTGTCCGGCGGGGAACAGCAGATGTTGGCCGTCGGCCGCGCGCTGGTGCTCAATCCGCGGGTGCTTTTGCTCGACGAGCCGCTCGAAGGCCTGGCGCCAATCATTGTCGAGGAGTTGCTGAAAGCGCTGCGGCGCATCATCCGCGACGGGGGCATGTCGGCCATTTTGGTCGAGCAGAATGCCAAAAAGATCCTGGGCGTCACCGACCACGCGATCATTGTCGAGCGCGGCGCCGTGGTTCATGCCGCAGACAGCGCGACCTTGTTGAACGACCGGGCCGCGCTCGAAACGCATCTCGGCGTCACCGATACCAGCCCCCGCCGTTTCGGCCGCCATTAGGCCAAGCGGCTTTTTTGAAGCTATTTCAAAAGGCTGGGGGAACCTCCCGCGCCATGGCGGCGTTACCAGCCGGGCGACGGCTTTCGCTTCAGCGTCGATGTCCTGGTGCCGCTCATGCGGGAAACAGAAACGTGAGGACCGAGGGGAGCATGTTGGCCGTAGAGGGCGGAACCGCGCCCCGAGAGCTGACGGTTCTCTTGGTCGAGGACGAGGTGCTGACTCGGCTGATGCTGGCGGACGAGTTGCGCAGTCAGGGCCTGCAGGTGCTGGAAGCTTCCAATGCTGACGAAGCGCTGACCGTTCTGCAAAGTTCGCTGCCCGTGCATTTGCTGTTCACCGATATCCGCATGCCGGGCGAAATGGACGGCGTGGCGCTGGCGAAATTTGCCCATGCGCGTTTCCCTGGAATCAAGAGCATCATCGGTTCGAGTGGAAGGCCCGAGCAATCGGTCGGCGACTTTGCCGACGCGTTCCTCGCCAAACCTTACGATCTGCGCGAACTGGTCGAGCAGGTCCGAAGATTATTGGGCGAGTCGGACTATGAGCGGTAAGAGCGGGCGAGCGGCCAAGGCCAGCGAAACCGTGCTGGTGGTCGAGGATGAGGTCCTGCTGCGATTGACCATCGCCGCTTATTTGCGCGACTGCGGCTACAAGGTGATCGAGGCGGCCGACGCCGACGAGGCGGTGCTGGTGCTCCAACAGCCCGAGCTCGACATCGACGTGCTGTTCACCGATATCGAGATGCCGGGCGCGATGGACGGTTTCGGCCTCGCCCAGTGGACGCGCGCAAACCGTCCGGGCCTGGATGTGATCCTGACCGGCACCGCGCCCCGCGCCGTCAACGCCGCGGCCCACCTGTGCGAGGACGGCCCGATACCGAAGCCGTACGAGCCGCAATTGGTGCACGACCGCATTCGCCGGCTCTTGGCGGCGCGGCCGCCCAGGCGGCCGGCGGGCAGGCCGAAAAAGCCATAGCCGCGGCGGGTTCCGGCCGCAGAGCCATCATCTCGCTGATCGTGAAGGCGAAATCCGTCGTCCAATCGGTGCCTCACGGCTCCCTTTCTGTCCCGAAACCGCATCGCCAATTCTTCGCCGGCCGTCTAAAATCCGGCCGCGAAAATGGGAATCGAACGGCGGGAGAGCCATGTCTACGTCCTTGATGACGACGCGACGTTTTGCGCCTTTGTTCTGGTGCCAGGCTTTCTCGGCGTTCGGCGACAACTTCCTCAAGCAGGCCCTGGTCTTTGTGCTGCTGTTCCGGCTCGGCGAGGCCGAGTCAGGCGCCTTGATCCAGCTCGCAGCCGCGGCGCTGACGTTCCCGTTCTTCTTTCTGTCCGGCGTTGGCGGCGAGATCGCCGACCGGTTCGACAAGGCTATTGTCGCGCGCCGATTAAAGCTGTTCGAGATCTCCATCGCCGTGCTGGCGGTGGTCGGCTTCGCGTTTCATTCGATCGCCGTGCTGTTTCTCGCCGTCTTTCTCTACGGCGTGATTGCCGCACTGTTCGGCCCGATCAAATACGGCATCCTGCCCGATCATCTGGCGCGTGAAGAACTGACCAAGGGCAACGCGCTGGTCGAAGGCGGAACGTTCATCGCCATTCTGATCGGCACCATCGTGGCCGGGCTTGCGGCCGGCGACGGCGGCGATCCTCTGCATTTCGCCTGGCTGATGCTGGTCTCGGCAACCGCCACCTGGATCGCGAGCTTGTTCATTCCGCGCACTGGCGAAGGCGCGCCGAATCTGAAGATCAATCCGAACATCGCCGCCTCGACCATCAGCCTGATCAAGTATGTGCGCGCCGACCGGCGGCTCTGGTGGGGCGCTTTGGTGGCGAGCTGGTTCTGGCTCGTCGGCGCCGTCGTCTTGTCGATGCTGCCGACCTTGGCGGAACATACCATCGGCGGCACCGCCGGCGTGGTCACGCTCTTTCTCACCATTTTCTCGGTGTCGGTCGCGATCGGATCGGGCTTGGCCGCCTGGCTCGCGCATGGCCGCATCGTGCTGCTGCCGACGCTGATTGGCGGAGTGCTGATCGGCCTGTTCGCGATCGACCTCGGCCTGACTTCGTCGGGACTGGTGCATCCAGCGAGCCCGATCGATTTTGCGCATTATTTCTCCTCGCCGCGCTCGATCCATATCGCCATCGATCTCGCCGGGTTGGCGATCGCCGGCGGCTTGTTCATCGTGCCGACGTTCGCCGCCGTGCAGGCGTGGGCCGGTTCCGATCATCGTGCCCGCGTGGTCGCCGCCGTCAACGTGCTCAACGCCGCCTTCATGGTGGTCGGCGCCGTTTTCTTCGGCCTGCTGCAAACGCTCGGCATCAGCGTCCCCGTGCTGTTCGTGCTCATCGGCGTCGCCAATCTCGTCGTCGCCGTGTTCATCGCCCGCACAATGCCGACGAGCTGGCTGAACGACTTCCTCTCCATTGTCTTCCGCGCCTTTTACCGGCTCGAAGTCGAGGGGCTGGAGAACGTCGCCAAGGCCGGCGACAACGCCATCATCGCGATGAACCATGTGAGCTTCCTCGACGCTCCGGTCGCGATGGCCATCCTGCCCAAGCGTCCGGTGTTCGCAGTCGATACCGGCATTGCGCAGCGCTGGTGGATTCAGCCGTTCCTGCCGTTCGTGCGCACCATGGCGCTCGATCCGCTCAAGCCGATGGCGCTGCGCACGATCATCAACGCGGTGCGCGAAGGCAACATGCTGGTGATCTTTCCGGAAGGCCGCATCACCATCACCGGCAGCCTGATGAAAATCTACGACGGCGCGGCGATGATCGCCGACAAGTCGGACGCGATGGTGGTGCCGGTCCGGATCGAAGGGCCGGAGCGCACGATCTTCTCGCGCTTGACCAACGCGCAGGTGCGGCGCCGGCTGTTTCCGAAGATCAAAGTGACGATCCTTGAGCCAGTGAAGATGAATGTCGATCCGGCGCTCAAGGGCCGCAAGCGGCGCCTGGCAGCCGGCGCGGCGATGTACGACATCATGTCGAACCTGATGTTCCGCACCGCGCATACCAACCGCACCGTCGTCGAAGCGGTGGTGGAGGCGGCGCACGAGCATGGCGGCAGTTGGCAGATCTGTGAGGATCCGACCAGCGGACAGCTCACCTACAAGCGGCTGCGCCAGGCGATCCGAATTCTGGGCGCGAAGCTCGCGGCGCTGGCGCCGGAGGGCAAGCCGGTCGGCGTCATGCTGCCGACCTCGAACGGTGCCGCTGTCTCGGTGCTGGCGTTGCAGTCGGCCGGCCGCGTGCCGGCGATGATCAATTTCAGCGCCGGCGCCGCCAATGTGCTCGGCGCCTGTCGCGCCGCGCAGGTCGACACCATCGTCACCGCGCATGCCTTCGTGGAAAAGGGCCGGCTGGAAAAACTGATCGCCGGCATCGAGGGCCACGTCCGCCTCGTTTACCTGGAAGACGTTCGCAAGACGGTGACCTTCTCCGACAAGCTATTCGGCGCGTTGCGGGCGAAGCGGCCGCTTGTTGCGCGCAAGCCTGACGATTGGGCGGTCATCTTGTTTACCTCTGGAACCGAAGGCGTACCGAAGGGCGTCGTGCTCTCCCACCGCAACGTCCTGTCGAATGTTGCGCAAGCGGAAGCCCGCATCGATTTCGGGCGCGACGACCGCCTGTTCATGGCGCTGCCGGCTTTCCATTCCTTCGGCTTCATGGGCGGCATTGTGCTGCCGCTGATCTCCGGCGTGCCGACATTCTTCTATCCGTCGCCGCTGCACTACCGCACTGTGCCGGAATTGGTTTACGGCATTTGCGCCACCTACATGTTCGGCACCGACACTTTCCTCGCCGGCTATGCGCGCATGGCCAACCCGTACGACTTCCGCTCGCTGCGCTACATCATCGCCGGCGCCGAGCCGATCAAGGAAACCACGCGCCGCACCTATCTGGAAAAGTTCGGCCTGCGCATCCTCGAAGGCTACGGTGTAACCGAGACCTCGCCGGTGCTGGCGCTCAATACGCCGATGTTCAACAAATTCGGCACGGTCGGCCGGCTATTGCCCGGCATGCAGGCGCGGACCGAGAAAGTCGAGGGCGTGGACGAGGGCGCCGGTCGGCTGTTCGTCAAGGGCCCCAACGTGATGCTCGGCTATTTGCGGGCGGAAAAACCGGGCGTGCTCGAGCCGCCGCACGAAGGCTGGTACGACACCGGCGACATCGTCTCGATCGACGACCAAGGCTATATCGCCATCAAGGGCCGCGCCAAGCGCTTCGCCAAAGTGGGCGGCGAGATGATTTCCCTCGCCGCCGTAGAGATGCTCGCCGCCGAACTGTGGCCGAGCTACAATTCGGCGGTGGTGGCGGTGCCGGATGCGCGCAAAGGCGAGCGGCTTATTCTGGTCACCGACAAGCACACTGCTACGCGCGCCGACTTCCAGGCGTATGCCCGCAGCAAACACGCCGCCGAACTGATGATGCCGGCGGAAGTCATCATCGTCGACAAGCTGCCGCTTCTCGGCACCGGCAAGCCGGATCTGCAGACGATCCAGAAGATGGTCAACGAGCAGGTAGCGGCCAAGGCTACCGCGGCGGAGTGAATTCCATCTCTCAGCAACTAGGAAACCGTGGGCGATGTCGGGCCTTGCAACGGTCGCGCCCGCTCGCGATATGACTTTTGGGATCAACGGCTAAAACCCCCGAGCACAGTCACCCATGTTTGAATCATTTCGAAACTTCGTCGCCGAATTTGTCGAAGGCGAAAAGCATCCGAGCCAATTTGCCGACAACGACTATCGCCTCGCGGCGGTGGCGTTGCTGGTGCACGCCGCCGGCATCGACGGCGACGTGTCGCCGCGCGAGCGCGATAAGCTGCATGCGGTCGTAAAGCGTCGCTTCGATCTTGACGACAAGCTGGCCGATGAATTGATCGACCGCGCGACGGCGGCCGAGCATGAGGCGGTCGATCTTTATCACTTCACCAAGCTGCTCAACCGCGTCCTCGATGAGGAAGGCCGCGCCAAGATCATCGAGATGATGTGGGAGATCGTCTACGCCGACGGCCAGCGCGACGAATTGGAAGACAATCTGCTGTGGCGCGCGGCCGACCTTTTGGGCGTCTCGTCGCGGGAGAGAATCGAGCTGCGGCAACGGATCGCCAAGGAAACCAACAAGGGGGCTGACAAGCCGACCGACGGAGCGAGCCAGGGATAACGAGCCAAGGATAGCGACCCAAGGGGCCGGGCGCGTCGGCCGCAGTCTCCAAGTTGCCGCGCATACCTGGGCAGCAGGATGGACCTTTGCTTTTGCCGCCAAAAGCGATAAAAAAATTCTGCGGGGTGCCCGATTCTCGACCATGCAACTGCCGATCCTGATTGTCCTGCACCAGGAACATTCCACGCCCGGTAGGGTCGGTTTTTCGCTAAAGCGGCTCGGCTACCGGCTCGACGTGCGGCGCCCGCGTTTCGGCGACGTGCTGCCTCAGACCATGCGCGATCACGCCGCCGCGGTTATTTTCGGCGGCCCGATGAGCGCCAACGACGAAGACGAATTCATTCGGCGCGAGATCGATTGGACCACCGTACCGCTGAACGAGGATAAGCCGTTCCTCGGCATCTGCCTCGGCGCGCAGATGTTCGCGCGCGCCCTCGGTGCCCAGGTGCTTCCCCATCCTGAGGGTCAAGCCGAGATCGGCTATTATCCGATCCGGCCGACGTCGGCGGGGCTCGCGCTGGTCAGCGACTGGCCCGAGCAGGTCTATCAGTGGCACCGCGAGGGCTTCGGGCTGCCGCGTTGCGCCGAGCTGCTGGCCGAAGGCGACATGTTCGAGGTGCAGGCCTTCCGGTATCGGCGAAGCTTTGCGCTGCAATTTCACCCCGACGTAACACACGCGATGATGCACCGCTGGACGACGCGCGGACATGTGCGCCTGGAAATGCCGGGCGCAAAGCCCCGCGCCCAGCATTTCGCCGATCGCGAGGTCTACGACTACAGCGCGCGCGCCTGGTTGGCCGTGTTTCTCGAACGCTGGATCGGCCAACGCGAAGCCGCTTGAAATGATGGCCATTGACACCATATGGTCTTACTAGCCATTATGGCAAAGAGAAAGGCCGAATTGATCTTCTATGAACGTATCAATTACGAAGACGGCTCCATCCTCGAAATGAAGCTCTGGCGTGTTTCTTCGCCGGTGCCGTCGTCGGCGCACGAATTCAAATACTCCCTATTCTACGGACGGCCAGGAGTGCGCGAAATCGGTTACGACAATGAGCGCGGCAAAGGTGATCACAAACATTTTCGGGACATCGAGACGTCGTACAGGTTTGAGACGGTTGAGAAATTGATCGCCGATTTCCTGTCCGATGTGAAAACCTTGCGTGGCGGGACATGAGGAAAGTAAAAGTCGCGGTTGGCGGCGCCGTTGAGAAAGAAGCGGGCCGCCGGTTTATCGATGCGTGGCATCGAGCAGAACGCCGAGAAAAAGTCCGCGAACGCTATTTAACATTTGAGAGCTGGGACACGCTGGTGCGTGTCTTGACAAGCAAGCGGATGGAGTTGTTGCGCTACGTGCGGCATCACGATGTAACCAGTGTTCGCGCGCTGGCGAAGGCGTTGAAGCGCGACTACAGCAACGTACACGCGGACGTACAGACTCTCACCGAGGCCGGACTTCTCGACACAGCGGATGGAGGCCTTCGCGCCGACTACGACGCGATTGAAACACGGATCGCGATTTAAGGGCTACGTCCCGCCCCGGCTCTTGATCTCGGCGAGCGCGACGCCGTTGACGCCGCTGCAGGCCAACGCAAGATTGCCGTCGCGCGTCGGCATCATGTTGCGCACCACCCCGCCGCCCGAGGGAATGGTCCAGGTCTGAAACTTCTCCGCCGCCGGATCGAAGCGCACCAGCACGTTCGGCTGCACGCCGGTCTTGACATACCAAACAGCGCCGTTGAGCGCGGCGATGGCATAGGGCTGCGATTGCGGGCCGCCCAGAGAGGGATATTCGGTCACCTTGCCGGTCTGCGGGTCGAGCCGGCCCAGGCGTCCGCGCGAATAGTCGGAATACCAAACAAAGCCGTCGCCGCTCACGGCGATGCGGCGCGGGCGGCTTGAGCCGTCCGGCAGCGGGTATTCCGTGATCGCCATCGACGCACGATCGACGCGGGCAATCTTTTTGCTGCCGAACAGGTCGAAGAAGATGGATCGGCCGTCGGCGCTCAAGGCCATCCCATAGGGCCGGGCGCCGGGCGTCGCCACGGCGACGAGCTTGATCGCGCCGCTCTTCGGATCGAGGCGGCCGAGCATGTTGGCGTTTTGCACGGTGAACCAGAGCACGCCGTCATTGTCGAACAGCAGCGTGTGCGGGTCGCGCGCCGCATCGGGCAGCTGATATTCCTTGACCTCGCCGCTCTTTGGATCGAGCTCGCCGATATAACCGGCGAAGTTCGCCGTGAACCAGATGTGACCGGCTTGGTCGTCGACCAGGCCGTGCGGGCCGGAGGCGGGTGTCTTTAGTGGATATTCTTTGATCGCGCCTGTCGACGGATCGAGCCGGCCCAAAATATTGGCCATTTGGCCCGTGTACCAGAGTGCGCCGTCCGGCGTCGCCAGCGGATCGTGCGGCCGCGCGCCGGGTGTAGGCACTTCCCACTCGCGGAACGAAACCTGCACCGGCCCGGCGATCACGACCGGGCGCGGCCTCGCTCGTTCAGGGAAGCTTTCGATCAGATACCGCGCGACGGCGTCTTTTTCCGCTGGCGACAATCTGGCGCCGGCGGCGACCATCATGTTGACGACGTTACGCCATTCCGCGGCAGAGTGGTTGGCATTGAGGATGCGCGAAAGGTCGTGACAGCCGATGCATTGCGCCGCGACGACTGATTTCGCGGCGCCTTCGGGCAGATCGGCCGGCGGCGCCGATTTGGCGTCCTGCGCCGCCGCAGCCGACATTGCGCAGAAGGCGAGCAGAGCCGCGGTTGGTATTGTTTTCATGTCACGGCGCCGTTGCCGTCGCACGGCCTTCTACTGCGTGGCAGCGAGTTGCTCGGCGAAATAGGCCACGGTCTTGGTGTAGACCTTCGACGCGTTCCATTGCAGCAGCACGTCGAAATTGGCCGTGCCTTCGCCCCAGGGCTGGCCGCGCTGCCATCCGTAACCTTTGAGATAGTTGGCGGTGGAGGCGAGTACGTCCGGCACGTTGCGAATGAGATCACGGTGGCCGCTGCCGTCAAAATCGACGGCGTATTTCAGATAGGACGACGGCAGAAACTGCGTCTGGCCGATCTCGCCGGCCCAGGCGCCGTGCATATCGGCCGGATTCATGTCGCCACGATCGACGATCTGCAAAGCTGCGATCACCTCGGGGCGAAATTTGTCGGGCCGGCGGCAGTCATAAGCCAGCGTCGCCAGCGCCCGGATGGTGGGAAACTTGCCGGAATTGGCGCCGAAGTCGGTCTCGAGCCCCCAGATGGCGACGATCACAGGTCCGGGCACGCCGAATTGCTGCTCGATGCGGGCGAAGATCGGCGCATATTGCTTGAGGAGTTTTTGGGCCTTGGCGAGCCGCGGCGGCACCATGCGGCCGGAAAATTGCTCGAAGCTCTGGCGGAACACGCCCTGCGCATGGTCGCGCGCGATGATGTTCGGGTCGTAGGTGACGCCGCTCAATGCCGACTGGATCGTGCTCTGCGATACGCCTTGCGCGGCCGCTTCCTCTTTCAGGCCCTCAAGCCAAGTGCCGAAATCGCCGCCGCATGGCGCTGTTGCCGCGGCCGGCACGATCATGCTGCCCAGCCAAAGTACGAAAATGGCCAGTCGGACGGTCATCAGTCGCATGAAATTCTAGTCCCCTTACTACTCGTCCCGCGCGCAATGCAGCACCCGAATTGGGTCGCGACTATGATGCGGCAGGCGGATAGAACATTCCAGGGGCTGCAGCCCGCCGGTCTCTGACAACACGACCTCCGGTCCGTCCCTCATTTGTTCGCCGCGCCGCCGGGGTCCTTGGCCCGCCGAGCCGAAGCTCGCGCAGCGAGCGGAAGGCTGGTGGAGCCGAGGGGATTCGAACCCCTGACCTCCGCAGTGCGATTGCGGCGCTCTCCCAACTGAGCTACGGCCCCGCCGCTGGCACGAACAGGCCGAATAGAGTGCCGGCTTTTAGCGAGTTCGGGCCATTTAGGGCGGTGGACGAAGCGTGTCAATGGCCGGCTGGGGCAGACCGGACCCGTTAACAAAGCCGAAGCTGTGTGTCGCCAGCCGGTCTTTAGTCGCAGCGCTTTTGCTTGTTCGGCGGGCATCAAATCGGTAGGTTCCCCCTCTCACCGGCGAAGGGCATCCATGCGCGCATTGTTTCTCGTTATCGATCTCGCCCTCGAGCTTTACATCTGGATCGTCATCGCGGCCGCGATCTTTTCGTGGCTGGTCGCCTTTCACGTGGTGAACACGCGCAACCAGGCGATCGGCATGATCGGCGAATTTCTCTATCGCATCACCGAACCGGTGCTGCGGCCGATCCGCAATTTTCTGCCCAATCTCGGCGGCATCGACATCTCGCCGGTGGTTCTGTTTTTGATCATCATCTTCATCCGCTACGTCATCGCGCTTTACATCTTGCCGAACGTCTACTGAGCCGCTGTGGCGCAGGAGCCGTGGACCGCGGCGGCCGACGGCATATTCGTGGACGTGCGGCTGACGCCGCGCGGCGGCCGTGACGCCATCGAAGGGATCGAGAGCCGGGCCGACGGGCGCGCTGTCCTCAAGGCCAGAGTGCGCGCCGCGCCGTTTGAGGGAGAAGCGAACGATGCGCTGTGCCGGCTGCTGGCGCGCGCTCTCGATATCCCGCCGCGCGATGTGGCGATCGCGGCGGGCGCGACCGCGCGCATCAAGCGTGTTCTGGTCAAAGGACAGGCTGACGCAATCGTTGCGGCGTTGCGGCGTGTGACAAGCAAGCTGGACTAGACTGTGCGCGAATGCGCGCGGCAGCCGCTATCGTCCGTCAGGCGACGTCAGCTATTCCAGCCGAAGGCGATCTTGTCGAGAACGCGCGCGCCGAATTTTTCCGACGAACGGGCCACGGTCTTGCCACCAAGCGCGCGATAAAACTCGACGGCGGTGTCGTTTTCCGACAGCGCCCAGACGATCAACGATTTCAACCCGCTTTGCGCCAAGTCGCGGCGCGCGGCCGTGAACAAGCGGCGGCCGAAGCCGAGCCCCTGGAATTCAGGCCGCAGATAAAGCTCGTAGATCTCGCCGTCATAATGCAGGCTGCGCGCGCGGTTGCGTCCGTAATTGGCGTAGCCCGCGACCTTCTCGCCGAATTGCAGCAACGCGATGCGGCTGCCTTTGCGAATCGCGCTGTCCCACCAAGCAGCGCCGCGGCGATTGATCAGCCGCTCCAGTTCGGCGCCGGGAATGATTCCCTGATAAGCCGTACGCCAAGCATCATCGTGAGCATCCGCAACAGCCTCGGCGTCGTAAGGCTTAGCGCGGCGAATCTCGATGAGGACAGTGCTCATGGCGTCATCAAAGCAAGCGATTGTCCGACCTTCAAGTCCCACGATTCACGCTGGGTTAACGATCCGGATTATTACCCGAAACGGCGTGGGACGCGCCATCGTTGCGGGCGAAAAAATTCGACTCCGTGCACAATCTGAGAGGCTGTTGCACGAGCGACACGGTTACGCGATAGTGCTGGCGTTTTCGCCGGTTATTGCCGTGTGACACGCTCGGCGATCTGCCGCCAGTGATGTCTGGGCCATCAGCATCCCGCCCGACACGCTTCACCACCATGTGCGCTCGGTTTAATCTACACTCGCCCGGTCAAACCGCGCGGCAGAGATCAGACGCGCTCGGCTTCCTTTCGCCGTTCGTCCTTCTTGCGCTCGTTGGGATCGAGCAACCTCTTGCGCAGGCGAATCGATTTCGGCGTTACCTCGACCAGCTCGTCATCCTGGATATAGGCGAGCGCTTTCTCCAGGGTCATGCGGATCGGCGGCGTCAGCCGGATAGCCTCGTCCTTCGAGTGCGTGCGGATGTTGGTGAGCTTCTTGCCCTTGAGCACGTTCACTTCAAGGTCGTTGTCGCGGGTGTGTTCGCCGACGATCATGCCGCGATAGACCTTCCAGCCCGGCTCGATCATCATCGGGCCGCGGTCTTCCAGGTTCCACATGGCATAGGCAACCGACTCGCCCTGATCGGTCGAGATCAAGACGCCGTTGCGCCGCCCGGTGATCTCGCCGCGGTGAGGGCCATAAGTGTGAAACAAGCGGTTCATGACCGCCGTCCCGCGCGTGTCGGTGAGAAGTTCGCCGTGATAGCCGATCAGTCCGCGCGTCGGCGCATGGAAGATCAGCCGCACGCGGCCGCCGCCGGAGGGCCGCATCTCGATCATCTCGCCTTTGCGCTCGGCAAGCTTCTGCACCACCACGCCGGCATGCTGCTCGTCGACGTCGATGACCACTTCCTCGATCGGTTCCAGCATTTCGCCGGCCGACCCCTGCTGAAACAAAACCTTCGGGCGCGAGACCGAGAGCTCGAAGCCCTCGCGCCGCATGGTCTCGATGAGAATGCCGAGCTGCAATTCGCCGCGGCCGGCGACCTCCATCGAATCTTTTTCCGCCGATTCGGAAATGCGCAGCGCCACGTTACCTTCCGCCTCGCGCAGCAAGCGCTCGCGGATGATGCGGCTTTGCACTTTGTCGCCCTCGGTTCCCGCGAGCGGCGAATCATTGATGCGGAAGGTCATGGCGAGGGTCGGCGGATCGATCGGCTGCGCGGGCAAAGGTTCGGTCACCTCCGGTGCGCAGAGGGTATGCGATACGGTCGCCTCCGGCAGGCCTGCGAGCGAGACGATGTCGCCGGCGAGGCCTTCCTCGATCGGCGTGCGCTCCAGCCCGCGGAAGGCGAGCACCTTGGTGACGCGACCGTCCTCGACAATCGTCCCATTGCTGTCGAGCACCTTGACCGGCTGGTTCGGTTTGATCGAGCCGGAGGTGATGCGGCCGGTGACGACGCGGCCGAGATAAGGATTCGCTTCCAGGATCGTGCCGAGCATGCGGAACGGGCCGTACTCGACCTCCGGCGAAGCCACATGCCGGACGATCAGATCGAACAACGGCGCCATGCCCTGATCGGTCGGGCCGGTCGGCTCGGAGGCCATCCAGCCCTGCTTCGCCGAGCCGTAGAGCAGCGGAAAGTCGAGCTGCTCTTCTGTGGCGTCGAGCGCGGCGAACAGGTCGAAGACTTCATTGGCGACCTCGTTCGGCCGGGCGTCCGGACGGTCGACTTTGTTGATGACGACAATGGGCTTGAGGCCGACTTTGAGCGCCTTGGTGACGACGAACTTGGTCTGCGGCAACGGGCCCTCGGCCGCATCCACCAGCACCAGGGCACCGTCGACCATATTGAGGATGCGCTCGACCTCGCCGCCGAAATCGGCGTGGCCGGGGGTGTCGACGATATTGATACGCACATCCTGCCACAAAATCGACGTGGCCTTCGCCAGGATGGTAATGCCCCGTTCACGTTCCAGATCGTTGGAATCGAGTGCGCGTTCGGCGACCCGCTGATTCTCGCGGAAGGCGCCGGACTGGTGCAGCAGGCGGTCGACCAGCGTGGTCTTGCCGTGGTCGACATGCGCAATAATGGCAATGTTGCGGAGCTTCATCGGGGCGGTGTTAGATTGTCTGGAGCGTTAAAATCGTTACGGGCCCCCCAAGGGGCCCGCGTGCTGGCCGGAATATAGTCAGCCGCGGGCACTTCGCAATGCGGGAGCCGTGCTAGGGTTAGCCAGCGCCGTTGCCAAGTTCCTTAGAAAAGGACAAGCACGGCCGGCAGTTAGGAGGGGTCCCGTTGCGTTACCCGCTGACCACTCGCAATACGCGCCGCATCCTTTGCGTATTTCCCGCCTATGCGCCGTCCTTCGGGACGTTTTCGCATGCTTATCACTTGTTCGGGCGGGTGCGCGCGTTCATGCCGCCGCAGGGGCTTTTGCTGATTGCGGCCTATATGCCCGAGCCATGGCGGGTCCGTTTCATCGACGAGAATATCGCGCCGGCAAGCGCCAAGGACCTCGCCTGGGCCGACGCCGTGTTCGTCAGCGGCATGCACATCCAGGCGCCGCAGATTCATGACATTGCCCGCCGCGCCAAGGCCGCCGGCAAAGTGGTCGCGCTCGGCGGCCCATCGGTCTCCGGCGCGCCGGAAATGTATCCCGAGTTCGACTATATCCATGTCGGCGAGATCGGCGATGGCACCGACAAGCTGATCGCAAGCCTCGATGAGGATTGCGCGCCGCCCGCGGCGCAGATCCGCTTCGAAACCGCCGAGCGGTTGCCGCTACCCGATTTTCCTGTGCCCGCTTATCACCTGATCAGACTCGATCGCTATCTGCTCGGCTCGCTGCAATTCTCCTCGGGTTGTCCGTATCGCTGCGAATTCTGCGACATCCCGGCGCTCTACGGCCGCCAGCCGCGGCTGAAAACCCCGGAGCAGATCTGCGCCGAACTCGACGCCATGCTGGCGCAAGGCAGCCATCCGACCTTCATCTATTTCGTCGACGACAATTTTATCGGTAATCGCAAGGCGACGCGCGAGATGCTGCCGCATCTGATCGCCTGGCAGAAAAAGCGCGGCCATCCGCTGCGGTTTGGCTGCGAGGCCACGCTCAATCTCGCCAAGCAGCCGGAAATCCTGTCGCTCATGCGCCAGGCGGAATTCCAGACGGTGTTCGTCGGCATTGAGACTCCCGAGGTCGATGCGCTCAAGCAGATGCGCAAGGAGCAGAATGCGACGCTGCCGATCCTGGAGGGGATCAACACGCTCAACTCCTATGGGCTGGAAGTGACATCCGGCATCATTCTCGGGCTCGATACCGACACGCCCGATACCGAGGCGCGGCTGAAGGCTTTCATCGACGCGTCCAACGTGCCGATCCTCACGATCAATTTGCTGCAGGCGCTGCCGAAAACGCCGTTGTGGGACCGGCTCAAGCGTGACCAACGGCTGATTGCCGACGATGCCGGGCTGGAAAGCAACGTGCGCTTCCTGCGGCCCTACGACGAAGTCGTCGCCATGTGGCGCCGCTGCATCGATCACGCCTACGCGCCCGAACGGCTGTTCAAGCGCTTCGCCCACCAGGTCGAAGCGACCTATGCGAAACGACTGCTCGACGGCCCGGTACGCGGCAAGCTTACCTGGAACAACATCGGTCTTGCGTTGGTGCTCGCCTTCAACATCGCCCGGCACATCGGGCTGCGCGCCGACTATCGCCGCTGGTTCTGGAAAGCGGTGCTGCCGGCGCTGCGCCGGGGCCAGATCGATGCTGCATTTTCGATGGGCATCGTCGGGCATCACATGATTACGTTTTCGCGCGAAGCCGTGCGCGGCGAGCAGAATGCTTCGTTCTATTCGGCGCAGACGCGCCAGATGTCGGCGCAGGCTCCGCCGCGGCCCGAATTCGCGGAGCTGCGGAAGTCGGGCTGAAGCTTCAACCTTGCGCTCGCTTTTCACCAAGGTTTATATCGAACTGATTGTGAGGGTGATCGGAAGCGCTGCTTCTCGAATAACACTTCTGGGCCCGCCTGTTTCGCTTGCAGATTTCATGACCTGCACA
The DNA here is from genome assembly GCA_035566615.1 of Xanthobacteraceae bacterium. Taxonomy (GTDB): domain Bacteria; phylum Pseudomonadota; class Alphaproteobacteria; order Rhizobiales; family Xanthobacteraceae; genus BOG-931. The sequence goes on from DATMQV010000408.1 coordinate 22,518, forward strand.
TTCGGTACACAGCGCCTTCGGCGATAAGGCTTGTGGTTCGTTTTGCGGTCAAAGATTGGAGCCGCCGATGAAAAAGCTATTTCTCATTATTGTTTCGCTGGCACTGCCGCCCGCCTCTGCCCTGGCAGCAGACCTGCAATTGCCGTTCAAATCTCCAGCCGAAACATTCAGCTGGACCGGATTTTATGTCGGCGGCAACGCCGGGGGCGCGTGGGGAAGTGAGCGGGTCTCTCAAACGCTCACCGCGCCGCCGCCGTTTTTGGCTGTCGACACCGCCGCCGTTTCATCGGCGGCCTCGCCGACATTTCAATCCGGCAGCGCGACCGCCGGCGCGCAGGCCGGTTACAATTATCAATGGGGCAATTGGGTCGGCGGCGGCGAGATAGATTTCGAGTATCTCGGCGCGCGGCTTCAACGCCGGCAACTTCCCCTTCCCGAGTACTCTGCCCGGCGGTGCGGTGGGACCGCCCACCGCATTTTTTAACACGGCGACTTCGGTCTCAGCGGATTGGCTGTTCACCGCCCGCCCCAGGGTCGGTTGGGCGATGCGCGAGTGGTTGCTCTACGTCACCGGCGGCCTCGCGGTCGGGCGAGAGAATTTCTCGCAGACAATCGCAATATTGGCGCCGTTTACGGAAACCTCGGGCTTTGCGACGACCCGCGCTGGT
>DATMQV010000409.1:0-14395 GCA_035566615.1 Xanthobacteraceae bacterium
CTGCGCGCCTACAGGTTTGATCGCTACAAGACCAAGCCGAAGGAGGGGGAGGAGCGGGCGACAAAAGTCGAAGTGCACTTTGCGTGCGCCAATCCGGCCGCGGCTGAGAAGGCGTGGGCGCCTGTCGCCGGCGTTGCCGACGGGGTGGTGTGGGCGCGTGATCTCGTCAACGAGCCCGCCAATGTGCTTTTTCCCGGCGAATTTGCCCGCCGCGCATCCGGCTTGAGGAAGCTTGGCGTTCTGGTCGAGGTTCTCGACCTGCCGGCCATGCGCAAGCTCGGTATGGGCGCTCTCCTCGGCGTTGCGCAAGGTTCGATGCACGAGCCGAAGGTCGTGGTGATGCGCTGGAACGGCGGCAAGCGAGGTGTCGAGCCGATTGCATTCGTCGGCAAGGGTGTGTGCTTCGACTCAGGCGGCATTTCGATCAAGCCGGCGCAGGGCATGGAGGATATGAAAGGCGACATGGCGGGTGCGGCCTGCGTTGTCGGCCTCATGCACGCGCTCGCTGCGCGCAAGGCCAAGGTCAACGCCGTCGGCATCATCGGGCTGGTGGAGAATATGCCCGACGGCAAGGCGCAGCGGCCGGGCGACATCGTCACGTCCATGTCGGGACAGACGATCGAGATCATCAATACCGATGCCGAAGGCCGCCTCGTGCTCGCCGACGTGCTGCACTATGTGAACAAGCGCTTCAAGCCGAAATTCATGATCAATTTGGCCACCCTAACGGGTGCGATCATCGTCGCGCTTGGCCAGGAATACGCCGGCCTGTTCTCGAATGACGACAAGCTTTCGGAGCGGTTGGCCAAGGCCGGCGAGGCGACGGGCGAGCGGGTATGGCGCATGCCGCTTGCGCCCGAATACGACAAAATCATCGATTCAAAATTTGCCGACGTGAAGAACAGCGGCGGCCGCTTTGCAGGCTCGATCACGGCGGCGCAATTTCTTCAGCGTTTTGTCAACAAGACGCCGTGGGCTCACCTCGATATCGCAGGGACGGCGCTCGGCTCGCCACAAACCGACATCAACAAGAGCTGGAGTTCCGGATGGGGCGTGCGGCTCCTCGATCGCTTAGTGGAAGATTATTACGAGCAATGATCGCAGCCGGATGAGATGACTGAAGTTTTTTTCTATCACCTGAAGGGCCAGACGCCGGAACAGGTCCTGCCGACGCTGCTGCAAAAGTCGCTCGATCGCGGTTGGCGCGTTGTGGTGCAGGCTTCCTCCGAGGAACGCGTCGAAGCGCTCGACGCGCATCTTTGGACGTGGCGCGACGATTCGTTTCTTCCGCACGGCACCTGGCGCGATGCTGAGGCGTCGCAACAGCCGATCGTCCTGACTGTCAGCGATCACAATCCCAACGGCGCCACCGTTCGCTTCCTGGTGGACGGTGCCCTGATGCCGCAGGATGCGTCCGCCTACGAGCGGGTGGTGCTCCTTTTCGACGGCGAAGACCCGGATGCTTTGGATGCCGCCCGCGCCCGCTGGACTGAGGCAAAATCCGCCGGATTTGAGGTCACCTATTGGCAGGCCGACGAGAAAGGCGGTTGGCGCCGACAGGCTTAAGGCCTGAACAAAAGCCGAGGTTTAAAGATTTCCAGCAACATTTTGAAAGTAAACATCTTTTCATTTTAATCATTTGCGTAGATTGGACATCGCAAATGCTTTTTTGCGACACTATATTTTTTGCGCCACAAGCAGTTAGGCTATATAGTGTTGTTGCTATGAATAAGCAGTCAGTCAAGAAGCGGCCGGCAAAAGCAAGCCGCAATCAAGTTGCTCGCAAGGCCGCCGCACGGCGGATTTCGGGCAAGTCCGTGGCGGCAAAGACAGTCCACGCGATGAAGCCCGTTCAGGCGATGAAGCCTGTCCAGCCGCCGAAGCCGATCGAGAACACGATCCGGGTGTCGACGGTACCTGCGGCCAAGCCGATCGCGATGCCGGGCCCGGCATTGCGCACGCACAGATTCCGCGTCGGCGAGACCGTATTGTACACGTCGAGCCCGATTACGCGTCCGGGTGCGAGCGGAACATACAAAGTGGTCAAGCTTTTGCCCTCCGACGGTGACGATTATCAATATCGCATCAAGAATTCGGGCGAAGCGTTCGAGCGCGTGGCCAAGGAAAGTCAGCTCGAAACCGAGCATTGACGCCACGCCACTGCGCGCCGTCGCGCCGCGAGCACAGCAGATCGTTCGGTAACGCTTGGCATCGCCGAGCCCGCTGGGCCATACTTCCGCAAGCGCAAAGGTTCTCACCGTTGGCGGAGTGCGTTGATGCTCGGCGTCGATCCCGAATTCGGTGCTTCGCTTGTGCGGTTGTGGATCGCGGCCGGTTCCGCTGCTTTGCTTGTCGTGCTGTGTGCGGTGGCGTTCCTTCAGCCGCAGGTGCGTCTTGCGGCAAATCCGGCGCTGCGGATCGGCTTTGTCGTCGCCGGTGCAATCTTCGGCGCGGTGATGACCTGGGCCTTTTTGGACAGCGCCATATTGGGCGGCGCCGCTGCCGAACGGCGCGCGCTTGAACTGCGCGGCCAGCAGCTCAGTTCACAGGTTCTCATTCCCGGTTCGCCGCTTGCGTGTCTCGATGCTTTGGTCGGCGAGAGTGTCGAGGCGGCCTGCGAGAAATCGTTGTTTGCATCGCCTGCGACTGTTGCTTCGGCTTCCGCCTATGTCGGCGCGCAGCTGACGCTGCTCGCGAACATGACGACCTTCGGCCAGCGCCAAGGCATCAAGCTCGAGCCCATGATGGCGCCGTTGCGCCGCTCGCTCGAAACCGACCGCTTCGGTTTTGTCGCTTATGTGCTCGCCATCCGCGACGGCTGCACAGCGCAAAATTGCAAGACGCTTTCGCTGTTCCGCGACGCCAATCGGGTGCGCACCAATCTGACCACGGCCGCGCTTGAACGCTACCTCGAGCATTATGCGGCAGCCTGGAGCGCGCCCGAAGTCCCGCTGGCGGAGGCCACGCAAGCTCCGACTGGATCGGCGGCTCCTGCGGCCGGGCAGGGCCCCCGCAAGATCGTCAATATCGACTTTCCGAGTGCTTCTTCTATTCCGGCGGTCAGCATCATGAATCCAGAACCGACCGGCCCGGTTCTGCCGGGCGCGGCGGCAGCCGCTGCCGCCAATCCAAATCCGGCGTCCGCGCAGCGGCACGCGCGCAAACCGTCATCGCCTAATCCCAACCCTGCAGCGCCGAATCCCAACGCCACGCTCGCCGGCCAATCGGGCCAGCCGGCAGTCGAGCCGATCTGGCCGGAGCCGATGCCGCAAGGGCCGCCTGCCCAAGGGCCGCCTGCCCAAGGGCCGCCGACGGCGCCGGCACCGACCGCGCCGGCGACCGCCGGTCCGGTTCAGCTCACGCCGTCCTCGGTCAATGCCGGTACTGGTGCGGCTCCTCGCACGCAGTGAGCGAGGCGCCGATCATCCGCTTCCTTTACTAGCTCGCAAATGTTCAACTCCGTCCTTATTGCCAACCGCGGCGAAATTGCCTGCCGCATCGCCCGCACGGCCAAGCGACTGGGAATGCGCACGATTGCCGTGTATTCGGCCGCCGATGCGCACGCGCTGCATCGGCGGCTTTGCGACGAGGCCTATTTCATCGGGCCGGCGGAGCCGCGTGAAAGCTATCTCAGCATCGAACGCTTGATCGATGCCGCCAAGAAATCGGGCGCCGAATGCGTGCATCCGGGCTACGGCTTCTTGTCCGAGAGCGGGGATTTCGCTGAAGCCTGCGAACAGGCTGGTCTTGTCTTCGTCGGCCCGCCCGCGGCTGCGATCCGCGCCATGGGGCTGAAGGATCGCGCCAAGGCGCTGATCGAGAAGGCGGGCGTGCCGATCGTTCCCGGCTATCACGGCGAACGCCAAGACGCCGATTTTCTCAAGCAGCGCGCGAGCGAGATCGGCTACCCGGTCCTGATCAAACCGGCCGCCGGCGGCGGCGGCCGCGGCTTGCGGCGGATCGACAAGGAAAGCGATTTCGAGGCTGAACTTGAAGGAGCCGTGCGCGAAGTCGCAGCCGCATTCGGCTCCGGCCGCGTGCTCGTCGAGAAATTCGTCACTGCTCCGCGCCACATCGAAATTCAGGTCTTTGCCGATCGGCACGGCAACATCGTTCACCTCGGCGAGCGCGATTGTTCCTTGCAGCGGCGCCACCAGAAGGTGATTGAAGAAACCCCGGCGCCCGGAATGACCGACAGCCTGCGCGCCAAGATGGGCGCAGCGGCGGTCGAGGCCGCGAGGGCGGTCGGCTATGTCGGCGCAGGCACCGTCGAATTCGTCGCCGATGGCAGCAAGGGACTGCGCGAGGACGGCTTCTGGTTCATCGAGATGAATACGCGGCTTCAGGTCGAGCATCCGGTGACGGAAGAAGTCACCGGGCTCGATCTCGTCGCCTGGCAGTTTGAGGTCGCGGCCGGCGAAAAGCTGCCGCTGACGCAACGCGAAATCGCCTTCGCTGGCCATGCCATTGAAGCGCGGGTCTATGCCGAAGATCCGGACAACGGCTTCCTGCCCTCGACCGGTCCCATCGTCGGACTGGAATTTCCTGCCGATACGCGGGTCGAGAGCGGGGTGGAAAAGGGCGGCGAGGTAACGCCCTTCTACGATCCCATGATCGCCAAGCTGATCGCGCATGCGCCGACACGCGAGGTCGCGTTGCATCGGCTCGCCAATGCTCTCGATCACACGCTCGTCGCCGGCGTGCGGACGAACATCGCCTTCCTCGGCGCGCTCTGCCGTGCCGAAAGCTTCCGCGAGGCAAAGGTCGATACCGGCTTCATCGATCGCAATCTGGCTGCGCTCGGCGCCGTGCCGCATGAACCCGACCGCGCTGCCGCCGCGCTTGGTGTCGTGCACCTACTTGATGGCGAGGATGCCGAGAAAGCCGGACCGGAGAGCACGGCGGAGCCCTATTCCCCGTGGGCCGCACGCGACGGCTTTCAACTCAGCGGCGCGCGCCGGGTCGTCGTTCCGATCTTGGTCGACGGCCAGGGTGCGGAGGCCGCCGTGAGCTACGGCAAGAACGGCGTCAGCGTCCTCATCGGCGGCGCGACGCCGGCCGCAGATGCCAGGGTGTTCGTGGCCGGAGACGAGGCTTACATTCTGCGCCATGGCCGCCAGACGCGCGTGCGGTTCAAGGACGTGTCCGAGGCGTCTGCCCAAGCCGGCGCCGGCGACGGCAGCGTCAAGGCGCCGATGCACGGCAAAGTCCTGGAGCTTTTCGTCGGCGCGGGCGAAGCGGTCGCCGGCGGACAGCGTGTCGCCGTGCTCGAGGCGATGAAGATGGAACACACGCTGCGCGCGCCCTTTGCCGGCATGGTGGCCAGTGTCGCGGTCGCGGTCGGCACGCAAGTTGTGGAAGGCGCGCAGATCATGATGATCAAACGGTCCGCTGCGGAGTAAGTTGCCACCATGGCGCTGAACCTCATCAAGCTCTGTGTCGGCTGCGACTCGATCCAGGAACTCGAAGGCTGGATCAAGCAACGGATGAAGGAGAAGCGCAAACGCGGCGAAAAGCTGGAGCACATTCACCGCACGCGCATGGCGCCGAAACGCGCCGCCGAGCTCGTGGACGGCGGATCGCTCTATTGGGTGATCCGCGGCGAGATTGCCTGCCGTCAGCGCATCCGCGATCTGCGGCCCTTCCGCGACAAGGACGGCGTCGGGCGTTGCGGCATCGTGCTCGAACCAAAGGTGGTGCCGGTCGATCCGCGGCCGTTTCGCGCCTTCCAGGGTTGGCGCTACCTCGCGGCCAAGGACGCGCCGCCCGATCTCGAAAAGGCCGCACCCGGGACGAAAGCGATGCCCGAGAAGTTAAGGCGTGAGCTGCGCGAACTCGGCCTCATGTGACCCGGGCGGGGCCGCAGAGCGCCAGCCACATAGCGCAGATCAAGCCGATCACGTACAGTCCGCGCCAATAACAGCCGCAAGGCGGAAAGGCGCGGAGCTCGAGAGATGATTATCGAAAATCAGGCCGACGTGACAAAAGCAGTCTTGAGCGAGCTCGCGCGCGCGCCGGATCCGCGATTTCGCGAAATCATGTCGGCCTTCATCCGCCATTTGCATGACTTCGCGCGCGAAGTGAAGTTGACCGAGCAGGAGTTTCAGACCGCAGCCGCCTTCGTCAACGCGATCGGCAAGAGCACCAACGAAAACCATAACGAGGCGGTGTTGATGGCAGGCTCGCTCGGCCTTTCCGCTCTCGTGTGTCTGCTCAATAACGGCGATGACGGTCAGACCGAAACCGACGCCAGTCAGCTCGGTCCGTTCTGGCGGATGAATTCGCCGCTGATGAAGAGCGGTGCGTCGATCGTGCGCTCGCCGACGCCCGGACCTGCGCTGTTCGTCGACGCCTACTACCGCGATGTCCGCGGAAAGCCCATCGAGGGCGTCGAGGTCGATGTCTGGCATTCATCGCCGGAGGGCTTTTATGAAAACCAGGACCCGACGCAATCGGACATGAACTTGCGCGGCAAGTTCATCACCGACGCGCATGGCCATTTTTGTTTTCGCTCGGTGAAGCCGGCCGGCTATCCGATCCCGATCGACGGTCCGGTCGGCGATCTTTTGCGCGCGCAGGGACGCCACAATATGCGGCCCGCGCACCTTCATTTCCTGGCCTACAAGAATGGGTTCAAGACCCTGATCTCGCAGATCTATCCGCCCGACGATCCATTCATCGACAGCGATGTGCAATTCGGTGTCACCCGCCATCTGCTCGGAAATTTCGTGCGTCACGACAGCGGCCCGGCGCCGGCACCCGAGGTGACCGCGCCTTGGTACTCGCTCACCCACAACTTCGTCATGGAGCAAGGCGTCGCCAAGCTGCCGCGGGCGCCGATCACCGGGAAGGCTTCCGGCGAGCGCCCGCAAATTCCGCATCTCGAGCCGGCCTGACAATCCGCCGCGCCCAACCGTGCAAGAAAACAAAACCTGGGGGGACGACAATGCTGCGCAGAACCTTGCTCAAGGGATTGGCGGCAAGCGCCGCCATCGGGTTGCGCGCCGCTCCCGCAGCCGCCGACGACGTTCTGAAAATGGGCGTGAGCATCCCGCTGACGGGGGCGGGCTTCAACGCCGTCGGCCGGCAGCTTGCAGGCGCGCTCAAGCTTTACGTTCAGCAGCACGGCACCAATGTTGCCGGGCGGAAGATCGAACTCATCGTACGCGATGATGGGGGCGTCGCCGACAATGCCCGCCGCATCGTCCAGGAGATGATCGTCAACCAGAAAGTGGGCCTGATCGGCATCGGAATCACGCCGACGTCGCTCGCGATCGCGCCGCTGGTGACGGAAGCGAAAATTCCGACCTTGGTGTTGAGTTCCGGAGCGTCAGTCACCGTTACCAAGTCGCCCTACATGGTGCGGGCCGGCTTTTTGCAAAGTCAGCAGGCTTGGATCATGGCCGAATGGGCGGCCAAGAACGGCAGCAAGCGTGTCGTTACGCTCGTCAACGATTGGGCGCCCGGCATCGAATCGGAGACGTCGTTCAAGACGCGCTTTCTGAAGGCCGGCGGCGAAATCATCGAATCAATCCGCATTCCTCTCGCCAATCCGGACTTTGCGCCGTTCTTGCAGCGCATCCGCGATCTCAATCCGGATACCGCGTTCATCTACTTCCCGGGCACGCAGGCGAGCATCTTCGCCAAGCAATTCGCCGAGCGGGGGCTCGGTAACTCGGGCATCAAGATCATCGGACCCGGCGATCTCACCGACGACGACGATCTCAACACTATGGGCGATCAGATGCTCGGCATCATCACGTCGGGTTCCTATTCGGCCGCTCACGACTCCCCGCTGAACAAGGCTTACGTCGCCGCCTTCGAGCAGGCGAATGGCTTTCGTCCCGATTTCGTTTCCGTCGGCGCGTATGATGGGCTGCACCTGATCTATGAGGCGCTGAGGAAGACGAACGGGAATGCCGAAGGCGACTTTCTGCTCACCGCCATGAAGGGCATGGCCTGGGAAAGCCCACGCGGCCCGATCTCCATCGATCCGGAAACGCGCGACATCGTGCAGAACATTTACATCCGCAAAGTCGAGAAGATGAACGGGCAGCTCTACAGCATGGAGTTCGCCACCTACGAGGCCGTGAAGGACCCGATGAAGAGCGGCGGCAAGTAGGGCTGGGGCAGCGCCTTCAAACCGCGATATTGTCGATCAGCCGTGTCTTGCCCAGGCGTGCGGCGACGAGGAGGCGGAGGGGGCCTTCCTTGGCCGATTGAACCGGCGCCAGCGTGTCGGCATTGCGCGCGTCCAAATAGTCGACGGCGAAGCCCGCTTCCGTAAGCGCCGCGCGACCTCCGGCCAGCGCGCCGGGGATTGCATGACCCGCGGCGATCTTGTCCGCACACGCGAGAAGAACGCGGTGCAGCGTCGGCGCGGTCGCGCGTTCGGCTGCCGAGAGGTAGGCATTGCGTGAAGAAAGCGCGAGGCCGTCACGCTCGCGTACTGTCGGCACAGCGACAATACGGGTCTTCAGATCGAGGTCCCGCACCATTTGCGTGACCACCTTGAGCTGCTGATAGTCCTTTTCGCCGAAGGCCGCGATGTCGGCGTCGCATTGGACGAAAAGCTTCGCCACGACGGTCGCGACGCCGGCGAAAAAATGCGGCCGGAACGCATCTTCTAGTCCGACGGTCGCCGGGCCTTCCGGCACCACGCGCGTCGCAAATCCCTGTGGATACATGGTTTCGGCCGAAGGAGCCCAGACCAGGTCTGCGCCGACGCGGGCAAGCGCCGCGATATCGGCGTCGAAGGTACGTGGATAGGTTTTCAGATCTTCAGTCGGCGCAAACTGGGTCGGGTTGACGAAGATCGACACGATCACCCGATCGGCGCGCCGTTGCGCCCGCTTGACCAGGGCGAGATGTCCGTCGTGCAGCGCACCCATGGTCGGTACCAGCCCGATTCGCTCGCGCCTCGCGCGCCATCGCACAAGCGTACGTGCGAGCGTCGGCAAGCTGTGGATTATTTGCGGGCGCCGCAACTTAGAGCTGACAAACCGGCGGGTCATGGCGTTGCCGACCCAGCACATACGCAACGCATTCGTGACACCATGGATGGTTAATGATTAACTTATGGCTTCTGATGCTGTACTCTTGATTCTAGCCGTTGCAAGCTGGAGAACGGATCGCTACGCAGAGGTTGCGTTCCATGTTGATGCAGGCGGATGTTGGCAAGCCCTTCTCGGCGCATGTCATCGTCCTTGGCAACGAAAAAGGCGGATCGGGAAAATCGACCACGGCGATGCATATCGCCGTCGCCCTGCTTCAGGCCGGCCAGCGCGTTGCCACCATCGACCTCGACTCGCGCCAGCGCAGCTTCACCCACTATGTGGAAAATCGGCGCGATTGGGCGACCCGCGCCGGCATGGCGCTGGATCATCCCCGGCACTTTTGCGTGGCGCGCGGTTTCGGCGCGCGCATCGAAGAGATCGAGGCGCAGGAATTCGCGGCCTTTGCCGAGGCGGTCGGCGCCGTCGAGCAAAGCCACGATTTCGTGGTCATCGATACCCCCGGCACCGATTCCTATCTGATGCGGCTCGCGCACTCGATGGCCGACACCCTCATCACGCCGCTCAACGACAGCTTCGTCGACTTCGACGTGCTCGGGGTGGTGGATCCGACGACGTTCGAACTGACCGGCGTCAGCCACTATGCCGAGATGGTCCGCGAGGCGCGCAGGCAGCGCCGGCTGGTCGATGGCGGCCTGACCGACTGGGTCATTGTGCGCAATCGCCTCTCCACGCTCGGTTCGCGCAACAAGCGGCTGGTCGGCTCCGGTCTCGATGCGCTTTCGCGGCAACTCGGGTTCCGCGCCGTCGACGGCTTCGCCGAGCGCGTCGTCTATCGCGAGTATTTTCCGCGCGGCCTCACCGCCCTCGACGATGTGGAAGAGACCACGTTAGGGCTGCGCTCCAATGCGTCCCACTTCACCGCACGCGATGAGGTCAAAGCGCTCATCGATGGGTTGAAACTGCCGATGGACGAACGCGGCAAGCGGCGCGCGGCGGCGCGGGCCGAATGGGCCGCTTCCGCCGACAAGCCGCTCGACACCCACGGTCTGTTGGTCGAGGAGGGCGATCGGCCGTCTTCGGTTGGACAGCTATAGGCTCCAGACAGCTATTGCGCCTGAGAGAGCGGGGGGCCACCTTACGGCGAGGTTTCTCTTGGCCCTCGCCGCATGTCGCTCCTTATCGTCGGTCTTGTAGTTTTTCTGCTGTTGGTCGTGGTCGGCCGCTTCTCGAAAGCCGATCCCAATCGCGCCGCGCGCGTTGTGCGCGGCGCACGCCGGTCATTCATGGCGTATTTTGACCGCGGGCAAGCCCGCAGGCGTGAAGACACGCAGCGTGATGCGGCTTCGGGGCAGGACCGCAGGAACACTACGTCCAGCGGAGAAATGACGAAGGAGGAGGCCTATCAGGTCCTTGGCCTTCAACCCGGAGCGGGGGCTGACGACATCACCCGCGCTCACCGGGCCTTCATGAAGAAACTGCATCCCGACCAAGGGGGGTCGACGTACCTCGCGGCTCGGGTCAATCAGGCCAAAGATGTTCTGCTTCGCCGCCATCGCTGAAGTTCCTGAAAGGATTTCGGCGTGGCTTCCAGTCCCTGATTGACGCTCCGGTTCCTGCCCGGGTTGACCGGGTTGGGCTTGAGAGGAAGAGGTAACTGATTGACCCATAACTGACTGAACCATGGCCATTGCCGGCTTCAATTCTTGACGGTCATGCAGGCGATGTCGCTGCGCTTAAGCTGTTTGCAGGCGGCTTCGGCATTGGCTTTGTCGAACCCGGCAAAGCGAGCCCGATAAAGCGCCTTGTCGCCCTTTTGCACGCGCTCGGTGAAGGGATCGGCGCTGGCAAGAATGTGCGGGATCTTGAGGCGCGCCTCGCTCAGGTGCTGCTTCGCTTCCTCTTCGGCCTCGAACGCGCCGATCTGAATGATCCAGCCGCCGCGCGCGCGGATCTGCGCTGCGCTCGGCTCGGGCTTTACGATCTCCGTCTTCGCCGCCACCGGCTTTGCCGGTTCGGACTTGGCTGGTTCGGACTTGGCTGGTTCTGATTTGGCCGGCTCGGACTTCACCGCTTCCGGTTTTGCGGATTCAAGCTTTGCGACTTCAGTCTTTGCGGCTTCAGGTTTTGTGGCTTCAACCCTCGTGACTTCAGGTCGGGCAGCCTCGGCTCGCGGAGCTTCGGATCTTGCGCTATCGGACTTTGCAATCACTGACCTTCCGGGCGTCTGCATTTTCGTCGAGGGCGCAATGACGGCGGGCTCGTTTGAGGCCACGACCACCGTGTTCACTGCTTCCACGGCGGGCGCTGGTGCCGGCCGAGCAACGGTGGTTGTCGCCGTAGCTTCCACCGCGGTTGCTGGTGCCGCCTGAGTCGTGGTCGGTGCAGGCGCCGGTAGAGCCGCGGACGTCGGCGGTGCTGCCGCAGGCGCTGCCGGAAGCGTCGGAAGCGGCATCGATGGAGACCGCGGCAATGGCGCGGCCGCGACAAGCGGCGGCATCGGCGCAAGCGGTGATGCCTGGACCGGAGCGGTGCGGTAGGTGATCGTCTTCACCAACAGCGGCTGAATGGGATCGCCGGCGACGGGCGTGCCGCCATTGGTCTTGCCTGTCGGCGTCGGGTCGGCGCGCGACGACAGTGATGCCTTCGCCGCGGCGACCGGCTTCGGCTCACGCTGTTCGGAGCGCTCGCTGCTCGGGGTTCGGGGCTCGGCGCGCGCTTCCATTCTTTCGGCGATGGCCGGTGCCGTGTGCCGCAGCGATGCTTCTCTGATGTGCGAATTGATCAATTCGCGCATGTGCGCGTCACGCTCGCCCGCCGAGCGTCCGCCGAGCACGACCGCAACGATGTAGCGCCCGTCGCGATGGACCGAGGTGACGAGATTGAAGCCCGAGGCGTGCGTGTAGCCGGTCTTGATGCCATCGACGCCGCCAACCTCGCCGAGCAGGTGGTTGTGATTGCGCATGGCGTGGCCGTGATAGACGAATTGCTCGGTGGAGAAATACTTGTAGTAACGTGGAAAGCGTTCCTGGATCGCCCGGCCGAGCACGGACTGGTCCTGCGCCGTGGTGATCTGATCGTCGTTGGGGAGCCCCGAGGCGTTGACATAGGTCGTGCGGCTCATGCCGAGCGCATGAGCCTTGGCGGTCATCATCTTCGCGAATTCGTCTTCGTCGCCGCCGAGATTTTCGGCGATGGCGACGGCGGCATCGTTTGCTGATTTCGTCACCACCGCCTTGATGGCGTCTTCGACCGCGAGCGTCTGGCCGGGCTTCACGCCCAATTTCGTCGGCGACTGCTCCGCGGCGTGCGACGAAATCTTCAAGGGCGTATCGAGCTTGATCTTGCCGGCCTCCAGCCGCTCGAACAGCAGATAGAGCGTCATGATCTTGGTCAGCGATGCCGGATGGCGCAGCGCGTCCGCGTTAGAGGCGTGCAGTACGGCACCCGTATTGCCGTCGACCACGATGGAGGAGGTGGGCGGCGAATAGGATTCGGCGTGCGCATGGTGATAGCCGCGCGACGCGTGCGGCGCAGCTGCCGCACGGTGTCCGTAATATCGATGATAGCGGGCCTCGACCGGCGCGGTGGAAAACGTAATCGCCGTCCCGATAACGGCGGCGCCGAACACGAACTCGCGAAGCCCGTACGAAGGCTCAGAACGCACTCGACGCATTACCCACCCCGTCCCTGACGCCCATGGAGCTCCCGGTGGAGCCCACCCCGTTTGCTCCTTGGGACGATGTGTCCCCCGGTGGTAGCGACTGGCGCGGCCAGCCACTGTTGCAAGAGTCGGAGTTTGTCCCGCCCCTGCACCGCTCGTCACACGAACGACACGGTCAAGCACGCTAGGCGAACGCCGTTGCGAAAGCGTTAACCCACGTCGTCGGCGCAATCCTGCTACACGCTACGGATGTGCATCGCTTCGCTCGTTGTTATTCTTGTGCGGTGCACTATAGTTATGGTTGCGGCTGGAAAAGGCCTTTTCAAGGCGATAGCCCCCGATGAAGCCGCCGAGCCTCAGCGGGGCGAAAAGCAGACCGATCAAGCCCAGGAGATACCATGAGCGTCGATCCAATGCAGAAATTCGGCAAGGAGAACATGGACATGGCGATGAACGCGTTCGGCGCCTGGGCCAAGAATGCGCAAGCCATCGCAACCGAGGTAGCGGATTATTCCAAGAAGTCGTTCGAGGACTCTGCTGCGGCCTTTGAAAAGCTCATCGGCGCCGGGAGCCTGGAAAAGGCCATGGAAGTGCAGACCGCGTATCTGCGATCGTCATACGAAGAATTGGTCGCCGAGACCGCCAAGATCGGCGAGCTGTACGCGGACCTCGCCAGGGAAGCTTACAAGCCGTTCGAAGGCGTGCTGATGAAGATGCCCGGGACGAAGTGACGGGTGGCGGCGCGCTCCTGTATTGCGTCTATTGCGTCGGTATTGATCTGCTCGTCCGCCGACCTATCTTCTGTGCATTCCGGACACTCTGCTCGCGCCCGGTAGCGCCGCGTTGATGCGCGCCAGTGTTCAGGCGCGCGCTTGCAAACCGAACCGCTATCGTGACGCTGTGCTCGGCCGGATCAGCGCGGTCGGCGTCGAGCGCAGTTGGCATCAATCGTGCAAGCCTAGGCATGCTAAGCGTGTCCAGACGTCCCGCGGAACGCAACCGGCTGGTAAGCGGTTCTGCGTTTTGGCGGCCGTTTCGCCGATCTAGAAAGCTGGGGCTTCCGTATCTATGATAATGTGTCGGGGTTGGCAGGATCGATGCCTTGACGGACCTGCGCTGGATTGCCGACCCTGCCGTAACCGATCTGACGATAGACGAAAACAATGCCGCCGCGTGACGATTTCGACACCAGATTGCCCATCCGCTTGGCGGACGACGACCGCAAACGGAAGAACGATCAGAGCGGGCCGGGGACTGCGGTCATCACGAAAACGCGGCCGCAGACGAAACGGCCAAACCTCTATCGCGTCTTGCTGCTCAACGACGACTACACGCCGATGGAGTTCGTGGTTCATGTGCTTGAACGCTTCTTCAACAAGGACCATGAGGCGGCGCATCGCATCATGATGCACGTCCATCAGCACGGGATCGGTGAATGCGGGGTATTCACCTACGAGGTTGCGGAGACCAAAGTGACGCAGGTCATGGACTTTGCCCGCAAACATCAGCATCCTCTGCAATGCATCATGGAGAAGAAGTGATTCCGGGGGACGCCACACAGATGAAGAGAAATTGAAATGCCAACCTTCTCGCGCAGCCTTGAACAGTCGCTCCACCGGGCTCTGGCGCTCGCCAACGAACGCCATCATGAATACGCCACGCTCGAGCATCTCTTGCTCGCGCTGATCGAAGATCAGGACGCTGCCGCCGTCATGCG
>DATMQV010000410.1:0-16727 GCA_035566615.1 Xanthobacteraceae bacterium
CGCCGTCGCCGGATCGGCCTTCATGGCCGCACGGAACGCGTGGTCGCGCAACACCTCGCGGCACAGATGGTTGACTGCGAAGATCGACATGATGACCCCCGGCCGTCTGTTCGCGGCCTTGTAATGGTGAGCCCGCTGGGACTCGAACCCAGGACCCCGTGATTAAAAGTCACGTGCTCTACCGACTGAGCTACGGGCTCGGCGCGCCACTGCATACTGAAAAGCATGGAGCATTTCCAGCCTTGCGTCCCTTGATCGTCCCTGGAGCGTCCCTTGGGCGCGGTTTGTGCCAAAACGAAGCGGCAGCCGCTTGGTTTCCCGCTTGATCGCGCGGCACGAATCCGGCAGCCGGACTGTCGTTTCCGGGCTTCGCTTGCTACATTGCGCAAATTCTGCCGGAGGCACAGCCAACAAGGGCCTTTTCCGATGCCGATCGTCAACCGCGTTGCCGACCTGCACGCCGAAATCACCGCCTGGCGGCGGGACTTACATGCCCATCCGGAGCTCCAATACGACGTGCACCGGACGGCCGCCTCGGTTGCCGACAAGCTCAAGAGCTTTGGGTGCGACGAAGTGGTCACCGGCATCGGCAGGACCGGGGTGGTCGGTGTCATCCGCGGCCGCAAGCCGGGCGCCAAGGTCGTGGGCCTGCGGGCAGACATGGACGCTCTGCCGATCGAGGAGGCGACTACGGTCCCGTACAAATCGACCGTGCCGGGCAAGATGCACGCCTGCGGGCATGACGGCCACACCGCCATGCTGCTCGGGGCCGCCAAGTACCTCGCCGACACCCGCAACTTCGCCGGCACGGCGGTGATGATCTTCCAGCCGGCGGAGGAGGGCGGCGCCGGCGCCAAGGCCATGCTGCGCGACGGCCTGCTCGACCGGTTCGGCATCCAGGAAGTGTTCGGCATGCACAATTATCCCGGCATGCCGATCGGCCAATTCGCCATCCGCTCCGGCCCGCTGATGGCGTCGACCGATTCGATCGCGATCAAGCTTGAAGGCAAAGGATCGCATGCCGCCTGGCCGCATCTTGGGGTCGACCCGGTGCTGGTCGGCGCGCAGATCGTCAACGCTCTGCAATCGATCGTGGCGCGCAATGTCGACCCGCTAGAATCGGCCGTGATCTCGATCTGCGTGTTCCAAGCCGGCCAGGCCGACAACGTCATCCCGCAAACTGCCACGCTCCGCGGCACCGTGCGCAGCCTGTCACCGCAAGTGCGCGAGCTGCTCAAGACGCGCGTGCGCGAGGTGGTGGAGGGCACAGCGAAGATCCACGGCGCCAAGGCCGAGCTCAGCTACTCAACCGGTTATCCCGTGCTGGTCAATGATGAAGCCCGCACCGCCTTTGCGGCTTCTGTCGCCGCTGAGGTTGCCGGCAAGGACAAGGTCGATCGCGATACGCCGCCGCTGATGGGTGCCGAGGACTTCGCCTATATGCTGGAAGAGCGTCCGGGCGCGTTCATGTATGTCGGCAACGGCGACAGCGCCATGCTGCATCATCCGGCCTACGACTTTAACGACGAGGCGATCCCGGTCGGTACCTCATACTGGGTGCGGCTCGCCGAGACCGCGCTCGCGGGGTAGGGGTGTGCGCGTCGACCGCTCGTCCCCACGAAGGCGGGGACGAGCCAGAAGGGCTTTACCGCAAGTCTGACGTATCCGCTGGATTCCCGCCTTCGCGGGAAGAGAGGAGGATAGGTCGACGTGGTCGGATTTTCGGCTAGCTCTTCGCCCGGTCCGCGACCAGCATCGACTGCATGATCTGTTCGGAAATGTCGCGCACCGCCGTCGGCGAATGCGACAGGAACAGCGTGTTGGTCTTGTCCATTTCGCCGATCGATTTGATCGTGTCGAAATACTGGGTGATCATGACAAGCTGCATGACGTCCGCAGTGGACGCGCCCGCGACCGTCTTCTGAAACTGCTCTATCGAGCCCTGAAGGCCCTCGATGATGGCCTTGCGCTGGTTAGCGATGCCTTGGCCCTGCAGCGCCTTGCTCTGCGCTTCCGCCTCGGCTTTCTTCACCACCAGGATCTTTTCCGCCTCGCCGCGGGCGTTGGCGGCGACCTGCTCGCGTTGCGCGGCGTTGATGTCGTTCATCGCCGACTTCACTTTCGCGTCCGGCACGATGTCGGTGACGAGCACATTGACGATCTCGTAGCCGAAGCCGGCCATGTCGGCGTCGAGCTCCTGCTTCACGGCAGCGGCGATGCCGGACTGGCTGGCGAAAACCTCATCCAGATGCCGGGCACATGGCCGAGAATGACCTGCTCGACATAGGCCTGGATCTGCTGCATCGTGTCGGACAGCTTGTAGAAGGTATCGTACACTTTTTCAGGACGGACGCGGTTCTGCACCGAAATCGGAATGGTGACGAAGACGTTGTCCTTGGTCTTGGGTCTCCATGGTCAGCGTGATCTGATTGACGCGCAAACTGACCCGGCCGGCGACCCGATCGATGAACGGCCATTTCCAGTTCAGGCCCGGCTCGGCCACCCGCCGGAATTTGCCGAACCGGGTGATGACAGCTACCTGCGCGGTTTGCACCGTGAAGAAGCTGAGCAGGCCGACGATCAGAATGACGACGATGAAAGGCCAGAATAGCAGCATGCCCGACTCCAAAAGCCCCATGGTCGCGGCCCGTCCTGCCGGATTGTACGATAAAACGCGGCGAGCGGATCAGTGCCGTCCGGTTTCATTCCGAACCGCCGCGTAGCGCAGTCCGAAATTATTGCACGGTTTCGACGCTGTTCTCGCTCGGCAGCTTTTGCGGCTCGGCGATCACGTCTGAAATGACCTTGGAGCGCGGCAGGAATTCAACATAACGCGCGACCCGGACCTCGAGGCCGCGCCAATAGGCGAAGGCGTTGAGCCGGCTGCCTTCGAGCAGGCTCATGGCGACCGCCGCGAGGAAGGGCAGGCTCTGCACCACGAGCACGAAGGCGAAGATGTTGATTTCGCGCACCTGCTTGTTGTTGGTCATGACCAGCGCGGCGGCGCCGATCAGAAGCAGCGCGCCGATGATCGCTTCCCAGAAGGCCGGAAAATCCGCGCCCTTGCGGCTGTTGCCGCCCTTCGAGGTGCGCATGAAGGGCAGGTGCTCCTTGAACACCCCGATGCCGACTGCGCGCGCCACCGTCCATTGCACGGACATGGCTGCGCATACGGCGCCGATCATTTGCCCTGCCGTCGCCTTGACCCGCAGATGGTACAGCGCGGCAAAGTGCGCGACCGACACCGCGAACGCGGCGAGGATCGGCACGGTCAAGATGCGGTCCGGTACGGCGCCGAACTGGTGGAGCCAGAACAGAACCGGCGAATGCACCATCGAATCCGTCAGCTGGTAATTGCCGTACACAACGAGCGGCACCCAGACGATATTGAGCAGCGCCACCACCACGCCGATGCTCTCGGCGCCGAGCCAGTTGAGCCAGCCCAGACCGTATTCGCGCTTCTGTTCGGGCGAGAGACCGTGCGTCCAGGGCAACAGCGACCGCCAATGCTTGCGCAGGATCTGCAAACCGCCGAACGCCCAGCGGTGGCGCTGGCGCTTGAAGGCGTCATAAGTGTCGGGCAGCAAGCCGTAACCGTAGCGGCGGTTCGTGTAGTGCGCGATCCAGCCGTGCTCGAGCAATGTCAGGCCGAGATCGGAATCCTCGACGATGGTGTCGCTCGACCAGTTGCCCGCGTCCTCGATGGCCTCGCGCCGGATGAGGCACATCGTGCCATGCACGATGATGGCGTTGGCCTCATTCCGCTGCACCATGCCGATATCGAAGAAGCCGGCATATTCGGCGTTCATGGCGTGATGCATGAGCGAGCGGTCGCCGTCGCGGTGATCCTGCGGCGATTGCACGAGCCCGACGCGTGGGTCGGCGAACAGCGGCACGAGGTCCTTCAGCCAATCCGGCGTCACGACATAGTCGGCGTCGATCACGCCGATGATCTCGGCATCCGGCGCGGTGTGTTCGAGCGCGATGCGCAGCGCGCCGGCTTTGTAGCCGGAGTGCTTCTCGAGCCTTAGGAACTTGAAGCGCTCGCCGAGCGTCTTGCAATGCGCTTCTACCGGTTCCCAGAATTTGGGATCGGGCGTGTTGTTGATGATCACCACGCATTGGAGATTGGGATAGTCGAGCTTGGCCACGGCATCGAGCGTGGCGCACAGCATCTGCGGCGGCTCGCAGCAGGCCGGCACGTGGATCGACACTTTCGGCGCGTAGGCGTCAGACGCAAGCGGCGGCGAACCGGCGAGCCGGCGCGGCGGCCGGCCGAAGGCGATAGCCGCGATCTCCTCGATCCGCGCCAGCGCGATGGCGGCGAGCGGGATCAGGAGAACAACACCCATCCCCAGCGCAATTGCGGCGCCGACGACAAAGTAATGGCCGTTCCAGAAGCCGACGATGGCGGCGCACCACGCGCCCACGACATTCGCCGCGGTCGCGAGCGTCACGGATTGCGCCAGCGTCACGCCGCTGATCGCCAGGATCGGCAGCGACAGCAATAGGCCAAGCAGCACCGCAAGACCGGCGCGCTTGAGATAGTCGGGGTCGGTGATCGGACCAGTCCAGGCGAATTTCGGGGCGCGCGAAGCGTCGAGCAGGCCCCAGTACGGACCGACGCCGCCTTCCATCGTCTTCCAGGGCTGATCGATCGACTCGATGATGTTGTAGTCGATGCCATAGGCCTCGGCGCGGGCAACGAAGTCGCGCAGAATCACAGCCTGCTCCATGCGGCCCGGATTGGCGGCGTGGAAATTGTAGCCGGCGCTCGGCCAGCCGAACTCGGCGATGACGATCTTCTTGCCGGGATGCAGCCGCCGCAGGTCGTCGTAGAACTCGATGGTGCGATCGACCGCGTGGGACGCATCGAAGCCCGCCCAATAGGGCAGGACGTGCGCGGCGATGAAATCGACCGACGAAGCGAGTTCCGGATGTTCGATCCAGGTGGTCCAGATTTCGCCGGTCGACACCGGAACGGGGCTCGAGCGCTTCACCCGCTGGATGATCTTGATCAGATCATCGACCTTGGTCTCGTTGCGCAGCATCGTCTCGTTGCCGACGATGATGGCGTTAACGTTGCTGTAGTGCCGGGCGAGTTCAAGCGCGGAGCGGATCTCCCGCTCGTTGCGGTCTTGGTTCTTGTCGATCCAGGCGCCGACCGTGACCTTCAGGCCGAACTCGGCGGCGATCGGCGGGATGAGCTCGGCGCCGCCGGTGGCCGAATAGGTGCGGATGGCCTTGGTGTAGGGCGCGATCGCTTTCAGGTCGGCGCGGATCTGCTCCGGCGTCGGACGCTCGTCGGAGTCCGGGTTGGATGAATTGACGAACGGAGCGTAGGAAACGCTGGACAGCTGTCCTGTAAAATTGGGCGCGCTCTCTTTGGTCCGCAGCGAAACCCACAAGCCGGCATGCACGCACGCTATAAGCGCGAGCACGGCAGCGACGGTGCGCATCGAAAATCAACCACGCGGGGCGAGGTTACAACAGCCGAACCCGTCCCCAAGATTCGGCAATCGGGTTGGAAAAGGCGACCTGTGAGCGGCGCTCAACAGTTAGGACCCAGTGGTGGCAAATTCAAGACAACGCGATGTGTTCGCAAAATTTTTTGGTCGCACCGCGTTCGACATCACCACAGTCAGTTTTTGGCCGGCGGGTTGGCCGCAGGCGCCGCTGCCGCGGCCGGCGCCGGCGGTGGCGCTGGGTTGCCCGGATTGATCCAGCAGGCCTGGACGCGCCCGTTTAGGCTGTCGGCTGCCTTCGGATCGATGCCGCTGCCGTGCAGGATCAGACAGCGGAACGAGGCCTGGACGTGCGCGCTCGGGCAGCCGAAGCGGTCGTAGAGGTCGAGATGGCGGAAGGCCGTGTCGAGGTCGTCCCGCCACAATAGCCCGACTACCCGCCGGCCGAGCCAGACGCACTCGGGATTGCCGGCCGGCCCGGCGATTTCCTTCTGCGCCTCGGCGAATTCGTCGACCTTTTGGGGTTCCTTCGCCGGCTCCTGGCCGGCCGGCTTTTCGGCCGGTTTCGGATCTTCCGCAAAAGCGGCCGGCGCAAAGCCAGGAATGGCGGAGGCGATCAACAGCGCGGCAAATGGGCCGCGGGCAGCGGTAAGCAAACGTTGGAACATGGTTCAACTTGATCTGCTAAAGGCGTTTGAAAGCGAAGAAAAGGACGTTTCCCTGGACCACCCGATTGGGCCGTGATTGAGGCATCTTGCGGGCCCGGGTAGCATGCCAAGACGGGCCAGGTTTTGTCCAGCAAAGAGCGCGTCTTAGCCCGCCGTGCTTGGCATGGCGCGGCTCCAAGGTTAATGGCAAGGCCGTGTCGCGCGTCCTCACCCTTCGTACAGCCGTTCCGGCCCTGCTATCGTTCGGGCTCACCGCACTCGCCATTGTCGCGGTGTGGTGGTGGCTGGGCTCGCCCATGCCGCTGCCGCCGTCGGCGCTCGGGCCGGGCGAAAAGCTCACGTGTGTTTCGTATGCGCCTTTCCGTGGCGCGCAGGATCCCCTGGTCGAAGGGACGCGGGTTAGCCCCGAGCAGATCGACGAAGACTTGGCGCTCCTCGCCAAATACACCAACTGCATCCGCACCTATTCGGTGGATGACGGCCGCGACGATGTGCTCAAGAGCGCGCGCCGCTTCGGGCTGAAGGTGATGCACGGCGTGTGGGTCTCCGGCGATCCGGAAAAGACCCGCCGGCAGGTCGCGACTTCCATCGCCTACGCCAAGGAATTTCCGGACGTCATCATCGCCATCGTCGTCGGCAACGAGGTTCTGCTGCGCGGGGAGATGACGGCGGCGAACCTGATCGCGGTGATCCGCGAGATCAAAGCGCATGTGGCCATGCCGGTCACCTATGCGGACGTGTGGGAGTTTTGGCTGCGCTATCCGGACGTGCAGAGCGCGGTCGATTTCGTCACCATTCACGTGCTGCCCTATTGGGAGGATTTCCCGATCCCGGCGTCCCGCGCCGCCGCTCATTTGGTCGCCATCCGCAACAAGGTCGCTGCCGTGTTTCCCGGCAAGGAAATCGTGATCGGCGAGTTCGGCTGGCCGAGCGCGGGCCGCATGCGCGAGGATGCCCGGCCATCGCCCTACGACCAGGCGCGCGCGGTGATCGACGCGCTTACCGTGGCGAAGGCCGAGAATATCCGCGTCAACATCATCGAGGCTTTCGATCAACCCTGGAAGCGTGCGCTGGAAGGCGCCGTCGGCGGCTATTGGGGCATCATCGACCGCTCCACCGGCGGGCCGAAATTCAGCTTTTCGGGCGGCTCTATCTCCAATCATCCGGATTGGCCCTTGCAGGCGCTGGCCGGCATTGTTTTGGCGGCGCTCACCTTCGGCGCGGCTATCCTGAGCCGCCGCGGCAAGGAGTCTCCCGCCCATCTCTGGGCGGAGATCGGTGCGCTCGCTTTCGTCCCCGCCGTGCTGTTCGGCTGGACCATCGAAACCGTGCTGGTGGAAAGCTTCAGTCCTGGCAGCTGGACGCGCTCGCTTGCCTTTGCGGCAGTCTCCGGCCTCGCGCCGATTGTCTGCGCCGCGGGCTTTGCAGCCGGCCGGCGCATTCCGGCGTTCGCCGCGCTCATCGGCGGCAGCGGCGTGCGCCGCGATTTTCTCGATTGGGCGCTGGGCGGAGTCTTAATCGCCTTGATGCTGGTCGCCGTTCAAGCGGCGCTGGGGCTCGTTTTTGATCCGCGCTACCGCGACATCCCCTTTGCGCCGCTGACCGCGGCAGCGGTGCCGTTTCTGATCCTTCTGGCCGCAACCCGGCGCTTGGACGGAATGCGCGCCGCGGCCGAGAGCGTCGCCGGCGCCGTGCTCGCCTTGTCGGCCGGCTACATCGTGTTCAACGAAACCTTCGCCAATTGGCAGTCGGTCTGGTTCTGCGCCGGATTGCTCGGGCTCGCTGCTATTCTGCTGTCGGTGCGGGACGCGCCAAGCTCAGAATGAGCACGCCGGCCGCGAGCGCCGAGAGATCGGCATTGTGCAGGACGATGGCGAACGAGGCTGCCGCCAGCGCCACCGCAACGAGGACGATCGACGGCCGGACGAGGTTGAGCAGCGCCACGAAGAGAGCCATCCCGCCAAACACCTGATGCGGGTAGAGCAGGTTGACCAGCCGGAAACTGTCGCACAGCCAGATGGCGAGCCCGCCTTGGCAGGCGAGCGACATGGTCGAGTTCTCCATGACCATGTAGCGCAGATACATCGCCTGGCCGAGACAGAGAAAGGCGACGATCAAGAGAAAATTCGTCTGTCGCGCGGTCGGCAGAAAGAGTGGGCCCGGCGGGCGGGGTATCGTCGTGTCGGTCATGGTGGCGATAATAGAGGAAAGCGCGATGGAATCGAATCCGCTCGTCCTCGCGAAAGCAGGACCCAGTCCTTAGCTCCCGCGTCTGAATTCCCGCTCCCGCGGGAATGAGCGGAAGCGGACCCGTCTCAGTAGAATGATTTAGAGCGTGGCCTTACTGCAAGGCCAGCCGGCTGCCGTCGAACATCGCCGGTTGGCAGTTGACGTGATACGGAACGACAAAATCGCAAAATTGCGCGGCCGTCTCGGCGTTCGCATACGGCCCGACGATGAGATGCAATTCCGTGCGGCCGGTGCGCTGATTTTGTTTGACGCTGACCACCGGCTGGATGCCTTCGAACAGCTGCGGATGGGCGGCGCGGAGCGACGCCCAGCGATGGTGCAGGGTCTTCATTGTTGACGCAGTGCCGAGATCGGCACCGTAGGCCTGCCCGAGTGAGGCGGTCGTGTCGGGCGGCGCATGTTCGTCCGTATTGGTCGCGCTTGTCGCGACGCTCGGGGAGGGCGGCTCGGCCGCACCAGCGGGCGCCGGGGAGACGGTTTTCACCATCACCGCGACGTCGGCAAGCGTCATCGGCACCGGCGGCGCACTCTCGGGCCATGGCGGAGCCTGCTTGGCCGTTTTGATGGCCTCGCTCTTGGCGGCTTCGATCTGCTGTTTGATCGCTCCGCTCATGTCGCGCATCTCGCGATCGAGCGCGTTGAGCCGCGTTGCAAGGTTGTCGCGATCGTCGGCGAGGCTGCGCAGTGCTTGCGCCAACTGCCGTGCGGCCGCCTCGGCATCGAATGAATGCGCGGCCGGCTGCTCCTGCGAGCGCAGCGATGAAAACAGCGCGGCGAACCTTTGTGGGGCGTCGTCGTCGCGGCTGCCCACCACGGCAACGCTGAGGGCCGTGGCGGCCGCAAGCCCCCAGCCCGCTTGTCGCCAAAGGCCCTGCCAAGGCGAGGGCCTTTTTGCGGCCACGCTTTTTGCCGCCGCGCCTTTTGTTGGCGCGTTGCGAGTCTGTGCACGACCCAGCATCTGCTGCTCCGGCCCTTGCCCCACGAATCAACATCAAAATAGCAGATTCGGCCTTCGAGATGCTTTGTTTGGTCGGACAGATGAAGCGGGGCGGCGTCGCAGCGCCGGGAAAACAGGACGCCACCGTGCGCATAGGCATTCTTGGCTCGGGATTGATGGGTGGCAAGCTCGGCACGCTCTTCGCGTGCGCGGGGCATGAAGTGGTTTTCAGCTACGCGCGCAGCCAAGCGAAGCTCAAGCGGCCCGCGCGAATCGCCGGCGGCAACGCGCTGGCCGGCACGCCGGCGCAGGCCGCCCGGGGCGCGGACGCGCTCCTTTTGGCCGTGCACTGGTCTCGATTCCCCGATGTGCTGCAACAGGCGGGCGATATTTCGGGCAAGGTCATCGTCAGCTGCTCGCTGCCGATGAATGCCGACAATACCGAGCTCGTCGTCGCGCATACGTCGTCGGGCCTGGAGGAGCTTGCAAAGATCGTCCCGAAGGTGCGAGTCGCCGCCGCATTCAACAGCGTGCCCGGCGAGGTCCTTTTCAGCGTCTACGAAGGGCGGCGCCGAGCCAAAAGGCCGAGCCTGGTGTATTGTGGCGACGACAAGCGCGCCAAGTCCGTGGCCGCCACCCTGATCCGTGACGTCGGTTTCAATCCCGTCGACTCCGGCCCCGCCCGGATTGCCCGCTACATCGAGCCGTTTGCGCTACTGGTCGCCCAGCTGGCCTACGAGGGAAAAGGCGGCCCAGAACTGGCGTACCGGTTCGATCGGGGCGGAAAGTAGCGGGTCAGAGCGGGCGTGCCAACGATCAAGTTTCGGTTAACTCGATCCCTCTATCCTTTAGTTTGGGCGGGCCCTCGTATATTGGGAAAGCGGCGAGGGGGCGAACGAAGGAGCGGCACGGGTTGCCGCATCAGCCTTTGCTTTTCGACCATCGCCTACACGACGAAACCAAGATCAGCCCCCAGGTGGCACACCAAAAGACGGTGAACCTGGCGCTGCAAGGCGTCGGCAGCCACGGCGCTTTCACCTGGGGTGTGCTTGATCGGCTGCTCGAGGACGAGAGGCTCTCCTTCGACGGCATCAGCGCGACCAGCGCCGGCGCGGTCAACGCGGTGGTGCTGGCGTATGGCTTGGCGGCCGGTGGACGCGAACAGGCCAAGAGCGCGCTGCAGAACTACTGGCGTCGGCTGTCGGAGATGACGTCTACAGGCATCTTTCAGCCGACCGTGTTCGATCAGATGTCAGGCAATTTCGGGCTCGATCTTTCGCCCGGATTTATGTTTGTCGACGCGCTCAGTCATTTCTTTTCGCCGTACGAGCTCAATCCGCTGAAATACAATCCGTTCAAGGACCTCCTCGACGAGGTCGTCGATTTTGAGCTTCTGCGCCGCCAAAAGCTGATCAAGCTTTTTCTATGCGCGACCAATGTGCGCAGCGGCAAGGTGAAGATCTTCGGCTCTGGGGAGTTGCGGTCCGACCATGTCGTGGCCTCATCCTGCCAGCCGATCATGATGCACGCGGTCGAGATCGACGGCGAGTATTATTGGGACGGCGGGTTCATGGGTAATCCCGCGATATTCCCCGTGATCTACGCCTGCGAGGCGCGCGACATCGTCTTGGTTCATCTCACGCCAACAGAGCGGCCGGGAACGCCGATGACCGCCACCGCCATCTATAACCGCATGCAGGAGGTCGCCTTCAACTCATCGCTCATGCGCGAGATGCGCGCCGTTGCTTTCGTCACCGACCTGATCGACAGCGGCAAGATGAGTGACGGCAAACGAATGCTCATTCATGCAATCGACGGCGAGGACGTGATCGCCAAGCTCTCGAACTCCAGCAAGTTGAACGGCAACTGGGGCTTTCTGACATACCTTCACAAGACCGGCCGCGAGCGCGCCGATCAATGGCTGAAGGCGAACTTCGACCGGGTTGGCGTCGAAACGACAGTCGATATGCGTTCGAGGTATTTGTAGTCGCGCTTATACTAGCTGCGGCGGTTGCCGGGCTGTCCGGCTACCAACGCGAGGCGGATTGTCGTGGCGCGATCCACCAGACTGTTGATGCTCTTGCAGACGCTGCGCGGGCGCAGTCGCCCGGTGACGGCGTCGGCCCTTGCCGACGAGCTTGGGGTTTCCGAGCGCACACTTTATCGGGACATCGCCGACCTCATCGCCCAGGGCGCTCCCATCTATGGCGAGGCGGGGGTTGGTTACGTACTGCGGCCCGGTCTCTTCTTGCCGCCGCTCATGCTCACCGAAGATGAAACCGAGGCGATCGTGCTCGGCCTTCGCTATGTCGATCAGCGCGGCGACGAGGTTTTGGCCAAAGCGGCCACGGGCGCGCTGGCGAAAATTGGCGCCGTCCTTTCGCCGGCAGCGAAAGAAGCGTTGCAAAATCCAATTGCGCTGCCGGGGCCGCGTGGACCCGGCTTTCCGGCAAACGCGGTCGATCTGCGGACATTTCGCGCCGCCATCAGATCGCAGAGGAAGCTGCGTATCGGCTACATCGATGCGAAGGGCGCGCGCAGCAAGCGTGTCGTCTGGCCGATCGCCCTTGGCTTTATGAATGAGGCGCGCGTGCTGCTGGCATGGTGCGAGCAACGGCAAGCTTATCGCACATTCCGCACCGACCGGATCTCGGCGGCGGAGGAAACCGGGGAGCGTTACAAGGCGCGTCGCGCACAGCTTATGCGCGGCTGGCGCGCGCAGATGAACCTCGACGAAACGGAACGCTTTACTCCTGACAGAATCTGACAATCGCCGGCGGTAAAGTCTCCTGCAGCAAAAGGACAGGAGCACCGGCCATGCCGACGAAAGATGTCACGGCAGAGCTTCCCGAGGCGATCGCGGCCTATGTCAAAGCCAGCAACACCGCCGACATGGTGGCGTATATTGCGACTTTCGAGGATGATCCTTTGGTCAACGACATCCGGCGTGAGTTCTGGGGCAAGCCCGCGATCAAGGCATGGGCCGAGCGCGAAATCTTCGGCGACAATGTCGCTATGGAAGTGCTGCGTGCGGTGGAGCACTATGGCGATGTCATTCTCAGCGCCAAGTTCGACGGAACCTACGACAAAACCGGGCTGCCTGATCCGCTTATCCTCACCTTGTATTTCACACTTCGCGAGTCGCATCGCCAGGCTGATCATCCTCCACAACAAGCCGGTGTCCGAGAGCGTGACCATTTCGGCGTGAAGCCGTCGCGTTCGGCGCCGCCGTCGCGACGCCGCGCCTACCCGGCTTGCTCAAATCGGGCCCCGGCCCACAAACCGGAGCCCGCACCGCGCTCCATCAATCGGGACCTCTCATCCCCAGCTGGTCTTCAGCTTCACCGGAGCAAATTGCGTGTAGCCGATCCCGGCGACGCCCGAGAAGAAGTTGTTTTGCCACTGGCCGACCGTATAGACCCTGTTGAGCGTCTGCTCCGGCGTTAGCTGGATCTCGCCTATCAAGCTCTTGAATTTGTTCTTGCGGATGTGGTCGGCAATCGCCATCCGGTCCAATGAACCAAGAGTCTCGATCGTCTCCGTCAGCATTTGGAGCATCGCGTAGTAAATCGGGCTGCCGGCATAGTCGGCATCGATGCCGGTGACCTCCTTGTGCTTCTTGTAGAAGGCGCGGATCTCCGGCGAGTCGGCGACGCCGCCGGCGCCGAGTACGTTTTCGGCGGCGGGGCCGTTCTTCTGCGAAAAGCCCTGGAAGGCGCAGCCGATCGCGCAATAGTAGGCTTTGACCGATAGGTTTTCGATTTTTGCCTGATCGGCGAGACCGAACGTATCAGGCGGATACGACCAGGCAACGAACGCATCCGGATTAGCGGCCTTGGCCGCTTTGACGACCGGCGCGTAGTCCTGCGTGCCGAGCGGGTAGGACTTGTCATAGACGATGTCGAAGCCGTTCTCCTTGAACAGCGGCCGTCCGGCGTTGGCGAGTTCGATGCCGAAGTCGTCGCCGACATTGACGACGGCGACCTTGTTGCCGATCTGGCCAGAGTCCTTGAGCTTCTTGAGTACACCGATTGCGCCCTTGGCGTAGTCCGTCGTCGACGCGTTGAACATGAAGAAATTGGGATACTTCTTGACCAGAGCCGGCGCCTGATCGGTGATGCAGGCCACGCTGACCTGCGGATATTTGTATTTGTCGAAGGTCGGCGCGGTGGCGAGATTGAACCCGGTCGCATAGACGCCAGAGATCCAGTCGGCCTTGTCGACCGTCGCCAGACGCTCCACTGCCTTGATTGCTTCGGGCGGCTGTGTGCGATCATCGTACTCGATGATCTCGACTTTGCGTTGGCCGTCCTTGAGCTTGAGCCCGCCGCGCTCGTTCACCTCGTGCGCCCAAAGCCGAAACGGCGGGAAGTGGGTTATCGCCGCACCGGGGGCGAGCGGACCGGTCTTGGCGCCGACCACGCCGACCTTGACGGTCGGTGCGTCGGCTCGCGCCGTGCGATAGCCGATCGAGCCGGCCAGAGTTGTCGCGGCGGAATATTTCAAAAAGTCGCGTCTTCGCATGCATTCCTCCCTTGCATGGTAAAGGTCCGGGGTTGGGGCCCCGTCAGTTTTTTGGGAACGCGACGATGATAGCGGCCTGAAAATGCGTTGGATAGGCTGCAACGGTCCTGCGCGGCAAATTGATCCCGTCGATCGATCCGGCTTTCCCGAATTCCTCCAAGTATCAGGTCTAAACTCTGGCTAATGGACTACCGCGCGCCATGGCGCCATCCGTCGCCATGGTGCTTTCAGTCGCCGGTCGCCTCGGCTATGAGAGCGCCCAGAGGTCGAAGGAATGACTGTTCGGAGCTGCCTTGCGATCGTGCTTGCGGCCGGCGAGGGCACGCGCATGCGCTCGGCCTTGCCCAAGGTCCTGCACGCCATTGCCGGCCGTTCGTTGCTGGCGCATGTGCTGCGTGCGGTCGCGGAAACCAAGGTGACCGCCGCCGCGGTCGTGGTCGGGCCCAATCAGGAGGCCGTCGCCGCTGAGGCGGAACGCGTGCTGCCGGGCGCGCAATGCTTCGTGCAGCGCGAACGGCGTGGAACCGCGCATGCGGTGCTGGCGGCTCGGCCCGCGCTCGAGCGCAAAGCCGACGACGTTCTCATCGTCTACGGCGATACGCCGCTCATTCGCGCGGCGATCTTGAGCAAGCTGCGCGCGCCGTTGGCGGCCGGCGCGGACGTCGTTGTGCTGGGCTTTCGGCCGGCCAATCCATCCGGTTACGGACGGCTTGTCGTCGATGGCGACAAACTCATCGCTATCCGCGAAGAAGCCGACGCGAGCGAAACTGAAAAGGCGATCGGCCTGTGCAACGGCGGCATCATGGCCCTCGCCGGCGCGCACGCGCTGACGATCTTGGATCGCATCGGCGACAATAATCGCAAACGCGAATTTTATCTGACCGACGCTGTCGAGATCGCGCGCTCCATGGAGCTCGACGCGGCCGTGGTCGAAGCCGAGGAGGACGACGTGCGCGGCATCAACACCAAAGCGCAGTTAGCCGAAGCGGAAGCCGTTCTGCAGCAGCGCCTGCGCAAGGCGGCGCTTGAGGCGGGCGTGACGATGGTTGCGCCGGAGACGGTCTTTTTGTCGGCCGACACGACGTTCGGCAAGGATGTCGTGATCGAGCCCTATGTCGTGTTCGGCGAGAAGGTGACGGTCGAGGACGGCGCGGTCATTCACGCCTTCTCCCATCTTGCCGGCGCGCATGTCGGCAGGAAATGCTCGGTCGGGCCGTTCGCGCGGCTGCGGCCGGGCACGCGGCTCGGGGAGGGGGCGCGCATCGGCAATTTCGTCGAGACCAAGGAGGCCGCGATCGCGGCCGGCGCCAAGGCCAACCACCTGAGCTACATCGGCGATGCCTCGGTCGGCGCGAATGCCAATATCGGGGCCGGCACCATCACGTGCAACTATGATGGCACCGCCAAGCACCGCACGACCATCGGCCAGGATGCTTTCATCGGCTCCAATACCGCTTTGGTCGCGCCGGTCGAAGTCGGCGACGGCGCCTATGTGGGTTCCGGCTCGGTGATCACCGCCAACGTGCCGGCCGGTGCCCTAGCACTCGCGCGCGCGCGGCAAGTGGTTAAGGAAAACTGGGCGACGCGGTTGCGGTCGCTGAGATCTATTGTGAAAACTAGGACTTAGATTAGATCACTCATTCGCCTAGTCCGCCTTGGCAACATCCTGGCACCGGATCGAAATTTCGCCCGCATTGCGTTTTTCGCAAATCGCGAGGGCGGCCTGGATAGGCGGGCGAAGGGCTCATTCAGCCCTATCATCTGCACAACATAACTGACTTAGCCCCGGTCCGTCTGGCTGGGGGTTTTCATTACGACTGGCACGCTGCTTCCACCTTTGGAAACCTTCGCGCGGGAAACTGTAAGCAAGGGATAAGTACTATTAGTGGCAAGCCTCTCCGCGCTTCGGTCGCCCCTGCTTATCTTGCCTCCTTTATCTTCGCCGCATTTGAGGGATTAAATATCCGCACGTTTCGTTTTTTGAAAAAATCCTTTTCATCACGAGTTACAACCGCGAACCCTCGCACGCTCGCGGTAGCTGCGACCGCTCCGTCAACTTCTGCCTTTTGTTCTTTGTGATCTAAACGCGCCCATTTCACGCTATCAGGTGATTAAGCGCTTGTTTTTTGGCTGCACCCGGATTTTCCGACCATTTTTTAACGCCCCAGCCGCTCACGATGTCACACAAGAGTGCAAGTTCTTCGTTGTTGATGGTGACGGCCTCTGTCATTTGACCGCTCCTATGACCCTTCCAACATCCACCTTAATGTTAGTTTAGGCATATGATCGGCAAGGGAAGTGTTGCAGGTCACATGCGACCAGCACGACGCTCGGAGACATGCAGCTGCGCTCGGACCTGCTCAATGCAGGCACGCCGACGCGCGGGGCTTAGAAGTTTCCCCGGGCGGCTTCCTGCAGAATGAGCTTGTCAAGCGTCAGATCGGAGACCGCCTTGCGAAGCCGGTTGTTCTCGAGTCTCAAGCTCCTTCAGCCGCTTTACCTGCTCGATCTTCAGCCCGCCAGATTCTTGGCGCTAGCGATAGTAGGTCACCTCGCTCACACCAATCTGACGGATTGCATCCGCCATAACCTGACCCTGCGAGACCAGAACATCCAGCTGTCGCAACTTTCGCGACGATCTCCTCAGGCTTGTATCGCTTCCTTGGCATTGCTGTCCTCCTTGATGTCAGAGACATACCTCAAGTCGGACCACTTCAGTGGGGGTGGATCAGGTATGGTTCTATCGTGATCCACGACCGCATCCAGTGACGCAGAGAAGCGCGCGGTTCGTTCTAAAGGGACCTGCAAAACCTACCAGCAGTCGCCGCTGAGTCACAGCGCGGCCTTCTGTGCCTTAGAAGACAGCGAGCCTCGTGTCGGTCG
>DATMQV010000411.1:0-2765 GCA_035566615.1 Xanthobacteraceae bacterium
CCCGCCATGCCGCCGGCGGTGTTGACGATGACGGCTTCGAGAGCGTCTCTGTTGGAGACATTCGGAAAGCGCACCCGCAGTGCGCCTTCCTCGTGCACGCGTTGACGGCGGCTGCGGTCGGCGTCAGCCGCTACGGAAAGCGCGACACGGCCGATGGCCCGATTGCCGGCGAAAATTTCACTTTGTGCCGGCGTGCCCGCAAGCAAGTCTCAACCCCACGGCAAAATCAAAGCTACGCCAAAAATCCGGTCAAATCGCCATGGCGCGCTTCAGCGCGCCTTCGTCGAGCTCCGCGCGAGCGGACGCATAGACGACGGCGCCGCGTTCCATGACCGCGAAATAGTCGCCGAGTTCCTGCGCAAAGTCGAGATATTGTTCGACCAGCACGATGGCGATCTTGCCGAGCGAGCGCAGATAGGAAATGGCGCGGCCGATGTCCTTGATGATGGAGGGCTGAATGCCTTCGGTCGGTTCGTCGAGCAGCAAGAGCCGCGGCCGCATGACGAGTGCCCGGCCGATCGCAAGCTGCTGCTGCTGACCGCCGGACAGGTCGCCGCCGCGCCGGCGCAGCATGTCCTTGAGCACCGGAAACAGCGTGAACACGTCGTCCGGGACGGTGCGTTCCTCGCGCTTGAGCGGCGCAAAGCCGGTGCGCAGATTTTCCTCGACCGTCAGCAGCGGGAAGATTTCGCGGCCCTGCGGCACGTAGGAAATGCCGCGCCGGGCGCGCTCGGGGGGCCGCAGCGCGGTAATGTCGTGGCCTTCCCAGGTGATGGTGCCGCGTGTGACCGAATGCTGACCGGCGAGCGCGTCGAGCAGGCTCGTCTTGCCGACGCCATTGCGGCCGAGCACGCAGGTGACCTTGCCCGGCTCGGCCTTGAGCGAGACGGCGCGCAGAGCCTGCGCGGCGCCGTAGTGCAGATCGATGGCGTTGACCTCGAGCATGATCGCTACCGCCCCAAATACACTTCGACCACCCGCTCGTTCGCCGAGACCTGATCGATCGTGCCTTCGGCGAGTACGGAGCCTTCGTGCAGACAGGTGACCTTGACGCCGAGCTCGCGCACAAAGGCCATGTCGTGTTCGACCACCACCACCGTGCGGTCGCGGTTGATCTCCTTGAGCAGTTCCGCGGTTTGCTGCGTTTCCACGTCGGTCATGCCGGCGACCGGTTCGTCGACCAGAAGAAGCTTCGGCTCCTGAGCGAGCAGCATGCCGATTTCGAGCCACTGCCGCTGGCCGTGCGAGAGGCTGCCGGCGAGCCGATGGCGCACGGGGGTCAGACGAATAATTTCGAGGAGTTGATCGATGCGCCGGCGTTCGTCGGGGCTTTCGCGCCAAAATAAAGCGGCCCGCGCCCGGCGATCGGACTTGAGCGCTAGTTCGAGATTGTCGTTGACGGTTTGGCTTTCGAAAACGGTCGGCTTCTGGAATTTCCGCCCGATGCCGAGCTCGGCGATCTCGGCTTCGTCGAGGCGTGTGAGATCGTAGGAACCGTCGAACATGACATCGCCGAGGTCCGGCCGGGTCTTACCGGTGACCACGTCCATCATCGTGGTCTTGCCGGCGCCGTTTGGCCCGATAATGGCGCGCATCTCGCCCGCCTCGATCGCAAACGAGAGATTGTTGAGCGCCTTGAAGCCGTCGAAGGAGACGGTGACGCCGTTCAGATAAAGGAGCGAACTGGTGAGCGCTTCCATGAATTATTCCGCTGGCAGCGGCTCCCTCACGCCGTCCTCGGCGGCGGCCGAAGCGCGGTCGCGGCGCAGCGCATTCCAATGCCGCATCGTCCCGACGATGCCACGCGGCAACAATAGCGTGACAAGAACGAACAGCGCGCCGAGCATGAACAGCCAGTAGGGGGCGAGGAATCCGGAGGTGAAAAACGTCTTGGCGTAGTTCACCAGAACCGCGCCGATCACGGCGCCGGTGAGTGTACCGCGGCCGCCGACCGCGACCCAGATCACGGCCTCGATGGAATTGCCGGGCGCGAACTCGCTCGGATTGATGATGCCGACCTGCGGCACGTACAGCGCGCCGGCGACACCGGCCATGCAGGCCGAGAGCGTAAAGACGAAGAGCTTGTAGGACTCCACGCGGTAGCCGAGGAACCTCGCGCGCGCTTCCGCATCGCGGATGGCGATGAGCACCTTGCCGAATTTCGAGGTAATCAGGGCGCGGCACAACAGAAAGGCCAGCATCAGCGCTGCGCAGGTGATCGAGAACAACGCCGTGCGCGTCGACTCCGCCTGCACGTTGAAGCCGAGAATGTCCTTGAAATCAGTCAGCCCGTTGTTGCCGCCGAAGCCGAAATTGTTGCGGAAGAAGCCGAGCATGAGCGCAAAGGTCAGCGCCTGGGTGATGATCGACAAATAAACGCCCGTGACGCGGCTGCGAAATGCGAACCAGCCGAAGACGAAAGCGAGCGCGCCCGGTACCAGCACCACCATCAGCACCGCGTAGGGAAAATACTGGAAGCCGTACCAATAGACCGGCAGCTCCTTCCAGTTCAGGAACACCATGAAGTCCGGCAGGATCGGATCGGCATAGACGCCGCGGGTGCCGATCTGCCGCATCAGATACATGCCCATGGCATAGCCGCCGAGCGCGAAGAAGGCGCCGTGCCCGAGCGAGAGAATGCCGCAAAAGCCCCAGATCAGGTCGATTGAAAGCGCCAACAGAGCGTAACAGGCATATTTGCCGAACAGCGAGATCAGATAAGTCGGGACGTGAAAAGGCGAGGTTGGCGGCAGCGCCAGATGCAG
>DATMQV010000412.1:0-24111 GCA_035566615.1 Xanthobacteraceae bacterium
ATCGATTGGCGCTCTAACTTTTTTGGTGGAGCACGATCTTTTCGCAAAATCGGTTTCCACTTTTTCCGGATCATGCGCCAAGCGTGACGTGAACGATTTCCGGCGGCACGCCGAAACGCGCCGGAATGACGCTGGTACCAAGGCCCCCCGACACGATCAGGTGCCGGTCATGTTCGACGACGTGACCATAGGCATAGCGCCGACCGTACTTTGACGGCACGAAAGCAGGCCAGATCAGGGGTACGCGGATCTGCCCGCCATGGGTGTGGCCCGCAAAGGTCAACGCAACACGCGGCGGCACGCGCGGAAAAATGTCCGGCTCGTGCGCCAGCAAGATGACCGGGTCGTCGGTAGTGACCTGCGCCAGCGTGCCTGGCAGGTCGTCGACTCCACGGAAGCGGTGAGGACCGAGGCGATGGGCGATCTGATCGCCGATGCCCGCGATCCAAACCCGCTCGCCCTCGGGACCGAGCAGGACCGCCCGATTCTCCAAGAGCGGAATTTGCACACCGGCGAGCGCGCCGCGCACATTGGCGAGATCGTACCACCAGTCGTGATTGCCGAGAATCGCCCAAACCCCTAGCGGCGCTTGCAGGCGCCCCAGCTCGGCCGCCCAGACCGGTCCGGGAATGTGCTCGACCGCAAACCGATAGCGCGCGATATAGTCGCCCAGCATGACAATGACGTCGGATTTCAGCGCGTTTGCCGTATCGACGATCCGCTGCACATTCGGTAGCGGCATATCCGGACCGCCGGCATGCAAATCGGCAATGACGGTTATGGTGAGCTTGCGGCCGGCGGGCCAGCCGCGCGGCTTGAGCGTGTCAGGCGTGACCACCAGCTGCTGCGGTTCGATCGCTGCGGCATAGCCGACGGTTCCCGCAGCCGAGAGCCCGATCAGTCCCGCTGCGCCGGCTAGCAGGCTGCGGCGCGTGACACGCACCTTGCCGGCCGGCGCTGCGGCCACCTCCTCCTTTTTTCCCACGAAAGCCAGGCTCATTGCTTTGAATTCTGCGTGCAAGTCATGAATGGAGGGTTCGTTACAGCGCATAATCGCTGTGACGATTTGCCGTCTGTGGGTCGCGGCCTCACGCGGCTGCAAGCCGCTCGCGCGTCACCCAATCGAGCGTCTTGTCAAGCGCGCGCGCCAAGCGATCGAACAGCTCTTCGATCTCGGGCGCGCTGATGACAAGCGGAGGCGACAGCGTCACCACATCGCCCATCACCGAGCGCACGATCAAGCCTTCGTCCTCGCCGAAGCGGACGGCGGCCGCGCCGACACCGTGCTGCGCATCGAACGAACGCTTGGTCCTCTTGTCGGCGACCAGTTCCAGGCCGCCGATGAGCCCGAGCCCGCGCGCTTCGCCGATCAGCGGATGCTCGCCAAGCGCTTTGAGCCGCGCCTGGAATAAAGGCGCGCGCCGCGCCGCCTTTTCGATGATGCGATCGCGCTGATAAATCTGGATCGCCTTCACCGCGACGGCGGCGGAAACCGGATGGCCGCCATACGTAAAGCCATGACCGAATGCGCCGAGCTTCTTGCTCTCGACGAGCAGCGCCTCATACATGAGCTCGGGGATCATCACCGCCGCAATCGGCAGATAAGCCGACGACAGCGCCTTGGCGACGGAGATGCCCTGCGGCTTGAAGCCGAGTTTCTCGCAGCCGAACATGGTGCCGAGCCGGCCGAATCCACAGATCACTTCGTCGCTGATGACGAACAGATCGTGCCGCGCGCACACCGCCATGATCTTCTGAAAATAAGTCTTGGGCGGCACGATCACGCCGCCCGCGCCCATGACCGGCTCGGCGATAAAGGCCGCAACCGTTTCCGGTCCTTCCTTCACGATCAGCGCTTCAAGCTCGTCGGCGAGCCGCGAGGCGAATTCCTCCTCGCTCTCGCCGTCCTGCGCGAAACGGTAGTGATGCGGACAGCTGGTGTGCAGAAAGCCCGAAAGCGGCAGGTCGAAATCGCGATGATTGCCCGGCAGCCCGGTGAGCGACGCGGCTGCCACAGTGACACCGTGATAGGCCTTGACGCGGCTGATGATCTTTTTCTTCTGCGGCTTGCCGCGCGCATTGTTGAGATACCAGACGAGCTTGATCTGGGTATCGTTCGCCTCCGATCCGGAATTGCAGAAGAACACTTTCGAGATCGGGACCGGCGCGATCTCTTTGAGCTTCTCGGCAAGCTCGATCGCCGGATCATGGCTCTTGCCAGTGAACAAATGCGCAAAGGAGAGCTTTCGCATCTGCTCGGCTGCAGTCTCGACCAGTTCCTCGTTGCCGTAGCCAAGCGCCGTGCACCAAAGACCGGCCATGCCCTCGATATAGGCCTTGCCGTTGGAATCGTAGACATGGACGCCTTGCGCGCGCTCGATGACGAGCGGCCCGGTCTCGCGGAAGCTCGCGAGATTGATATAGGGGTGTACTAATGTCTCGACGTCACGGACGGCGAGATTGCTGAGCGGTGACATGAAAGTCCCTATGGGAAAGCTATTCCGGCGCGTTTACCACGCTGGTTTGGCGGCAATTTGCAGCCCTATTGTGACGTCGCCGTCTTTGCAATGCGCGGCGTCGCGCCGCACGGCCAAAGTGTTAACGCAGAGCTTAAACGATAAATCAGCAAGGCTTGGAGCGGGATGGCCTTTCTTCGAACGTCAGCCCGCTCCAGCATTTGTTTGAGCATGACGCTTTCGGAAAACGGCTTCCACTTTTCCGGATCATGCTCTAATCACTCCGCAGCGGCACGGGAGCAGAGTTTTGTCGGATATCTCAACACTCGATCACATCGTTAATACCAAAGCTGCGAAAGATGGCTTCGTGCGCACACGCTGGTGGTGGATCCGGCACGCGCCGGTCGTCGTCGATGAAGGCCGGATCTACGGCCAAAGCGACCTGCCTTGCGACTGCAGCGATGAGCGCGTCTTCGCCCGCCTGGCGACGCTTCTGCCGCGCAAAGCGGTCTGGCTCACCAGCCACTTGGCACGCACGGAGCAAACAGCGCAGGCCATTTTCGCCGCCGGAAATTTTGAAGCGGCGCCGGCTTTGCACCAGGACAAGGATCTTGCCGAACAGCATCTCGGCGATTGGCAGGGGCTCGATCGCCACACCTTCCTGATGAATCGCAGCCAGGAACCCGACTCGTTCTGGTATGCTACCGCGGACGAACGCGCGCCCAACGGCGAAAGCTTTGTCGATCTCGTGCAACGGGTCGGCGCCGCGATCGAACGCGCGACCAAGAAGCATCAGGGCAGCGACATCGTCGCCGTGGCGCACGGCGGCACGATCCGCGCCGCCATCGCGATCGCGCTTGGTCTGCCGCCGCGCGGCGGTTTTGCCTTCATGATCGATAATTGCTCGCTGACGCGTCTCGATCACTATCAGGGGCCGGATCGCTCCGGGTGGCGGGTCACCGCGATCAATCACCGGCCGTGATTCGCCGATCCTTGGCCGGTCACCCGCTCTAACTGAGGGCCTGTTCGCGCGCCAACCCCGCCCTATATGAGGCGCGGCAGTGCCTTTTATCACCGCTATTTTGATGGAGCCGCGAATGAAGCTCAGTGCACGCAATCAGCTCAAGGGAAAAATTGTGGACATCACCAAGGGGGCTACTACCTCGCATGTTCGTGTTGACCTCGGCCATGGCGTGATCGTCACGGCGTCGATCACTAACGAAGCCGTGGCCGATCTGGGCCTGCAAAAAGGCGACGACGCCTGGGCGGTGATCAAGGCTTCCGACGTGATGATCGGCAAGTAGCCGGCGTCGTTATCCGAAGCTATCCGAAGCGGTCGTAACCTAAACAAAAAATGTAAGACGCGGCCGTCGCCCGGCCGCATTACTGCGCGCGAGTCCTGCTCGCGCGCAGTTGTACGTCGCGCGCGACGTTGGCCGCGAGCGGGCGCGGACGCGGCAGCGGCACCGGCTCGGACAATGGAGCCGACGCCGGCGACGAGGGCGCCACTTCTGCCGGCGTCTCCTTTTTCTGCGCAATCGTAACCAGCTCGCGCACGTCCCATTCGCACATCTTGTAGCCGCCGCGCCGCTCGGCGAGATCGACGTGGACGTGCTCCTCGTGATGCCCGTCGGAGCCGGGGCCGAGCACGGTAGAGAAGCGTGCGCAAGCGCCGGCGCGGATACCGTCCCGCCACGCCTTGGCGACATTCACGTCGGTCAGTCCGATCATCTCGCCGTTGGCGAGCTTGAATGCCCGCACATCGAGCGCATTGGCGCGGCCGTGTTCGCTCAGGGTCGCGCCACGCACGCGATTGCGCCCGCGGCATTCGTAGGAGTCGAAGTTGTCGAGACCGCGCAGCGGCGCGCCGAGCTTGAGCACTGCCGGCCCGATGTCCTCGCGCAGCCATGCGGCAACCTCTTCGGCCATCGTGCAGCGCAACGTTGCCGGCGGCGAGACAACGACTTTCGCGCGGTCCGGCAGGATGACGCCGTCGAGGATCACGGCGTCCAGGGCCCCGCATTCGCCGGCTCCAATCAGGACCGGCAGCGGCTTGAAAGTCGCGACTTTGGCGAGCCGGAGCTGACAAGCCGATGGTTTCGCGGGCGCAGCGGTCGCCGCCTCCGGGAACGACGCGTAGGCTTCCTGCGGCGGCGAAAACTGCTCGGGAACGGTCGTCGGAAGCGACGCCGGCGTTGCGGTGCGCGAGACCTGCGGCCCTGCCCGCTGCGGAGCGATCTGCACGGGCGTGGCCTGGCCCGCCTTGACGGCTTTGGCCTGCGGGATCGCGTCTTCCGCGAACGCCGGCCAGCTGCCGGCGAGGAGCAGCGCAACAAGGACAAAAGCCTTCACGCGACACTCCCGGCGCAATGCCAAAGACGGCGCCCCGCAACCAAGACGACCAACAGGTTTTAAGCTGTCGGCGCACTTTGGCACAAGAGCGCCCTGCACGCAGCGGCCGCGGCACTACGGCATTTTCATCGGCATGGGGCCGGGCTAGATTGGAAACGCAGCAGTCGCCGCGAGTTGCGGCGTAACGAAGCAAAAACAACAGATCCGACTTCCAGGAGGAATTCCATGCTCGGGCTCATGCAGGACTGGCCGCTCCTGTGCCACCGCATCATCGATCATGCCGCGACCAACCACGCCGACCGGACCGTCATCACACGCTCGATCGAGGGGCCGATCCATCACACCAACTACGCAGAGATCCGCGCGCGCGCGCTGCGCGTCGCCCAGCGGCTCGACCGCGACGGCGTCAAACTTGGCGATCGCGTGGCGACGCTTGCTTGGAACACCTGGCGGCATCTGGAAAGCTGGTACGGCATTGTCGGCATCGGCGCCGTCTATCACACCATCAACCCGCGCCTGTTTCCCGAGCAAATCGCCTGGATCATCAATCACGCCGGGGATCGCGTGATGATGACCGATCTCACCTTCGTACCGCTCCTGGAGAAGCTCGCCGACAAGCTGCCGAGCATCGAGCGTTACATCATATTCACCGACGCCGCGCACATGCCGGCAACGTCGCTGCGCAATGCCGTCG
Source organism: Xanthobacteraceae bacterium (assembly GCA_035566615.1). GTDB lineage: Bacteria > Pseudomonadota > Alphaproteobacteria > Rhizobiales > Xanthobacteraceae > BOG-931. Next base: position 5,503 of record DATMQV010000412.1, read on the forward strand.
CCTATGAGACATGGCTCGCCGAAGCGGACGGCGATTTCGCCTGGAAGACCTTCGAGGAAAATACCGCCGCCGGCATGTGCTACACCTCCGGCACAACGGGCCATCCCAAGGGCGTGGTCTATTCGCACCGCTCGAACGTGCTGCATACGATGCTCTCACTGCAGCCGGATGCGATCGGCCTTTCGTCGCGCGATACCGTCTTGCCGATCGTGCCGATGTTCCATGCCAACTCTTGGGGGCTCGCTTTCTCTTCGCCGATGGCGGGCGCAGCGCTGGTCATGCCGGGCGCGAAACTCGACGGTGCCTCGGTCTACGAACTGCTCAACGAATTCAAGGTCACCTGCACCGGCGCCGTGCCGACGGTCTGGCTGTTGCTGTTGCAGCATCTGGAAAAGACCGGCGGCAAGCTTCCGTATCTGGAACGGGTCGTGATCGGCGGCTCGGCTTGCCCGCGCGCCATGATCAAGACCTTCGAAGAAGACTACGGCGTGCAGGTGTTCCACGCCTGGGGCATGACCGAGATGAGCCCGCTCGGCACGGTCGGCTCGATGAAGCCGCAATTGGCCGATCTCACCGGCGAGGCGCTGTTGGATATAAAGCAGAAGCAGGGTTACACGCCCTTTGGCGTCGAGATGAAGATCACCGACGATGCCAACAAGTCGTTGCCGTGGGACGGCCAGACCTTCGGCCGCATCAAGGTGCGCGGTTTTGCGGTCGCGCGGGCCTATTTCAAGGAAGACCACGACGCGATCGACGACCAGGGCTTCTTCGATACCGGCGACGTCGGCACCATGGACCGCTACGGCTACATGCAGATCACAGACCGATCCAAGGACGTGATCAAGTCCGGCGGCGAATGGATCTCCTCGATCGATCTGGAGAACCTCGCGGTCGGCCATCCCAAGGTGGCGGAAGCGGCCGTGATCGGCGTGCATCATCCCAAATGGGACGAGCGCCCCCTCCTGGTCGTCGTCCTTAAGGAGGGCCAATCCGCCACCAAGGACGAAATTCTCGCGTTCCTCAAAGGCAAGATCGCGAGCTGGTGGCTGCCCGACGATGTCGCGTTCGTCAGCGCCATACCGCACACGGCGACCGGCAAGATCCAAAAGACCGTGCTGCGCGATCAGTTCAAGAATCACGTGCTGCCGACCAAGGTCGCAGCCGAATAAGTTCCCAAGATTCGCAAGAGTGAGGGGTGGAGGCGGCCGCTATGGCCGCCTCCATTAACCCTTTGACGGCAAATCGATCCTGGTAAACGCCGATTTGCTCGAAAGCTTAATGGCCGTCGACCCGAAGGCTATGTGCCTTAATCGGTCGTTAAACCAAAGATTTCCCAGCGAAAATCCAGCCCCTCACGAATTCTGACATAGTATTTCCCAGCAAAGTTCCCGATCACCAAGTCTTGCTGGAACAATTCGTGGCCTTCGTGCCGCATAATCTCCACATTATCCGGTCAACAGGGCGCACGGTTCGCATTTGAACGAACCGTTTAACCACTACCATCAACAACTGAAAAGGAAGATCATGGCTGTGAAGAGCCTGACTAAACTTGTATTCGCCTCTGCTTTTCTTGCCTCGACTGTTGCTCTGCCGATGATCGCATCGGCTCAAGATGGTATTGCTTCAGTTTATTCTGGCGAACGCACTGCCAATGGGGAATATGCAAACGCGTCGGGTTTGACGGCTGCGCATAAGAGCTTGCCGTTCGGGACCCAAGTGCGGGTCACCAATCATCAGACCGGCCGTTCGGTCGTGGTGCGTATCAATGATCGTGGGCCGTTTGTCCGCGGGCGCATCATCGATCTCACGCCCGCGGGCGCGCGCGCGCTCGGCATGGACGGCCTTGCTCACGTCTCCGTCGAAGTCGTCGGCGGCAAGAGCTAATACCGAAGCCCAAGGCTTCGACTACCGCAGTGCAAGACGGGAGGCTTCGGCCTCCCGTTTTCACGTCGGGTGCAGGCGGGTTCACATTCAAGCAACCATTCTCAGCCAACATTCAACGATGGCCCTGAGCGCGATTCCCCCGATGCCGCCGGCTGATTCAGTTCCCGAATTCGAAACCCGACGCACCTTCTACAAGATCGACAATCGCGTCTGTTCGATCCTTGCCGCCATGTGGCCGATCATTGCGCCGACCATCGACCGGTCGATCAAAGAGGTCATCGACGGCGTTTTGGAGCTGCCGATCGGGGAGCGCGTGGCGCCGCATCGTGAATCGATCACCAAGCTCGAGCTCGCGCACTTCCAAGCGTTGCTGGGCGGCGATCTCGATCGACGCTACGCCGAATCGTGCCGGCGCACCGTCGAGCGGGAGGCTGAGATCGGCCTCGACGCGCGGATTCGCAGTTCGGCCGGGAACACCGTCCTGCGCGGGGCGCTCGATGCGCTGGCACGCGCACACCGTTTCTCCCCCGCCAAACTCGCTGAGCGGGCCAAAGTCGTGTCGCAGGTCATCTCCTTCGACGTGGCGAACGCGATGACCCTGCATCGGCAAGCCGCGGAACGGGCCGCGCACACCCGGCGCGACGCCATCGACGCGGCGATTGCGGAATTCGACGGCGCCATCGGCGAGGTTATCGAGGCGATCAAGGAGGCCTCGGCTTCGCTGACGCTCACCGGCTCGATGCTGCGGCAGATCGCCGAGGACACGCTCAATCGAATGACTTCCGCCTCCTCGGCCTCGGCCGAAACCGCCCGCCGCATGGAAGCAACCGTCACCGCGACAGAGGAACTGTCCGGTTCCATCCAGGAGATCGGCCAGCAGGCCACCAACGGGCTCGGGATGGCACAGTCCGCGGTTGCCGATACCGAACGCACCCAGACCGTCATCGGTACGCTGAACGACGCGGCCGAGCGCATCGGCTCGGTGGTGGGAACCATCTCGGCGATTGCTGCGCAGACCAACCTCCTGGCGCTCAACGCCACGATCGAGGCGGCGCGGGCCGGAGAGGCCGGGAAGGGATTTGCGGTGGTCGCCGCCGAGGTTAAGACGCTCGCCAACCAGACCTCGCGCGCCACTGGCGACATCTCCCAGCAGGTTACCGCCATCCAGGGAGCGACCAAACGGTCGGTGGAAGAAATTTCCGCGATCGCGCGCACTATCGGCAAATTGACCACGGTCTCGACCAGCATCGCTTCGGCCGTACAACAGCAGAGCATGACCACGCGCAGCATCGCCGAAAGCGTTCACAATGCAGCCGGCCACACGGCGCGCGCGTCGGTCGAGATCAACTCGGTGGACGAGGCTGTGAGCCGCGCCGGCGCCGCCGTCGGCGAAATCACCAGCTGGACCGATCGATTGTCGGCACGCGCCAACGACCTCGAAGCGAAAGTGGCGACTTTCTTCACCCGCGTGCGCGCGGCGTAACAACCGCAGTTTCACACATTTCATCCGCCCCGCCCTGCGGTATGGTGGACTATATTTCCGTTTGAGCATGATCTTTCCCGAAAACCTGGTGTCCACTTTTCGGGATCATACTGCATGGGAGAATCATAATGCATGGGAGAGAAGTCATGAGCCAGCCAACCGTCCGACAGATCGTCTTGGCGTCGCGGCCGAGCGGTCCGCCCAAGCCGGAGGACTTCCGCTTGGAACAGGTTCCGATGCCGGCGCTGCCGCCGGGCGGGCTGTTGCTTAAGGTGCTGTATCTATCACTCGACCCTTACATGCGCGGCCGGATGGACGACCGGAAATCCTATGCCAAGCCTGTCGGCATCGGCGAAGTGATGACTGGCGAGAGCGTGTGCGAGGTCATCGCCTCCGACCGCCAAGGCTATGCGCGCGGCGATATCGTCTTGGCCCATACCGGCTGGCGCACCCATGCCACGTGGGAGGGCCCTGCGCCACGCAAACTCGACCCGAAGCTTGCGCCGATCACGACCGGCTTAGGTGTGCTCGGCATGCCGGGCTTTGCGGCCTATTCCGGGCTTTATATTCTAGGCAAGCCCAAAGCTGGCGAGACTGTCGTCGTTGCCGCGGCAAGCGGGCCGGTCGGCTCGCTGGTCGGACAGCTTGCCAAAATGGCCGGCGCAAGGGCGGTCGGCATTGCCGGCGGCGCCGACAAATGCCGCTACGTTCTGGACGAACTGGGCTTCGATGCCTGTATCGATCACCGCGCAGCCGATCTTCCAGCGCAGCTCGCAGCCGCCTGTCCGAAAGGCATCGATGTCTATTTCGAAAATGTCGGTGGCGCGATCTGGCAAGCGGTGTTGCCGCTGCTCAACGCCTATGCACGCGTGCCGGTGTGCGGGCTCATCTCTCAGTACAGCGCGACCGGGCAGGACACCGGACCTAATCTCCTGCCGGCGACCATGCGGGCGATTCTGACCAAGAGCCTGACGCTGCGCGGCTTCATCAATACCGAATTCGTCCCCGAGCACTACGGCGATTTTCTCAAGCTCGTCTCCGCCGGGCTGAAAGACGGCCGCATTCGCCACCGCGAGGACATAACCGAGGGCTTTGAGAATGCGCCGGCGGCTTTCATGGGCCTCTTGCAAGGCAAGAATTTCGGCAAGGCGTTGGTGCGCGTGAGCCAATAAGCGGAGGCAGCCAAGCAAATGTGGCGCTGAGCGCTGACAGCCCTACTCCGCCGGCTGCTTCGGCTTCGGCTTGATGAAGGTCCGCTTGAGGTTGTCAAACAGTTCGATCTTGGCGCCGTTCTTGTGCATGATAACGCTCTGCTGCAGCACCGAAAGCGTATTGTTCCAGGCCCAGTAGATCACCAATCCGGCCGGGAAGCTTCCCAGCATGAAGGTGAAGATCAGCGGCATCCAATTGAACACCATCTGCTGGGTCGGATCGGGCGGCGGCGGGTTGAGCTTCATCTGCACCCACATGGTGACGCCCATGATCAGCGGCCAAATGCCGAGATGCAGGTAGCTGCCGACGAGCGGCAGCACGGTCGGATCGAACGGGATCAGCCCGAAAAGCGTGAAAATGTTGGTCGGGTCCTGCGCCGACAGGTCCTTGATCCAGCCGTAGAACGGCGCGTGCCGCATCTCGATGGTGATGAACAGCACCTTGTAGAGCGAGAAGAACACCGGAATCTGAATCGCGATCGGCAGGCAGCCGGCGATCGGATTGATCTTCTCCTTCTTGTACAGCTCCATCATCGCTTGCTGCTGCTTCATCTTGTCGTCGGCATAGCGCTCGCGGATCATGGTCATTTCCGGCTGCACCGCCTTCATCTTCGCCATCGAGGCGTAGGATTTGTTGGCGAGCGGGAAGAACAGGATCTTGACCAGCACCGTGACGATCAGGATGGCGATGCCGAAATTGCCGACCAGATGGAAAAAGAAGTCAAGCGCCAGAAACATCGGCTTGGTGAGGAAATAAAACCAGCCCCAATCGATCAAGAGATCGAAGTGGTTGAGATTGAGCGCCTGGTTATAGCCGCCGGCATTGGCGAGCGGAAAATTGATGCCGACCACCGACACTTCCTTGGCGCCGGCGAACAACCGCGCATTGACCGAAACGGCCGCGCCGGGCGCAATGGTCTTCTGATCGAGGAGATAGTCGGTCTGGTAGGTATTCTGGCCGCCTACTTCGCCGGCAGAGTAGCGCGCATGCACCCTGGCATCGATGTCGGGCAACAAGGCCGCCGCCCAGTATTTGTCGGTAAAGCCGAGCCAGGCGTTGACGACGTCCCACTGCAGCTCCTTCTTGTCGTGCATGTTCTTGTAGGTTTGCGCCTGCTCGCCTTGATCGCCCATCACACCGATGAAGCCCTCGTGCAGGATGTAGTAGCCCTGCACTTGCGGCGTGCCGTGGCGCGAAATCAGCGCATAGGGGAATAGCGCGACGGCGGCGCTGCCCTTGTTCTGCACCTCGTCTTTCAGGGTGAACAGATAACGGTCGTCGACCGCGATGGTGCGGCGGAAGATCAAGCCGCCGCCGTTGTCATAAACGAGGGTGACCGGATGACCGGCCGTCAGCGCGCCACTGCCTTCCTGCGTCCAGACCGTATCAGGTCCCGGCATTTTTTCGGTCACGCCGGCTGCCGGCACGAAGCCAAACTCGGCGTAATAAGCCTGCGGCGCTCCCGACGGCGAGAACAGCACGATCGCAGGCGAATTAGGATCGACGGTCTCGCGGTATTGCTCAAGTAAGAGATTGTCGATGCGCGCGCCCTTAAGGTTGATGCTGCCGCTGAGCGTCGGGGTCTGGATTGGAATGCGCGGGGCCGCCGCCACGACCGAATCCCGGCTTGGCGTGGCCGGTTGAGCGACGGCGCCCGGAGCGCCCGGCACGGATGGCGCGCCCGTTTGCGGGGTGGCCGGAGCGCCGCCCGGCTGCGCCTGCGGCTGCTGAAGCTGCGTTTGCTCCTGCTGCTTGAGTTGCGCTTCGCGCTGCTGCCGCTCGATCTGCGGCTTGGCAATGAAAAAGTTCCAGCCGACCACCACGATGAGCGACAGCACGATGGCAAGGATGGTGTTCTTGTGCTCGATCATTCGGCGCTCTTGCGGACGTTCGGGCGAGTTTGCGATTTTCGGCTTTGGCGGCGCTTCGGCGGCGAACCTGCCTCATGTAAGGGGTCCCGGCAGACACCACCAGTTCCCTTATTGGCCCCTTTGCCGCCGCCGGCATGAACGCGAACAAGGGCCTTGTCGAGATCCTGCATCATCTCGCCGAACGGAACCGCCAATGCCGCACGGCGGCCGATCAGCACGTAATCGTGGCCCGGACGCAATAGCTCAGTGCCGGCAGCGGCCGAGAGCCGGACGATCTCGCGCAAGCGCCGGCGGACGCGGTTTCGCTCCACGGCGTTGCCGACCTGCCGCGATACGGTGAAGCCAACTCGAATAGCGTCATCTCCCCCGCGTTGCCGCGTCTGAAGCACGAAAGCGCGGCCGGAGGCGCGCACGCCATCGGCCGCGGCTCGAAAATCGCTGCGGCGTTTCAGCCGCTCGACGACGGCAGAACGGGGATCCTGCTCACGCACTGAGACGCTTGCGGCCGCGCGTGCGCCGCGCCGCAACCACCTTACGGCCGCCGTTGGTCGCCATGCGAGCGCGAAAACCATGCCGGCGCTTGCGCACCAATTTGCTCGGCTGGTAAGTTCGTTTCACGGGACTCTCTCCGCTGCACGCAAGACCCGCGTTTTTCGCAGCTTATCGGTCTGACACAATTTCGGTGCGGGCGCGCGATTGGCGCGGCTTATACGAGACCCCTCCCGGCTCGTCAATGCGACGCCCCCACTCGTATTTGACCCTTCTGGCGGGGATTTCCCGGCCGATTCGGAGCGAACTTCCGCCGCCGTCCGCCTTGCCCTGCCTAGGAACGTGCTCTGCCTACAAAATATGTATGACAGGACGGAGAACCGGATTCCTGGTCCGCATTCGCTAGGTTCGTGGGCTGCCGGCGGATACCTCCGGCTTGCCGCCACGCTGGTAAACGGACCGCAAACACCTATCTCACCCGAGGTTTGACGCAGGGAGAAGCGCGTCGCATCATAGGGTAGTTGCGTCACGGGCATTGACGCACAAGGTCTAGCCAATGAGCGATGATCAAGCCGCACGGGCCGAACCGGTCCGCGCGCCGCGTCTTGGGCTATCCGGAAAGCTCCTCGTCTTCACGATCCTGTTCGTGATGATCGCGGAAGTGCTGATCTATGTGCCGTCGATCGCCCTGTACCGCCTGATGTGGCTGAACGACCGGCTGGCGAGCGCCTACACGGCCGCGCTTGTGCTCGATGCCGCGCCCAACGGGATGGTGCCCGACAGCCTGGCCAAGCAGATTCTCGACAGCATTGGCGCGCGCGCTGTCGCCATGAAAATGGGCACGCAGCGGCGGCTACTCGCTGTCGGGGACGCGCCGCCGCCGATCGCCGACGATTTCGACATGCGCCACGTCTACGCATTCGATTCGATCGTCGATGCCTTCAAGGTCATGCTCAATAGCAACAAGAACGTGATGCGTGTCGTCGGCCCGGCGCCGATGGGCGGCGACTATATCGAAATCATTGTGGACGAGCCGCCGCTGCGCAACGCCATGCTGCGCTACTCGGTCGACCTGCTGCTGATCTCCTTGTTGATTTCCGGCATCACGGGGGTCCTGGTCTACCTCGCGCTGCATTATCTGTTCGTCCGGCCGATGCGGCGGGTGACCGCCAATATGACCGCCTTCCGCGCCGACCCGGAGGATCCCGACCGCATCATCGTGCCGTCCGGGCGGGTCGACGAAATAGGCATCGCCGAGCGCGAGCTTGCCGCCATGCAGACCGAGCTCGCCTCGACGCTGCAGCAGAAAAGCCGGCTGGCGGCCCTTGGGCTCGCGGTATCCAAGATCAACCACGATCTGCGCAACCTGCTCGGCTCGGCGCAGCTTTTCTCGGATCGCCTGGTCACCCTGCCCGATCCGAATGTGCAGCGCTTTGCGCCCAAGCTCGTGCATGCTCTCGAGCGCGCCATCGCCTATTGCCAATCGACCTTGTCCTACGGCCGCCTGCAGGAGCCGCCGCCGGATCGTAAGCCGCTCCTGCTCGAGCCGCTGGTCGAAGAGGTGCATGAAACGCTCGGGCTTAGCCCGGAATGCCCGATCCGCTGGATCAGCGCGGTCGAGCGTGGTCTCGTGGTCGAAGCCGACTACGACCAGCTCTTCCGCATCCTACTGAACCTCGCGCGCAACGCCGCGCAAGCCCTGGAAAGCCGCGCCTCCGGCGACCCCGGCCGCGACCAGATCCGCATCACCGGCCGGCGCGAGGGCGCAGTCGTGGTCATCGAAGTTTCCGACACTGGGCCGGGATTTTCGGAGAAGGCGCAGGCGCATCTGTTCGAGGCCTTCCAGGGCTCGACCCGCGCCGGCGGCACCGGGCTCGGGCTCGTCATCGCCGCTGAGCTCGTACGCGCGCATGGCGGCGAAATTCGCCTGGTGGAAGGGACGATCGGTGCGACCTTGCGGCTGATGATCCCGGATCGCGCGGTGGAATTGAGCGCCCGGCGCGGCGCGCGCGCGCAGGGGTGAGGCCCGTTCCCGGGCTGAATTGCTTCGCTACACTCGCAATGACAATCTCCCCCGCTGCAGGGGGAAGACGCAATGGACGCCGCGGCAAGCGACGCGCACAGTACCATCTACGACGATTTTGCCACGGGCGGGGCGTGGCCCGGCGACAAGTGGTATCGGCACCTGCCGATACCCGGCCTCTGGGATCCGGCCGCTGTCGTGACGTGCCGTGGCGGTTCCGATGGGACGCTGGCGCTCGAGGCGCAGCGCTTCACGCTCACCCGGCGCGATGGGCACGACAACGTCAAGGCACTGATCTACTCGACCGCGGAATTTGGATCCGGCGAACGCGGGATTTTCAATGTTGCGGCCGCGATGCGAGTCAACACTTTCGGCACCGAGCGCAATCCCCATGGCGTCGACCCGGGAGACGTGCGGCTAGGCTGCGGCGCCTTCAACAGAATCGATCTGAAGACCTGGATGGTCTTCGACTTTTTCGTCAGCGGCAGCCGGATCGTGCCGCTCTATGAAAGACTGCCGTTCGGCGCCAACAAGGACAACCCGTATCCCGCCTTCACCGAGCTGATCCCAACCGACGTGCCGACCAAGCAAGGCGAATGGCATCGCTACGCCATCCGTTACGACCGCGCTCACGACCGAGTCGAATGGATAGTGGACGGAAAAACCGTGGCCGTGCGCGACGCCGTTGGAGCACCGCCCGGCGAGCGCGAGCCGATTGTGAAAATCGACGGCATGAAGATCGGTGGCGGCTTGTTCACCATGTACGGCGACCTGTGCAACGATCGCCATCGAACCGCAGACCGCCCGGGCATCCCGGGTCTCGATCCGCGTTACCAGCGAACGCTTTTTGGCCAGGGCGCGAGCGTGGAATTCAGGCCGTTCGAGATCACGCGCGAATAGGCGGCGATGGCGTCGCCTGCAACGAAAGGACCATCACATGGTGCAAGCTTCGACATGGTGCAAGCTTCGAGAACCATCAAAGTCAACGAAGACCCGCGCGAGGCGCGGCTTGACCGGAGTCTCGTTTGGCACGGCCTGGTGATGAAGGCGGAGAATCCGCTGCCATTCGTACCGGTCATTACCAGTTGCAAAGTGATCGAACGGCGCACCGGCGGGCTGATCCGTGAAATCGTCGACAAGGGCGACACCATCCGCGAGGTCGTGACATTCGATCCTGAGCGCATGGTCAAATTCGAGCGCACGTCCGGCCGCGTTCTCGGCACGATCCTCAATGAGATCATCGAGGATCCGGACGGCGATCTCGCGCTCAAATTCACCTTCACGCTGACGATCGATAACGTCGCGGCCGGCAGCGCCGAAGAGAAGGAATTTGCCGCGCAGATGGAGGACGGTTATCTGATGGCGGTGCGCGCGACGCTCAAAGCCATGCGCAAGCTCGCCAACGAGAAAGTGCTGTCGGCGGTATCGTAAGCAGGCTCAGCGAAGCCCTTCAGCCTGCCCCTCGATGACGACTTCCGTCTTGACCGAGTTCGCAATGTAACAGGCCTCGTGCGCTTGATGATGAAGCGCGTCGACCTCGTCGGCGATCGGCCGCTTGTCGCCGGTGAATGCCACTTGCGGGTGTAGCGTCACGTTGGTCATCCATTCGCGCCCCTCGCTCGGCTTGCTCATGACGCCGATGGCGTTGTCTTCATATGTCATGATTGCAAAGCCCTGCTTCGCAGCGAGAGCCAGAAAGAAGAGCATATGGCAGCTCGCAAGCGCCGCCACGAATGCCTCTTCCGGATCGACGCCGGACGGGTCGGAGAACGGCGTCCGCACCACGTGCGGAGAGGCGGAAGCGTGCACATGCGCACCGCCATCGAACTGCCACTCGTGCGCGCGGCTGTAGCGGCCGTCAATGAAGCGTTCATCTGGTCGACACTGCCAACGGACCGTAGCTTCGTAGGATGCCAAGCGATCGCTCCTTCAATCGAACCGGCGACGGCCTCTTCCTCGCGTATCTTTCGCTTTTTTCGCCGCGTGGACAATATATGTGCTGCTGGTTTATGCGCACGTTCGGGCGCTTGGCGTGAAGACCATCCGATCCGGTCGACGACGTGACGGCACCGCTGTTCCCGCGCAGGTGCGTCTATTATTCCTTCCGCTGCGTTCTCATTGTCTTCGTCGATTGCTACAGTAATCGCAAATTTCGCCGGCGCCGGCCTTCGACCGAGTTGCGTTTCCTTAGCCGGCACACAGCCGATCGTTCGGGGATGGGAGAACGCCATGACATTGCGGTTGGGCCTTCGCTATCGCGGTCAAAGCTTTGGCAACGCTGTGGGCTGCGCCTGCCACTCGCGACGCGCTTTTCTTACCGGAGTCGGAGCCGTTGGCGCCGCGGCAGTGCTCCCGCGGGCGGTTGCCAAAGCCGACGTCACAAACTCTGCGCCCCGCACGGTCGATGTGCATCATCACATCTATCCGCCGCATTATCTGAGCGAAAATGTCGATCGAATCGCAAAGGACATCGGCGGTCCCTCCGCATCCAGAATCCAAAATTGGTCGCCCCGCAGTGCCGTTGAGAAGATGGATCAGGCGGGCGTAGCGACGGCCGTCAACTCGATGACGAGCCCGGGCGTATGGTTCGAGGACGGCGAGGCCGCACGCTCGCGGGCACGCGTGTGCAACGAATTCGGCGCCCAGATGATGCGGGACTTTCCCGGCCGCTTCGGGATGTTCGCCGCCATCCCATTGCCTGACGCCGACGGCAGCTTGAAAGAGATCGAATACGCGCTCGATGTGCTCAAGCTCGACGGCATCGGTGTCTTGTCGAGTTATGCCGGCAAGCTGTTGGGCGAGCCGGCATTCGCGCCCGTCTTCGAGGAGATCAATCGCCGCAAGGCGGTCGTGTTCGTGCATCCCACGATGTCATGCTGCGGCAACCCGATCCCCGGAACGAGTCCTCCGATCCTTGAATTTCCAATGGACACGACCCGGACGATTACGAGCCTGCTTTTTAGCGGCGGCTTCGCTCGCTACTCCGATATTCGCTTCATCTTCTGCCACGGCGGCGGAATGCTTGTGCCCATCGTCCAGCGGCTTTACGTGGCTGCCGCGCAGATGAAGCCCGACGAGAAGGCGGTCAAGCTGCCCAATGGGCCGGAATACGAACTCAAGCGCCAGTACTACGATCTGGCGAGCATCGGTCTCAATCCGGCCGGCGTCGCGGGATTGCGTAAGCTCGTTCCCAATTCGCAGATCCTCTACGGTTCCGACGAACCGTTCAATTCCACGCTGCAGATGGCCGATGCCCTACGGAAGCTCGAGTTTTCGGGCGACGAGATCGCCGCCGTCCAGCGCGGCAATGCGCTGGGCCTGTTTCCGCGGCTGCAGACTTGACCCATAGTGATGAACACGCAGGCTTAGGCGCACTTAATAGGTGATCGCGCCGCCATCGACGTTGATGGCCTGGCCGGTGATGAAGGCACTCGCATCGGACGCCAGAAACACCGCGGCGCCGCACAGATCTTCGGGCAACATATCGCGCTTGATCATGCGGGCGTTGAGCGTGTGCGGCCGGATCTTCTCCATCATGACCGGGTGATTGAGCACACTCTTGCTGGCCGTGAAGCCGGCTATGATCGAGTTCACCCGGATCTCGTCGGCGGCGAGCTCGTTCGCCATCGCGCGCGTCATGGCGAAGACCGCGCCCTTTGAGCCTACGTAGTGCAGGAACATCGGCGCGCCGCGCAGCACCGTACCTGACGAGATGTTGATGATCGAGCCGCCGCCGGCCCGCTGCATGCTGGGGATCACCGCCTTGGTGGCTTGAAACACGCCGCGCGCGTTAACGCGAAAAACCGCGTCCCATTCCTCTTCGCTGATTTGCATCAGCGGCTTGAGCTGAAGCGTGCCGAATATGCCGGCATTGTTGACGAGCACGTCGACCGGCCCGAGCGCCGTTTCGGCCGTTGCCACGAGCTCCTTCAGCGATTTGTTGTCGGTCACGTCGGCGGGCACGCCGATCGCCTCGCCGCCCTGTTCGGCGATCTGCTCCACGGTGTCCGCGCAATCTTGAACGTCCGATACGACCACCTTGGCGCCTTCGGCCGCCAAAGCGACGGCGAGCGCCGCCCCGATCCCCTGCGAGGAGCCGGTCACCAGCGCCACTTTTCCTGCAAGGCTCGGCATCATCGCCCCTTCGCGTTCTCGCGTTTTAGAACTTTGCACACCAGCGCAGGACGCCTTCCTGGAAGCTCGGCCGGTCGCGGATCGCATCAGCCCACGCGGTCACGTGCGGATAGCGATGGAAAGGAAAATCGACGCCCGCGAGCGTGAAATGCAGCGGCGCCCAGGAAATATCAGCAAGCGAAAATTGATCGCCGACCAGCCACTCATGCTGCGACAATTCCACCTCCGCGACGCCGAAGAGACGCAGCAGCGTGGCCTCCGCCCTGTCGACTTGCTCCTTCGGCAAGCCGACGCCGGTCGAGGCGCGGCTGTGAAACGCGAGCAATTCTGGATCGCGCTGGAGTGAGCGGTATTTTGCGTCTTCCGCTTCGTTCTTGTGCAAGACCTTGCCGATCTTGCGCGTATAGATGAGCGTCTTCACCGCCGGCACATGAATTTCGGTCGCGGTGCGCAGCCACTCGTGCATCACCTCGCGTTCCTTGGCGGATTGCGGCTGCAGCGGCGGATCCGGATAGGTCTGGTCGAGATACGCGATGATCTCATTGGATTCGACATGCACCACGCCATTGTGCACCAGCGTCGGCACCAATCCCTTGGGGTGAATGCCGAAATATTCCGGTGTCACTGTTTCCTTCTTGCGCAGATCGAGATGGTGACTGGTCCAGGGCAATTCCTTCTCCGCCAGGACCATGCGCACGCGCATCGAGCAGTTGGAAATGTCGGCATGGAAGAGGTGCAAGCCCTCAAGCTCGGTCACGCTTTTGTTGGTCGGAGTTACGATCATGCGCCGCCCTCCATGCTGGCGGAGGCGGCTGCGCCGGCATCAGCGCGCGGCGGAACCGCACTGCTGCGCCAAGGCATTCGATCCTCCCGAAATATGCTTTTGCCTTCGACCTTGTTCGTTGATACTAGATCAGGTCAAAATTTTTGATAATTGGCCGATTTAGAAACATATCGTTCTCAAATCGCGCACAATCGCATGGACGAGCTCGCCGGGATTCGCATGTTCGTTCGCGTGGTCGAAGGCGGCAGCTTTGTTGCCGCGGCCCGCGGGCTTGGTTTATCCAAGTCGGTCATCACCAAACGCGTGAAAGAGCTGGAAGACCGGCTCAAGGCGCAGCTTCTGGTCCGCTCGACGCGCCGGCTGACGCTGACGGACGCGGGCGCGAGCTATTTCGAGCGCTGCGTGCGGATCGTTGCGGAGCTGGAAGAAGCGCGCAATCGGCCGTGCGCTCGCTCACCGTCGGGCTCACCGGCACCTTGCGCATCAGCTGCATCGCCTCCTTCCTTGCCCATCAGCTCGCGCGGGACGTTTGCCGCTTCCAGCAGCAACATCCCGATCTGCTCATCGAGCTGCATCACAACGACCGCGTCTACGATCCGATCCAGGAAGGCTACGACGTCTGCATTCAGCCGGCCGATGTCGGCGGCGAAGGGATCGTGCGCCAACAGATTGTGCCGTTGCGGCGGTTGCTGGTTGCGACGCCGGACTACTTCAAGCGCCACGGTCGGCCGAGCCACCCGGACGAACTGGTCGCGCACCGCTGCGCGCACAACAACTACATTCTGCCGCTGACCGACATCACTTTCACCGGACCGGACGGGCCGGTGCGAATTCCACCGGTCCGCCCGATCGTGTTGTCCAACAGCATCTGGATGATCCGCGAAGCGGCGTTGAGCGGCGACTGCGTCGCCATCCTCCCGATCTACGCGATCGTCGACGAACTGCGCAGCGGCGCGCTCCTTCCGGTATTCGAAGATTTTCGGGTCGGCGCGGCCATGCTCAACGCCTTTCACCGGCGCTCGCCGCGGCTGCCGGCGAAAGTGCGAATGCTGCTTGGATTTCTGGCGGAACAGTACGACGGCGAACCGCCCTGGGAGCAGCAGCTGTTCCGCGACCGTCCGCACCTGCGCCGCGTCGTGTACGGGCCATCGCACGCAGCAAAAGATGCGAAGGAAGATGCAAAGAAGGATTGGGGAGGAAAAGCACCATGATCACGCTCTATCATCACGGGTCGTCGGTTTGCGCGGCCAAAGTGCGCCTCGTGCTGGCAGAGAAATCCGTGCCCTGGGACGGCATTTACGTCGACATTCTGCGCGGCGATCAATTCGATCCCAGCTATGTAAAGCTCAATCCCAAGGCGGTGGTGCCAACGCTCGTGCATGACGGCAGGGTCATCGTCGAGTCCACGGTCATTTGCGAATATCTCGACGAGGTTTTTCCCGCGCCGTCACTGAAACCTGCCGCGCCCGAGCAGCGCGCGGCCATGCGGCTGTGGACCAAAGCGGTCGACGAATACCTGCATCCGGCTTGCGCCGAGCTCACGTTCGCTTCCTGTCATCGCTACATCATCGGGCGGCTGGCGCCGGAGAAGCTCAATGAATTCCTCGAAAGCACGCCGCCGATTTCGGTGACTGCGGATTGGCACGCGCGCAAAAAGGAGATCGTGCGCCAGGGCATGGCCGCGCCGCGCGTCGACCGGACCTTCCGGCTCTACGACAGTTATCTGCAGAAAATGGAAGACACGCTGGCAGAACAGGCATGGCTCGCCGGCGATACGCTATCGCTCGCCGACATCGCCATGGCGCCCTATGTCAACCGGCTCGATATGCTCGGCATGTCGGAAATGTGGGTCGGCAGCCGCCCACGACTCACGGAATGGTTCGAACGGATGAAATCGCGGCCGAGCTTCAAACCGTCGCTGCTCGACATGTGTCCGCCTGATCTGACCAACGATCTGAAGACTTTCGGCACCCGAAGCTGGCCGGACGTGAAACGGCTGCTGGCGGCTTGACGTTCGCCATGAACTTAACGCCGTGGCGGGACGGCGAAGGTTTCGGCAGAATGCCGCAATGGTCCGCTTGATGCGACGAGCCATCGTTGCCGGCCGGCCATTGCCGATCGCCGCGATGATGGCGCTGTCTGTGCTGGTGACAGCGACGCATGCCGGCGCGCAAACGGCGACGGCGCCGGAAGGGTCGGCAATCAGCTTCGCGCTCACGGCGGCCGACGGAAGCGCGGTCACCGAGCGAACATATCGCGGCAAATGGCTGATCGTGTATTTCGGCTACACATTCTGTCCGGACGTTTGCCCGACGACACTGACGGAGATCGCCGGCGCGCTCGACAAGCTCGGCCCGCGCGCCGACATGGTGCAAGGCCTCTTTGTCAGCGTCGATCCGAAGCGCGACACGCCTGAGATTTTGAGCGAATACGTCAAATCGTTCGATCCGCGCATCATCGGCCTAACTGGCGTGCCAGCGCAGATTGCGGTGGCCGCCAAGAGTTTCAAGGTGTTCTACGAGCGGCGTGATACGGACGATGGCGGTTACGTCTATGATCACACGACGCTTATCTATCTGGTCGATCCGGACGGGAGATTTATGAGGGCTCTCGCCGGCAATGCCGATGCGCAACAGACCGTCGATGCCTTGGTTGCGGCGATGGCAGCGACGCGCTAGCGGGCGAACCGCCGCGCCTGGAAGACGGCAAACGCGCGACTTGCTAATATCGACCAACGGCGAACGGAGGCTAACGATGCGCGGCGCACGCTTTCTTTCGTTTATGCTTGTTCTTTTGTTCCCTTTCGGCGCGCTGACCGCAAGCCGCGCCGCCGCGGCACCTATGGCCGGTCCCGCGAACGAAAAACTCGGCACCGTCGCCTTTGCAAATTCCTGCTCGCCCGAAGCGCAGGAGAGTTTCGAGCGCGGTGTCGCGCTTCTCCATTCCTTCGCCTTTGCGGCCGGCGAAAAAGCATTCCGCGAAGCGCTCGACCGCGACCCGGCCTGCGCCATCGCCACGTGGGGGATCGCGACGATCCTGATCGGCAATACGTTCGCGCTCGGGCCATCGCCCGAGAACGCCGAGCGCGCCGTTGCTGCCATCGAGCGCGGGCGCGCGATCGGCGCCAAGACGCAACGCGAACGCGACTATATCGAGGCGATCGCGGCGTTTTACGAACGCTTCGCCGAGCGGCCGCAGGCAGCCCGCATGCGCTCGCTTGCCGATGCGTTCGAGGCCTTGGCCGCCCGCTACAACAACGACGATGAGACGCAGATTTTCAGCGCGCTCTATCTCACGGCAAGCCAGCCGTTGAGGGACAAAAGCTATGCGCGCGCCCTGAAAGCGGCGGCGATCCTCGATGCCCAGTTCGCGAAGCACCCGGATCATCCCGGTGTCGCTCACTATCTCATTCACGCCTACGATTTTCCGCCGATTGCGCAAAAGGGACTGCCGGCGGCCTTCTGTTACGCCGATATCGCGCCGGGCGCGTCGCATGCGTTGCACATGCCCTCGCATATTTTCACACGCGTCGGGCTCTGGAAGGAATCGATCGATACCAACGTGCGTTCGGCGGCTGCGGCCAAGGCGGAGAACAATCAGGGCGAGGCGCTGCACGCCATGGACTACATGGTCTATGCCGATCTGCAATTGGCGCGGGACGCCGATGCCCTCGCCGTGGTCAGGGATGCGCGCGGCTTGTCCACTCCGGCAGTGGTCTCGTTCTATGCCCGTGCTGCAATACCGGCGCGCTACGCGGTAGAACGCGATCAATGGCGGGAGGCGGCCGCGCTCGCCGATCCAACCGCAAGCAAATTTCCCTATACCGAGGCAATGACGCTGTTTGCGCGCGCTGTCGGCGCCGCGCGCAGCGGCAACTCGACGGCGGCGGCGAAAGATGTCGCGCGGCTTGCGGGCATTGTCGACGCGCTGAAAGCCGCGAACAACGATTATTGGGCGGCCGAAGTCGAGGCGCAGCGCCGCGCTGCGGCCGCATGGATCGCCTTTGCGGGCGGCGAGCACGATGAAGCGCTCGGCCTCATGCGGTCAGCCGCCGAAATCGAGGACATGAGCGAGAAGAGCGCAAATTCGCCGGGGCGCATTCTTCCAGCACGAGAGCTTCTGGGCGACATGCTGCTCGACAGCGGCCGTTTCGACGAAGCGCTCGCCGCCTACGAAGCGACTCTGGTCAATGACCCAAAACGCCTCCGCAGCTTCTACGGCGCCGCGCAAGCCGCGGCAGCGGCCGGCAAACGCGACAAAGCGCGCTATTATTTCAGCCGCATCGTGGAGATGACCGACTCCGGCAGCGATCGTCCGGCGCTCGCGAAAGCGCGCGCCTATCTCGCGGCGAATTAGGTGACGGCGCCGTTGGCGTGCGGGTTTTCGCGAACAAAACTTCACAGACAATCGTGTATGTTTATCCCGCCGCAATCAGATAGGCGGCGTCGCTCATGTCGATCTCCGCGGCGCGGCTCATCCGAGCGCTGCGTTTGATTCCACGGCAAATGTAATAGGAATTGAAGCGCTGCTGACTCATATCCCAATGCTCGGTCAGCGAGGCGAGCTCCTCCCACGGATGGCTCAGCGGATTGCCGAGCATCGTGTGCTTCATCAACCACAGACTGAACGGCAACACGAATTTGCCGCTCGGACCGGGAGGAACCTTCGCATCCATAATCACTAAGCGGCCACCCGGCACAAGTTGGTCCCAGGCGCGCCGCAGCACCGA
>DATMQV010000413.1:0-6546 GCA_035566615.1 Xanthobacteraceae bacterium
GACGTGGTGACCGAGCTTGGGCGCGGCTGCGGCTCGACCTCGTGGATCGCTTTTATTTCGATCGCGACCGTGTGGATCGCGGCGCTCTTTCCCGACGAGGCGCAACATGAAGTGTTCGCGGACAATCCGGATGTGCGTTTCATGGGCGCGCTCGGCATGACCGCACGCGCCCGCGCCGCCGCTGGCGGCTATCGTCTTGATGGCAAATGGGCTTACGCCTCGAACTGTCTGCATGCGCATTGGGCCGTGCTGTCCGCACCGCTGCCGCAGGGCACTGCCGTGGTGCCGAGCATCCTGCTGGTGCCGATGCGCGATCTTGCGATCGAGGAATCCTGGCACGTGGTCGGCATGCGCGGCACCGGCAGCCACACCGTGATCGCAAAGGACATCTTCGTGCCGGCGCATCGCGCGCTGCCGACGGAAATTCTCGCGCAGGGCCGGTCGCCGCGCACGAACCGCGACGAATTCGTTTATCGCGAGTCGTTTGCGCCGACGGCGATCATCGCCGTCGCTGCACCGGTGCTCGGCATGGCGCAGGCGGCGCTCGAGTTGACGCTCGAGCGCATCAACAAGAGCCCGAAAGCGATCGCCTACAGTTTCTATGACGACTTGCGCAAAGCGCCGAGCATGCAGCGCGAGCTGGCCGAGGCGGCGACTTTGATCGAAACCGCGGTGCTGCATGTGCGCCGCTGGTCCGATGATATCGCGGACGCGGCGCGCGCCGGCGAAGGGCTGCCGTTCGCCAAGCGCGCGCAGATGCGCATGGATCTCGGTTACGCCATGGCACGCTGCCGCGAAGCGGTCGGGCTCTTGCTCAATGTGCAGGGCGCTTCCGCTTTCGCCGAGTCCAATCCGATCCAACGGGTCTGGCGCGATCTGGAAATGGCGAGCCGGCATGGGTTGTTGGCCGGGGAGATTCCGCAGGAAATCTACGGCCGCGCGCTGGTCGGCAATTTCGAGCCGCTGTCGCCGATGGTTTGAGGCAAGCGTCAACAAGGCGGCTGATACAGCGCTGCATTCCAGCTCTGCATCGTGCGAGTTTCGACACGCTTGGAACTGGAACATCTTTCGAGGCTCGGGTTGCCCTGCCAGGCTCCTCTGACAAGAGGTTGCCGGGAACCTTTGCAATGAGGAGCGCATCGATGAAAAAGTTTTGTTTGGCGGGCGCAGCCGCGGTCTTGCTGATTGGAACCACGGCTTATGGCTTTGCGCAAAGCGGCGTCTCATCGCCAAAAATGTCGCCGGGACATGAGATGCAGAAGCGTGGCAGCGCTCCTGGTTCGCCTGGCGCTTCCAGCTATGCGCCCGGCCATCGCGACTTGGATAACCGCGGCACGCTGCGTGACCGCGATGACCGGATGATGAATCACGACCGCGACTAGAGCGGGGTGAGTTTTAGTTGAATCGACATCCCGCTCTAACTTTTGTTTGAGCATGGTCTTTTTCGGAAGACCGGTATCCATTTTTCCGAATCATGCTCTAGGCGGCCTTCGCCGGGCGAACGAGCCACTGGTCGTCAAAAGCGCGTCGCGTCTTCTCGCGGCGCGCTTCAATTTTGTCTCAAACATGATGATTTCTGCACCGCGATTTCGGTGCTGCGCGCCCTCCGCCCGCAGAGGCCCATAAGATTTTAGTGAGCGGATAAGATATTGCCGCCTATATGGCGGCATTTGCAAGGATCGAATCCATGAAAGTGATGATTGCGTTGCTTTTATTCGTGGTTACGGCCGCCGCGGCGGCGCAGGCGGAACCTCATGCCTGTGCGACCGATGCAATCGCCAAGGCGGATCAACTGTTGCGCTTTCACGGTGAGGTCCAATCGGGCCAGCCTGCCGCGGTCGACCAGAACGTCACAGTGTTGCCGCCGGTCAAGGCGCTGAAAGGCAACGGCCGTTTTGATGTGCTCGAAGTCTGGGGCCACATCTACAAGGCCGATTACCGGATGCGGTTGATTTATGCGCAGATCAAAGGCTCATGCGCACTGATGGGCCAGGAGATCCTGGAAGCCAGCGATCCTTATTAAGTCGCCTTTGCGGGCGAGGGATTGCAACGCGGCCGCATGTCGATTGAACGCGGTTGCCGGAGCAAGCCGCGATGAGCGCTCAGAAGAACAACCCCAGCGGCACGCTCGCGGCCGCCGCCGACGGGATCACACGCCGCGATTTTCTCGACGGCGTCGCGATCGCCATCGGGGGCGCTGCGTCCGGCGCATTTTTGCCCCGCTTCGTTGCCGCGGCGGTCGCGGAGGAAGCCGCGGCACAGGATGCGGCAGGTTACTATCCGCCAACGCTGACCGGGCTGCGCGGCAGTTATCCGGGAAGTTTCGAAACCGCGCACGCGTTGCGTGACGCCGATTTCTGGCCGCGGGCGGGCGCAATCGCCGCGACCGGCGAAGACTACGATTTGGTTGTGGTGGGCGGCGGCATCAGCGGACTCGCGGCGGCGCACTTTTACCGCGCCAGGCGCCCGGATGCCCGCATTCTCATTCTCGACAATCACGACGATGTCGGCGGCCACGCCAAGCGCAACGAATTCGCGCTCGCTGGCCGGCTCGCGCTGATGAACGGCGGAACCTACTCGATCGACAGTCCGCGGCCATATAGCGCGATTGCCGACGGCCTTCTGCGCACGCTCGGCGTCGATCCGGCCGCCTTGACCAAAAAATGCGCCGACGAAAAGTTCTATGCCGCGCACGGATTAGCGCGCGGCATTTTCTTCGACCGCGAGACCTTCGGCGCCGACAAGCTTGTGATGGCGCGCAAAGGTGCGGCGTGGCGCGACATTCTTGCCGGTGCGCCGTTGTCGGACAAGGCGTGCGACGACATCGTGCGCATCGAAGAGGGGAAAACCGACTATTTCCCCGGATTGTCGTCGGCGGAAAAGAAAGCGCGTCTGGCGCGCATGAGCTATCGCGATTTCTTGCGCGATGTCGTCAAGGCCGATCCGGCGGCGCTCGCGGTCTATCAGGCGCGCTCGCACGGCGAATGGGGCGTCGGGGCCGATGCGGTTTCCGCGCTCGATGTCTGGGCCTTCGACTTTCCGGGCTTTCAGGGGCTCAAGCTCGAGCCCGGTCCGGCGCCGCATATGGGTTACACCGCGGCCGGTTATGCCGATGGGGGCTCCTACACGTTTCACTTTCCCGACGGCAACGCGTCGCTCGTGCGACTTCTGGTCCGCAATCTCATTCCTGAAAGTCTGCCGGGGACGAGCGCCGAAGATGTCGTCACCGCGAGGCTCGACTACGCGCGGCTCGATCATGCGGAGGCGCCGGTGCGCATCCGGCTGAACGCTACCGCCGTGCGTGTCCGCCATGGCGGCGACCCCGCTTCCGCCAACGAGGTGGAGATCGTTTACGCGCAGGGCGGAGGGCTTTCTTCGGTGCGCGCGCGAGCGTGCGTGCTTGCCTGCTACAACATGATCATTCCCTATCTCTGTCCGGAATTGCCGGAGCGGCAAAAAGAGGCGCTGCACTATGCGTCGAAGATTCCGCTGATCTATACCAGTGTGGCTTTGCGCAACTGGCAGGCCTTCAAGGATCTGGGCATCGCCCATGTCTATGCGCCGGGCTCCTATTTTTCTTCGCTCGCGCTCAACGAGGTGGTCGATATCGGCGGCTATGCCAGCGCGCGCTCGCCGGACCAGCCGGTGCTCCTCCACCTCGTGCGGGTGCCGGTCGCGCCCGGCCTGCCGGAGCGCGAGCAGCACCGCATCGGCCGGCGCGATATTCTCGCGACCAGCTTCGAGACCTATGAACGCAATATTCGCGATCAGCTCGACCGCATCCTCGGCCCCGGCGGCTTCGACGCGGCGCGCGACGTCACCGCCATCACCGTCAATCGCTGGCCGCACGGCTATGCCTACGAATACAATCCGCTATTCGATCCGGATTGGCCGCCCGGCGAGGCGCCGCATGTCGTCGGCCGCGCACGCTTCGGACGCATCACGATCGCCAATTCGGACGCCGCCGCCGCGGCCTATACCGACTCGGCGATCGATCAGGCGCATCGCGCCGTTCAGGAGCTGGTTTAGGCCCGCGCGGTCCGTTGCGTCAGGCGCAATCTTTCGCCTTGCGGAAGCGTCGGAAAAGCGGGAGGCTTTTCGGCAAACGAGCAAAAGCCGTTTCTGAGGGGAGATGAGTTGTTGGGGGTTGATCCAAGGATCGCGCGAGCGGATCTGCGATGACCGCGCCGACGCTCGCAGTGCCCTTCAATCCGCTCGCGCCCGAGCAGCGGGAAAATCCCTTCGACATTCTGGCCGCCGCACGCCGTGAACAGCCGGTCTTTTATGTGCCGGCGCTCAAGCTCTGGGTTGTGACGCGCTACGACGACGTTCTCGCCGTGCTCAAGGATCACGAGACGTTTTCCTCGACGGGCGCGCTGAAATCGGACTCGACGCCGGTGCCCAAGGAAGTCGCTGCAATTCTCGCGGAAGGTTTTCGCGGGATGCCCTACATTATCGAAGTCGATCCACCGCAGCACGATCGTATCCGCGGCCTCGTAACCAAGGGTTTCACGCCGCGGCGGATCGCTTCGCTCGAGCCCGCCATCTGGCGCATCGTCGACGAATTGCTCGCGCCGTTGCCGCCCACGGGCGAAATCGACGTGATCGGCGCCTTCGCCTGGCCGTTGCCGCTGCGCGTGCTCGGAGAGTTGCTTGGCCTGCCGCGCGGGGACTTGGCGCAGCTGCATGTCTGGGGCAACGACTGGATTCTGGTGCAGCAAGAAGGCCCGCTGGAAAAGCGGCTCGCGCATGCCCGCGGCACTGTCGCCTTACAGCATTATTTTCTCGATGCCGTCCGGCGGCGCGAGCGCGAGCCGACCGACGATCTGATCGGCGCGCTGGTCGCCGCCCGCAACCACATCGATCCGCCGCTGACCGACCTCGAAATCGCCGGCCTGCCGCTCGACCTGATGGTCGCCGGTCATGTCACGGTGACGCGCGCGATCGGCAGCGCGCTGAACCTTCTATTCTCGTGTCCGCATCTGCGCGACCACCTGCTCGACCCTGAACAGGCACCGCGCGCCATCGAGGAAATTCTGCGACTCGAATCGCCGGCGCAAGGGCTGTTCCGCACCGCCATGCGCGACACCGAGATTGGCGGCATCGCCATTCCGGCCGGCGCCCGCATCATGGCGCATTTCGCCTCGGCCAATCGCGACGCATGCGTGTTCGTGGAGGCTGACACGTTTGATCCCGATCGGCCCGACCTCGCGCGGCATATTGCTTTCGGCAAGGGCATCCATTTCTGCATCGGGGCGCCGCTGGCGCGGCTCGAGCTTGGCATCGCGCTGCCGGCGCTGCTCGCGCGGCTGCCGGGGCTGCGCGCAGGCGGTGGACCGCGGGTGCGTGAGCCGGCCTTCTTCGCGCGCGGCTTTGCCGAGCTGCATGTGGCCTGGGGTCGGGAGAAGTAGATGCAGATCGTGATCGTCACCGGCGCTGCCGGCGACATCGGCCGGGTCTACGCCAAGGCGCTGGCCGAAGCCGGCTACGGCGTTGTCGCCGCCGATAACGCGGCCGGCGAAGTGGCCGCCGAGATTGAAGCGGCCGGCGGAACCGCGCTCGCCACCAAGGTCGATGTCAGCGACCGCTTCTCGACCGAGGCGATGGCCGCGCAGGCGCTCGAACACTTCGGCCGCATCGACGGTTTGGTCAACAACGCCGCCTACTATACGGCGATCGTCAAAAAGGATTTTACCGAGCTGACGGACGAGGAATGGGACCGCTGCTTTGCGGTCAATGTGCGCGGCGCCTGGCTCTGTGCCCGCGCAGTGGCGCCGGCGATGAAGCGGCAGCGCGGCGGCAAGATCGTCAACGTGTCGTCGATGACGGTGCCGACCGCGCCGCCTGGTTTTGCGCACTACATTTCGTCCAAGGCGGCGATCATCGGGCTGACGCGCGCGCTGGCGCGCGAGCTCGGCGAATACGGCATCTGCGTCAATACGCTGACGCCGGACTACATCGCTTTCGATCGCGACTACGACAACCGCCAGCCTGACATGCGCACGATGCTGACTGCGCAGCGTTGCTTCCGCCGCGAGGCGCACGCCGACGATCTCCTGGGAACGCTCCTCTATCTGCTCGGACCGGGATCGGATTTCGTCACCGGCCAGGACATCTGGGTCAACGGCGGCCGCGGGTTTAATTGAAGGCCGAAGGATTGAACTCGCTAGGACGGGCTGAGCACGAGCGAAACCCATCATCGGCGCATGGTTGTTTTGTATTGAAGCGTTTTCCGTCACCCTGAGGTGCGAGCGAAGCGAGCCTCGAAGGGCGACGGCCCGGGCCGTGCATCCTTCGAGGGCCGCTTCGCGGCCGCCTCAGGATGACGGGACCACGCGCAACGATTCAGCTTCAAGCAGTCATGGTCTAGAGCCGCGCCGAACGGTGGGTTTCGCTGCCGCTCAACCCACCCTACTGCAAATCAATCTTTCCCCAACACCGAGATGTCGGTGGGATTGGTAAAGGCCGGGTGGGTCCAGCCGTTCTCGTCGTAGTCGGCCATGCACTGCTCGGCGAGCGCTTCCATGGCTTTGAGCACGCCGTTGC
>DATMQV010000414.1:0-8231 GCA_035566615.1 Xanthobacteraceae bacterium
CGCTGCGCGTTACGGTGCGCTTTCCGAAGCTCTCGGCGTTGCCCGGCATCATCGCGCGGCTGCGGCGCGTCTTCGATCTCGGCGCCGACCCGCTGGCGATTGCCGCGCATCTTGCCAAGGATCCGACGCTCGCACCGCTCGTCAAAGCCCGTCCGGGGTTGCGGGTTCCCGGCGCCTGGGACGGCTTCGAATTGGCGATGCGCGCCGTTCTCGGCCAGCAGATCACGGTGGTCGCAGCAGCACGGCTCGCCGGCCGCATGGTCGCCATTTATGGTGAGCCGCTCGCGTCACCGAGCACGCAATTGACGCACGTCTTTCCGCAACCGAAGCGCATTGCGGACGCCGATCTTGCCGCGCTCGGGATGCCGAGGAGCCGCGCAACGGCGCTGTCGGCGGTCGCGGCCGCCGCGATGGCCGATCCCCACATTTTCGAAGCCAATTGCGAGCTCGACGCGGCGGTGAAGCGGCTGTGCGCGATCCGCGGTGTGGGCGAATGGACCGCGCAATACATCGCGCTTCGGCAATTGCGCGAGCCTGACGCATTTCCGGCCGCCGATCTCGGACTGCTGCGCGCCATCGCCGGCCGCGAAGGTCGCAAGCATTCCTCGTCGGAGCTTCTCGATCGCGCTAACGCCTGGCGGCCGTGGCGCGCCTATGCGGCGCAGCACTTGTGGGCGGCGGCTTGAGCGGCGTGGTCCCGATGGGTCTCGCTCATGCGGGCTGCGGTCGCTGAGACTAGAGCACATCCCGATTTAAGTGGAATCGGGATGTGATCTAGATCCATTTGTTGTCGCATGTCCTTTTCGGAAAACCGGCTTCCACCCATCGGGTCGAGTCCGACGGCATGCTTTTCCGGGACATGCTCTAGCTGCGTTCCACCGGTAGGTCCGGACGCGAGCCCCACTCGGCCCACGAGCCGTCGTAAAGCCCGTGCGGCTCCTTGCCGATGGATTCGAGTGCGAAGGTCAGAATCGCGGCGCTGACGCCCGATCCGCATGAGGTGATGATCGGCTTGTCGAGGTCGACGCCGGCCTCGGTGAAAGCGGCTTCAATGCGCGCGCGCGAAACCAACTGCCCGTTCTCCACCAGGCGCGCATACGGCACGTTGAACGAGCGCGGCATGTGGCCAGAGCGGAGGCCAGGCCGCGGCTCGGGCGCCTTGCCGGCAAAGCGGTCGGCCGGACGCGCGTCGACGATCTGCACGCTATCGTCGACGATCGCCATGCGCACGTCGGCAAGCATGGCCACCGCGCCGACATTCATCTCGGCGTTGAATTTCTTCGCGGTCGGCTTTGCTTCGCCTTTTTCCAGCGCACGGCCCTCGGCCTTCCATCGGGGCAGTCCGCCATCGAGAATACAGACCTTCTTGGCGCCGAAGATCCGGAACGTCCACCACACGCGCGGCGCCGAGTAGAGCCCGACGCAGTCGTAGACCACGATGGTGTCGCTTTCGCTGATGCCGAGTGTGCCTGCGACCTCGCCGAATTGCGCGGGGCCCGGCAGCATGTGCGGCAGCTCCGTCGAATGATCGGCGACTGTCTCGATATCGAAAAACACGGCGCCCGGGATATGGCCCTCAAGATACTCGGCGCGCGCATTGCGCTGCTGTGCCGGCAAAAAGAAACTGCCGTCGACCACGGCGAGGTTGCGATCGTGCAGGTGCTCCGAAAGCCATTCGGTCGAAACGAGCCAGCGGCTCGCGGGGGAGGGGGCGAACGTCTCTTCAGGTCTGAGCATGTCGGTAACGATAACCCATGAGCGAGCGCAACGGTTCAGATGAAAGGTATCTTGATTTCGGAATGCCGTTCCAGCCACGGCGGCACCGGCAGGTGCTTCTCGCGGAGAAAAGCCGGATTGAACAGTTTCGATTGGTAGCGCGTGCCGTAGTCGGCCAAGATGGTCACGATGGTGTGGCCGGGGCCCAGTTCCTTGGCGAGGCGCACCGCGCCCGCGATATTGATGCCCGAAGAGCCCCCGAGGCAAAGCCCCTCGTGTTCGAGCAGATCGAAGATGATCGGCACGGCTTCTTCGTCTGGGATCTGATAAGCGATGTCGATCGGGGCATCTTCGAGATTTTTGGTGATGCGACCCTGGCCGATACCCTCGGTGATCGACGAGCCTTCCGATTTGAGCTTTCCAGTCGTGTAATAGCTGTACAGCGCCGCGCCCATGGGATCGGCGAGCGCGATGCGCACGTCCTTGCTGAACGACTTGAGCGCCATCGCGATGCCGGCGAGCGTCCCCCCGGTGCCGACCGCGCATGCGAAGCCGTCGATCTTGCCATCGGTCTGCCGCCAGATTTCCGGTCCGGTCGTTTCGATGTGACCTTGCCGGTTAGCGACATTGTCGAACTGATTGGCCCAAATCGCGCCGTGCTTCTCGCTCTTGGCGAGTTGGTCGGCGAGCCGGCCGGAGAGCTTCACGTAATTGTTCGGGCTGGAATACGGCGCCGCCGGCACTTCGACCAGCTCGGCGCCGCAAAGCCGCAACATATCTTTCTTTTCTTGGCTTTGCGTCTCCGGAATGACGATCACGGAGCGGAAGCCGAGCGCGTTGCCCACGAGCGCAAGCCCGATGCCGGTGTTGCCGGCGGTGCCTTCGACGATGACTCCACCGGGCTTGAGCGTGCCGCGTTTCACCGCGTCTTCGATGATGAACAATGCAGCGCGGTCCTTCACCGACTGGCCGGGATTCATGAATTCGGCCTTGCCGAGGATCGTGCAGCCGGTCGCCGCCGAGACCCGCTTCAGCTTGATGAGTGGGGTATTGCCGATCGCCTCGACGATTCCGTTACAGAACTGCATCGCCGCACCATCCTCAAAAGGGAATGGACCCTAGATGACTAACCCCTTGGAAACAAGGCTCGCGTGCAGTTGGTTCAATTGCAGGGCGGCCCCGAAAGAATGCCGAAACCATGCCGCCTTGGATACTGCGTGTTGTTGCGGCCATTCACCGATTGTTTCCGGCGTCCCGGGTATCGCGGTAAATGTCAGGGAATTCCAAGCAAACGATTGCCTCATGGTTATTTGCAGCTCACGATGAATCTCGACATCAATACCTTATTTCTTGTCACCATTTACGTGGAAGCGATCCTCGGATTGCTGCTGCTGTTTGCCTGGGCGCAGAACACAGCAATTACCGCCGTGGCGTGGTGGGGGTTTGCGCATCTTTTGCGCGCCGCTTCGGTGACGTTGTTCGGGCTCTACGGCTCGGTCTCGAATATTATCTCCATCGATCTCGCCAATGCCATTCTCTTCACCTCGTTCGCTCTAACGTGGACCGGTGCGCGCCTGTTCGATCATCGCAAGCCGCAATTCGTGCTGTTATTCGCCGGCGCGGCACTATGGCTTGTAGCCTGCCGGATTCCAGGCTTCACAGATTCTTTCGACCTGCGTTTATTGTTGTCCTCGGGGATCATCACCGCTTACACCTGGGCCGCGGCATTTGAATTCTGGCGCGGCCGCAGTGAGCCGTTGGTGTCGCGCTGGCCGGCTATCTTCATGCTGTTCGCGCATGGCGCGCTTTATTTGTTGCGGACGCCGCTCGGCGATCTGCTGCCGTGGCTGACCAGGAACAACCCGTTGCTGGAAAGCGTGTGGCTCTCGGTGCTCAGCTTCGAGGCGCTGTTGTTCACTATTGCGATCGCCTTCATTCTTCTGGCGATGGCGAAGGAGCGCGCCGAGCATCGCCAGAAGACCGCGGCGATGATCGATCCCTTGACCGGCATCTCCAATCGCCGCGCATTCCTGGAGGAAGGCGAGGAGAACCTCAAGCGCCAGGTCAACGATCCGCGGCCGACCGCGGTGATGCTGCTCGACCTCGACAATTTCAAATCGATCAACGACCGCTACGGCCACGCCATCGGCGACCGCGTGCTGGAGATCTTTGCCGAAGTGGCGAGCAGCTGTCTGCGCCGCATCGACCTGTTCGGCCGCTTGGGCGGCGAAGAGTTCGCGGCACTCCTGCACGACACCACGCGCGAGCGCGCACTGGCGGTCGCCGAGCAGATCCGCACTTCGTTTGCCGCCGCCACCCGCGTCGTCGAGGGGCGCCCGCTCGACGGTACGGTGAGCATCGGCGTCGTGATCGCATACGATGCGGTGCTCGATCTTTCGGCGCTGTTGGCACAGGCCGATCACGCGCTCTATCGCGCCAAGGATGCGGGGCGCAACCGGATCGAGATCGCCTCGATCGAGCTCATCCTCGATCGTGCCCGGCGCGGCGCGGCCGAGGTCCAGCGCGCTGCGCCCGTCCGGGCGGGGGCAAAGTCCGCAGCCTGACACCAAGACACCAGTTCATCTTCCAGGGCGGATTTGCTAGGCTACGGTCAAAATCACGCCTTAAGGGAGATCGGACATGCTCGACGTCACGCGACACGGCACAGCGCCTTTCGATACCGCGCTACTCGACCGGTTGATGGACGAAGCCGGCCTCGACGTGCTGATCGCGACGTCGAAACACAACATTCAATATCTGCTCGGCGGCCATCGCTCGTTCTTTTTCGACAACATGGATGCCATCGGCATCAGCCGCTATCTGCCCGCTTTTGTTTATCCGAAGGGCGCTCCCGACAAGGCCGCCTATTTCGGCCACGGCATGGAGACTTATCAGACGCAGCTCAAGCCGTTCTGGGTCTCGGAGGTGAACACCAAGAGCGGCGGCTCGGTCGACGTCATGCAGAAGGCCGCCGACTATGTCCGCGGTCTCGCCAAAAAGCCCTGCCGCATCGGTCTTGAGCTCGCCTTTGCACCGGCGGACGCGGTTGCCACGCTGCGCAAGACCAATCCCGATGCCGAGATTAAGGACGCGCTGTTCGTGCTCGAGCGATTGCGGGTGCGCAAGACGCCGGATGAACTGGAAAAGCTTAAGCTCGCGTCCGAGCTGGTGATCGACTCCATGCTGGCGGTGCTCGCGAGCCACGGTGCCGGCGCCACCAAGGCGGAATTGGCCGAAGCCCTGCGACGCGAAGAGACCTCGCGTGGGCTGGTGTTCGACTATTGCTTGATCGCGGCGGGCTCCAGTCTCAACCGGGCTCCCTCGGATCAGGTTTGGCAGAAGGGCGATCCGCTGTCGCTCGATTCTGGCGGCAACTATCACGGCTATATCGGCGATCTCGCGCGCATGGGCATCGCTGGCGAACCCGACGCCGAGCTTGAAGACCTTCTCGCCGAGATCGAGGCGACCCAGCAGGCCGCCTTCAAGCCGATCCGCGCCGGTGTGAACGGGGCCGAAATCTATGCGGCGGCCGAACCGGTCCTGAAGCAATCGAAGCTGCATAATCACTGCGAATTTCTCGCGCACGGCATGGGGCTCGTGAGCCATGAAGCGCCGCGGCTGACTAACTCCGGCCCGGTACCATACGATGCCTATGATGCGCAGCGGCCGCTCGAAGCCGGCATGGTGATTTCAGTCGAGACCACGCTGCTGCACCCGCGACGCGGCTTCATCAAGCTCGAGGATACGGTGGCCGTGACAGCGAACGGGCACGAGATCTACGGCAACCGGGCGCGCGGCTGGAACAGAGCAGGGCGCTGATCTTTCAGCGCCCGATCAGTTCAGCGGGAAGCGGCGGACGTACGTGTAGCTGCGGGCACGCTCGAGCCGCACGATGTCGCGCCGCAGTTTGTTCAGGTAGCCGAAATAGGCCACGCCGGCAGCCAGCCAAGTGGCGCCGGCAAACGCAAAGGCCGGCATTTCAGCCGAGGGCCAGATGCGCCTGATCAGGGCGCAAGTGACGCCCCAGGCAATGACCACCAGGATCGTGCGCGGCAGCAGGTAAGCCATGGGCAACCCCAGGTAGTGACCCACCGAAAGTGCCTGATTACGGTTAACAGACCCTCAATTCCAGGGGCCCGGCGCTCCAGAGAAAGCTGGTCCAAGACTTGATCCAAGGTGAAAGCCGGTTTTCCCAAAACGCGCATCCGCCTGCGGAATCCGCAGCACGCCCGATTCAATCCGATCGGAATGTGGTTTAGGTTGCCGCGCCGGCCGCGTCGTCTGCGGGGCCATGTCAGGTCAAAGGAAAGCCGCTATGCGCATTGTCGCCCTTGAGGAACACTTCAACGTCCCTTCGCTTGTGCGAAGGATCGACCCCGGCGCCCTCGCCCGCTTTGGCTTTCCGCCGGGCTTTGGCGGGCCGCTTGCCGACAAGCTTTCGGATCTCGGGGCGGTGCGCCTTTCCGAGATGGACGAGGCCGGGATCGCGGTGCATGTGCTGTCCGCATCCGGGCCCGGCGCCTATCTGCTCGCCGGCGCAGAGGGCGTCGCGTTTGCGCGCGACATCAATGACGTACTGGCCAAAGCGGTTGCTACCCATCCGGATCGCTTCGCTGGCTTTGCCCACCTGCCGATGAATAGCCCGCAAGCCGCGGCAGACGAGCTTGAACGCTCGGTGCGCGATCTCGGCTTTTGCGGGGCATTGATCAACGGCGTCACCGAAGGCCGCTTTCTCGACGATCCGCGCTTCGAGCCAATCTTGGCGCGCGCCGAAGCGCTCGACGTGCCGATCTATCTGCACCCCGGCTTGCCGCCGCGCGCGGTCTATGAGGCCTATTACGACGGCCTGCCGGGTACGACCGGCTTTCGTCTCTCAACATCCGCCTGGGGCTGGCATTCGGAGACGGCGATTCATGTCATGCGGCTGGTTCTGTCCGGCGCGCTCGATCGTCATCCCAAGCTCAAGCTCATCATCGGCCATATGGGCGAGGGGCTCGCGGCGATGATGGTGCGCTCCGACAAGATCCTGACGCCTGAGGCGCCGCATCTCAAACGCTCGGTCGAGCAGACCATTCTCGACCAGGTCTGGGTGACGACTTCAGGCTTGTTCACCTTGCCGCCGCTCGAGACGCTGCTTGCCGTCTTCGGCCCGGACAGGGTGATGTTCTCGATCGACTATCCCTACAGCACCAACTGCACCGGCCGTGACTTCATCGATACGCTCAAGCTGCCGGCCGGCGATCTGGAAAAATTTGCGCATGGCAACGCCGACCGGCTGCTCAAGCTCAAAAACGGCACGGCAAAGAATTAGCGTACCAAACGATAGGACATCAGGCGGCGAACGGGTTATCTGATGCGCATGGTCCGCCTGCTTGCGCTTCTGCCGTTCGCCGCCATGCTCATCGGCCCGTTCTTTGTCAACCGGATCGAGCCAAGCGTTCTCGGCATGCCGTTCCTGCTCGCCTGGTGCGTGGCAGGGATCGTGCTGAGTGCTACGATCATGGCGATTATTTTCCGGTTCGATCCTGCAAACCGCGACGATCATTCATGAACGGCGCGCTCGTCGGCATCGTCGCTGCCGCCTTGCTTGCGCTTGGGCTCGGCTTTCTGGCGCGGCGTGGACGGCAGATGGGGCTTGGGCAATGGACCGTCGCCGGCCGCTCGTTTGGCGCGCCGCTCGTCTTTCTGCTCATGGCCGGCGAGATCTATACGACCTTCGCGTTCCTGGGCGGCAGCGGTTTTGCCTACGGGCGGGGCGGCCCGGTCTATTACATTCTGTGCTACGCGACGCTTGCTTATGTGATGTCGTATTTCATGCTGCCGCCGATCTGGCGCTATGCGCGCGATCACGGCCTCTATTCACAGGCCGACTTTTTCGCCAGCAAATATGAAAGCCGCTGGCTCGGCGCTCTCGTTTCGCTGGTCGGCATCGTCGCCCTCGTTCCTTATCTGGTGCTGCAGTTCAAAGGGCTGGGCATCATCGTGGAAGCCGCCGGCTACGGCGCGATCGGCGCGACGCCGGCGGTGTGGATCGGCGCCGCCGTCGCCACCGCCTATGTGATGGTGTCGGGCGTGCGCGGCTCGGCTTGGACCGCGGTCGCCAAGGACGTGATGATCCTCGCGGTCGCCGTCTTTCTCGGTATCTATCTTCCGCTGCACTATTACGGCGGGCTCGGCGCGATGTTCGCCGCGATTGAAGCGGCCAAGCCCGGTTTCGTCGTGCTGCCGAAACACGGCGAGAGCGCGTGGTGGTTTTCCTCGACCGTGCTTCTGACAGCGCTCGGCTTCTATATGTGGCCCCACACCTTCGGCTCGATCTACACCGCGCGCAACGCGCGCGTGATCCGCCAGAACGCGGTGGTGTTGCCGCTCTACCAGTTGATCCTGTTGTTCGTGTTTCTGGTCGGCTTTGCCGCCATCCTGCAGGTGCCGGGCCTCAAAGGTGCCGACATCGATCTCGCGCTGTTCAAGCTCTCGGTCAAAACCTTCGACCCGTGGATGGTCGGCATCATCGG
>DATMQV010000415.1:0-2355 GCA_035566615.1 Xanthobacteraceae bacterium
GAGAGGGAACGCACTACGTCCGCATTCCTTTAGAGAGCTTCGAGATTGAGCGCCTCATTCGGCTGAAAGTCCTACCCAAGGCGCACCGGGAGGATGCTGATGCACTCCAGGCCGCGGTGCTTACCCTCCTCTACCAAGCACTGGACGAGGCGGGGTAATTCGCCTCGACATAACCTAGGGAGCGATCGCAGCCGGGGAAATTCGTCTTGGCCACCCGCGACCGCGGAAGTTACTCAGAAATTGAGCGCCCGTCTCGGACCCGGGGGGACCGATGACCGCAGTCACGCAATAAGCGTTTCGGCCTTCGGAAGAGCGCCACGAGCTCGAGCAAATCGATGAGGCGCTCGGGGTTCGGCGGTAGCTCTGGGGAGCCCGTGAAGCCTCGATCAACGAGACTGAGACCGCCAGGTGGCCAGCGTTGCGAGTACGCATTACCGCGCCGCAGCATTTCTGTCCGCCTCACCTCAATTGGCAGGCAATCCGGCGTGGTTCATCTGTTGCGGTCGGAACTTGCCGTTTGCACGACAACATCTGCTCATGGCAAACATCTGCATAAAGAGGGAGGATTTAGCTATGAGTGGCATTCGCCCATTTTGTTCGCTGATCGGACTTGCTGTAGCGTTCGTTATCGGCGCATTCACCGCTGCGGACGCCCAAACCACTGTCCTTCGTGGCGCTCGCGTGATTGATGGAAGCGGCGGGGCTCCACTTGACAACGCCACAATCGTCATCCGCGACGGGCGCATCGTCACCATCGGTCCGTCCGCCGGAATCCCGGCCCCCAGTGGCGCGGAGGTCGTCGACTATGCTGGCAAGACCATCATTCCGGGGCTCATCTCGGATCATTCACATGTGGGCATCTTCGTGGGCCTCAAGGCCGCACCCGAGAACTACAGCCGTGACATCATCCTCCGACAGTTGAAACAGCTCGAAGCCTATGGCGTCACCACTGTGATGGCGCTCGGCCTTAACGGACCGCTGTTCTATGAGCTACGTCCGGAGTTGCACGCAGGCCGAATACCGGGCGCCGACCTCTTTGGAGCCGACCAGGGGGTCGGTGTAGTCGGTGGCCAGCCATCAGCGGCGGTTGTTCCCGTTGGCGAGAACCAAGTCTCGCGACCGGGCACTGCAGAGAGGGCGCGCGAGTCGATCCGTCAGATGGCGGCCCGCAAGACCGATATGGTCAAGATCTGGCTCGATGGCGCCGGCGGCTTGATGCCCAAGGTCCCCCCGGAAGTCTATTCCGCCGTGATCGACGAGGCGCACAAGAACGGCTTGCGGGTCGCAGCCCACATCTACGATCTTGACGACGCCAAAGCAATCGTGCGCGCGGGCGTCGACGTCATCGCTCACGGCGTTCGCGACAAGCCGGTGGACGCCGAGTTCATCGACATGATGAAAGCGCGATCGGTCTGGTACATTTCCACCATCGTGCTCGACTACACCGGCTACGTTTTCGCCGAGCAGCCGTCCTGGATGCGCGAGCCATTCCTCCAGCGCGCGATGCATCCCGCGGTTCGCGCGCAATTCGATGATCCCGCCTATGGCGAGCGTACGCTTGCGCTGCCGGCGACCGCGAAGAACCGAGCAGCCGTCGCAACCAACAAGCAAAATCTCAAAGCGGTCCACGACGCCGGTGTGCAGATCGGCTTCGGCTCGGATTCCGGCGTGGGCCTGCGCATTCCTGGAGTGGCCGAGCATCTGGAACTCGCGTTGATAGTTGAGGCCGGGCTGACGCCGATGCAGGCGATCACGAACGCTACAGCGAACGCCGCGAAATTGCTGAAGCTTGATGATCGCGGCGTACTGGCCACGGGTAAGCTTGCCGATCTAGTGGTACTCGACGGTGATCCGACCACCGACATTGCCAATTCGAGGAAGATTCACGCGGTCTGGCATCGCGGCAAGAAGGCGGCGGGACCGGTTGAGACGTTCACGCCCTGAGTTTGCTGCGCATAGCCGTTTGGACCGGCGATGCTCGTGACACACGATGTGCTCCTTTGCACCACACGCAGGATGGCATCACTCCTATCTACCAAGCGATAGACCGTCCTGCGCCTTCTACCTGAAGAAGAGGCGAAATTGGCGTCGCTGACGAATCGCTCGTCTGGTCTGACCGCGGCTGCTCCGGCTTAACGTGACTTGGCCCTCACGGACATGCTCGATGTGGTGCAATGCAGGGATGTGCCGCTGCACCCTTATCGCGCGGAAATAGCGTTCGAGTGCCCCAGGCACCGCAGGAAATGCCACCAACATCAACCGGAGGCGGTGCGAGGGAACCGTGAGCCTCCTCGCTCAATTGTCGCTTTAATCGGTGGGGCGCGCGACACCGAGGAGGTCCTTCAGCATGTGCGA
>DATMQV010000416.1:0-2191 GCA_035566615.1 Xanthobacteraceae bacterium
CACGAACTTTATGTTCTCATGCGCGCTTACGCTGAAGGGGGCGGCTCGATCCTTTTCCACTCGACCGAGATTCCGGAGCTGGTGCACCTCTGCGATCGCGTTCTTGTGCTCTATGGCGGCAGGATCGTTGCCGAGATCGGCGCCGCGGCTTTGACGGAGAACGAGATCATGCATGCCGCGCTTGGCGGCGATTCTACAAGGATCGCTGCGTGAGCGTCTCGTCTGCCTTTCGTTCCGAACATACGGCGCGCGCACGGCCGGGCGCCGGCATAGTGTTCGCGCGCCATCGTGGCCTGCTCACTGCCATCGCTGTCTTTCTGTTGTTGTTCGCCCTCGTCAACTCGATCGGCGCCGGCCGTTTGACCTACTTCGATATCGGTTTCATGGCGAGCGGGGCGGCGACGCTCGCGATTGCCGCTATCGGCGAGACCATCGTCATTCTGACCGGCGGCTTCGATCTATCCGCCGGCGCGGTGATCTCGCTGGTCAACGTCGTTCTTGCGTCGAGCATGGATCCGGCGTCGACCCACGAGTCGATCGTCCTGTGGACGCTGGCCGGTATCGGGGTCGGCATGGCGGCGGGGGTCTTCAACGGCTTCTTCATCGCCTTTCTCGGCCTGCAGCCGATCGTCGTGACGCTGTCGACTATGTTCATCGCGCAAGGCGTCACACTGTTGGTGATGGAGAAGCCGGGAGGCTTCGTCGCGAGCCAACTCGGAAGCTTCTACCTCGGCGACGCAATCCCGAGCCTCTTGCCGATGCCGATCCTGCTGATTGCGTGCGTCTTGCTGCTATGGCTCTGGCTGAAATCGACCCGCTTCGGCGCGGCGCTTTACGCAATCGGCAGCGACGCGGAGGCGGCGCGGTCCGCCGGCGTTCGCGTCGATCTCACGCGGTTTCTCACATACACAATCGCCGGAGGTTGCTACGGGCTCGCCGGCGTATTCATCAGCGCGCAGACCGGCTCCGGCGACCCGCTGGTCGGCAATTCGATGCTGCTGTCGATCTTCACCGCGGTCGTTCTTGGTGGAACGCGGCTCGGCGGCGGCCGAGGGGGACCGACCGGCTCTGTGTTCGGCGCTTATATTTTGATGAGCGTCGTCAACGTCCTGCTCGTGCTCAACGTTTCAGCCTATTATTCGACCATTGCCGAAGGCGTCATTTTGATCCTCGCCGTGCTGGCCGCCTCCCTGAGCGGCGACTCCGAACTTGCGCGGCAGCTGCGCCTTATGGCCGCCCGCTTTTCTGCTTGGCGCGCCGGCACGCTCCCGCGCCAAATCGGCGGTGGCGATCGGCGCCTGCGAGATCACCTCGCGAAAGCCGCCAAGGTCGAGCGCAACGGAGCGCCGCCGTTCTGGACGCGGCACGCAGACGCACTGCGCTATGCCGTGCCTTCGTACGTTTGTTTTGTGGCTGTCGTCGTGGTCACCGAGCTTTGGCTTGGCAGCGCCGTTCTGCATTGGAGCTACTGGAATTCGCTCATCGTGCTGTCGAGCTTCCTCGCCATTCTGGCGCTGGGACAAGGCACCGTCATCCTCACCGGCGGACTCGACCTCTGCGTTCCGTGGATGATCGGCCTTTCCGGCATCCTGCTCGCCGGCATGGTGCAAGGTTCCGACAAGGCGCTGATCTACGCGTTGCCGGCCGTGTTCGCGATTGCCGCGATTGTCGGCTTCGTCAATGGCGTCGGCATCGTGGCGCTCGGAATTTCACCCATCGTCATGACGCTCGCCACAAACGGCGTGCTGCAGGGAGCGGCGTTGCTCTATTCGGGAGGGACTCCCGCCGGATTCTCTTCTCCGCTGTTGCGATGGTTCATGACCGCAAAGATTGCCGGCATCACGCCGGTCGTGTTCTTCATGGGGGCTTTCATCATCGGCGCGGTGATTTTGCTGTCGCGCACGCCGTTCGGTCGCAGGGTCTATGGCATCGGCAACGGCGTGCGCGCCGCGCGACTGTCCGGCATTGCGGTTGGTCAAACGTTGATCTGGGTCTATGTCCTCTCGACGCTCTGTTCTTGTCTGGTCGGCGTATTGCTCACAGGCTTTTCCGGCCAGGCGAGCCTCGGCATGGGCGACGACTATCTGTTGCCCTCGATCGCAGTCGTCGTCGTCGGCGGCACCATCATCACCGGCGGCCGCGGCCAATATCTCGGCATGCTCGGCGGCGTGCTGCTCTTGACCGCGCTGCA
>DATMQV010000417.1:0-4281 GCA_035566615.1 Xanthobacteraceae bacterium
CTTTTCGGGATCGGCGTAGTCGTCACCGATGATCGGAATGCGGCGGCCAACCAGCGGCAGCACCGCCGTCTTGCCGATCAGATGCTTGAGCCGCTCGTTCTCAGGATGCACAGCGACGGCAACGTCGCCCAGCATTGTCTCGGGGCGAGTCGTTGCGACAACGATGAACTCGTCGCTGCCTTCGATAGGATATTTGATGTGCCAGAGGTGGCCTTTGACCTCGACCTGTTGCACCTCGAGGTCGGAGATCGCGGTCTTGAGCTTGGGATCCCAGTTCACCAGGCGCTTGTCTTTGTAGATGAGGCCGGAGCGATAAAGCTCGACGAAAACTTTTGCCACCGCGCGCGAAAGACCTTCGTCCATGGTGAAGCGTTCGCGCGACCAGTCGCAGGACGCGCCGAGCCGCTTGAGCTGGCCGATGATGGCGCCGCCGGACTCCGCCTTCCACTCCCAGACCCGCTTGATGAACGCCTCGCGGCCGAGTTCGCGGCTGCCGGGCTGCTGGCGCTCCATCAATTGGCGCTCGACCACGGCTTGCGTGGCGATGCCGGCATGATCGGTGCCCGGCTGCCACAAGACGTCCTTGCTGCGCATACGCTCGAATCGACAGAGAATGTCCTGCAGGGTGTTGTTGAGCGCATGGCCCATATGCAGCGAGCCGGTGACGTTCGGGGGCGGAATAACGATGCAGTAAGGCTCGGCCTTGGCGCGCTCCGGCCGTCCCGCCCGAAAGGCGCCCGACGCCTCCCAGGCTGCATAAATGCGGCCCTCGACCGCGCCCGGAACATATCTGTTCTCGATCATCGCTCTATCGCTTCTGCTATTGCGCGCGCTAGAAAGCCCGCGTCGCGCGGAGTGTCAACGCCGGCGGCTCCAACGGCGGCTCCGTTTCCGAGCAAATTTAAACGTGTCAGCGACACTCTCACCGGCCAA
The DNA here is from genome assembly GCA_035566615.1 of Xanthobacteraceae bacterium. Classification (GTDB taxonomy): domain Bacteria; phylum Pseudomonadota; class Alphaproteobacteria; order Rhizobiales; family Xanthobacteraceae; genus BOG-931. Next base: position 934 of record DATMQV010000417.1, read on the forward strand.
GCCCTCCCCACGCCAGACGCCGGTTCGCTCCATCATCCTGCTCGCGGCGGCCGGCTTTGCGAGCCAGGCGCAGGTGCGGGTGACCGATTCGCTGCTGCCCCAGATCGCGAGCGACTTCCAAACGACCGTGGGCGTGGCGGCGATTGTGCTCACGGCCTATGCGGTCACGCACGGGTCCATCCAGTTCGTGGTCGGCCCGATGGCCGACCGGTTCGGGAAATACCGCACCGTCGCGATCGCGAGCGTGCTTGCCGCCCTGCTGGTGACGCTGTGCGGAACGGCATCGTCGCTGCCGCAACTCGCGCTGGCGCGGCTCGCGACCGGCGCCGTTGCCGGCTGGGTCATTCCGGTATCGATGGCGTATCTCGGCGACGTGACGCCGGCCGACCGCTTGCAGCCGATCCTGGCGCGCTACGCGTCAGGCTACATTCTCGGACAGCTTTTCGGACAGGCGATGGGCGGCGTGCTCGGCGACCTGTTCGGCTGGCGCAATGTGTTCTTTGCGCTCGGCGGCATGTTCGCGCTTGCGGCCGTGGGCTTGATTTTCGAGCTGATCGTCAATCCGAAGACGCGGGAACGCGGCCGCGAGGCTTCCGACCGCCGCGGCTTTGTGGCTGACTACGCCGCCGTCCTGTCCAATCCGTTCTCGCGCATCATTCTGATCATGGCTTTCATCGAGGCGGCCTTGGCCTGGGGAGCGTTCGCCTATATCGGCGCAAATTTGCATGTGCGCTTTGGCCTAAGTCTGACGCTGATCGGTCTGACCGTCGCCTGCTTCGGCGTCGGCGGGCTGATCTATGCCGGGCTCGTGCGTTTCCTGGTTTACCGGTTTGGACAAGCCGGCCTCACCGTAATGGGCGGCTTCCTGATAACCGCGGCATATATCGTGCTGGCCTTCCAGCCGACGTGGTGGCTGGCGCCGATCGCCGTGACGGCGATCGGGCTCGGCTTCTACATGTTCCACAACACGCTGCAGACCAAAGCCACGCAGATGACCCCGGAGGCGCGCGGCACCGCGGTCGCGATCTTTTCCTCGGCGCTCTATTTCGGCCAGACGGCGGGGGTCGCGGTGGGCGCGCTCGTCATCGACCGGCTTGGGGCCATGCCGCTTTTTCTCGGCACGGCGGTGGGCTTCCCGGCGCTCTCGCTTTGGTTCGCGCGCGAATTGCAACGGCGCCAGCCTCTGGTTTGAGACTAGGCGCCGCTGTTTATTTCCCTAGATTTTGTTTCCGGCGGTCAGACCTTGACCAGCGGCACCTTCGGCACGGAGCCGCGGCGCGGCGGCGAACCGCCGCCCGGGCCGTTACCGCCCGGCGGCTTTCGCCGCGGCGACGAGCGGCGCTTCTTGGAGCGGCGCGGTTCGGGAAGCTTTTCCGGCCGCGGCGTCACCGGACCATCCGGATATTCGAACGACAGCTTGCTCCTGCCGTCTTCGTCCGTGATCACGACGACCCGCACGTGGCCGCCCGACTTCAAGCGGCCGAACAGCACCTCGTCGGCCAGCGGCTTCTTGATGTGCTCCTGGATGACGCGCGCCATCGGCCGCGCACCCATGAGCTCGTCGTAGCCGTTTGCGATCAGCCATTGCGAGGACTCGTCGGTCAGCTCGATGGTCACATCGCGATCGGCGAGCTGGGCCTCGAGCTGGAGGACGAATTTCTCGACCACCATCGCGATGACGTCCTGCGACAGGTGCGCGAAGGTGATGATCGAGTCGAGCCTGTTGCGGAACTCCGGTGCGAACAGCCGGTTGATCGCCTCCATGTCGTCGCCCTCACGCTTGGTGCGCGTGAATCCGAAGGCGGCCTTGGCCATATCGGCAGCGCCCGCGTTCGTGGTCATGATCAGGATCACATTGCGGAAGTCGACCTGCTTGCCGTTGTGGTCGGTGAGCTTGCCGTGATCCATGATCTGCAGGAGCACGTTGAACAGGTCCGGATGCGCCTTCTCGATTTCGTCGAGCAAGAGCACGCAATGCGGATGCTGGTCGACACCGTCGGTGAGCAATCCGCCCTGGTCGAAACCGACATAGCCGGGCGGCGCGCCGATCAGCCGGGAGACGGTGTGACGCTCCATGTATTCCGACATGTCGAAGCGAATGATTTCGACACCGAGCGTAGCTGCAAGCTGCCGCGCCACTTCGGTCTTGCCGACGCCGGTCGGGCCGGAGAACAGATAGCAGCCGATCGGCTTTTCCGGCTCGCGCAAGCCGGCGCGCGCGAGCTTGATCGACGCCGACAGCGCCTCGATCGCCTTGTCCTGACCGTAGACGACGCGCTTGAGCGTATCTTGCAGGTGCTGAAGCACTTCGGCGTCGTCCTTGGACACCGCCTTTGGCGGAATCCGCGCCATGGTGGCGATCGTGGTCTCGATCTCCTTGATGCCGATGGTCCGCTTGCGCCGCCCCTCCGGCAACAGCATCTGCGCCGCACCCGACTCGTCGATCACATCGATCGCCTTGTCGGGCAATTTGCGATCATGGATGTAACGCGACGACAGCTCGACTGCGGCCTTGATGGCTTCGTTGGTGTAACGGAGCTTGTGATAGTCCTCGAAATAGGGCTTGAGCCCTTTGAGGATCTCGATCGCATCGGGAACCGAGGGCTCATTCACGTCGATCTTCTGGAAGCGGCGGACCAGCGCCCGATCCTTCTCGAAATATTGGCGATATTCCTTATAGGTCGTGGAGCCGATGCAGCGCACGGTGCCCGAGGCCAAAGCGGGCTTCAACAGGTTCGAGGCATCCATCGCGCCGCCGGACGTGGCGCCGGCGCCGATCACGGTGTGGATCTCGTCGATAAACAGGATCGCGCCGGGATAGGCCTCAAGCTCCTTGATTACCTGCTTGAGCCGCTCCTCGAAATCGCCGCGATAGCGCGTGCCGGCGAGCAGCGTGCCCATGTCGAGCGCGAACACTGTCGCGTTGCGCAGCACGTCCGGCACCTCGCCGTGCACGATGCGCCGCGCCAGCCCTTCGGCGATCGCGGTCTTGCCGACGCCGGCTTCGCCGACGAACAGCGGATTATTCTTCTGCCGGCGGCAGAGCACCTGAATCGTGCGGCTGATCTCGCTGTCGCGTCCGATCAGCGGATCGATTTTGCCTTCGCGTGCTTTCTTGTTGAGATTGACGCAATAGGCGTCGAGCGCATCGCCCTTCTTCTTCGGCTCGTCGCCGTTCTTGGCATCGCTCTCTTCGTCGGCGCCGCGCACCGGGCGCGCTTCCGACATGCCCGGACGCTTGGCGATGCCGTGGCTGATGTAATTGACGGCGTCGTAGCGCGTCATGTCCTGCTCCTGCAGGAAATACGCGGCGTGGCTTTCGCGCTCGGCGAAGATCGCGACCAGAAC
>DATMQV010000418.1:0-3587 GCA_035566615.1 Xanthobacteraceae bacterium
TCCTCGATCGTGCCGGCCTCTCGTAGTTTGGCAAATATGTCGACCGGCATGGTGACGTATGCCGCGCCACTGTCGACGACGAAGTCCAGCGTGATCCTGGCGTCTATCTCGGCCGCCACGATGAACATGCCTTTTTCACGCCGCAACGGCACGACGAGCCGCGCCCCTTGCGTGGTACGATCGGAGAGCGTTGTCTGGCCTGCATCCGTCTGATCGGACGCTGCAGCCGAGACTGCGCTCTTTGCGCGGCGCCCGGCTCGATCGGTTTTGGAGGGGCTGTTTGATCGGGCTTCGTCAACAAATCATAGTTGTTGCCGGCGTCGTTGAGGCAATTGACGCCCGGTATCGCGCCTTTTCCTCTCGGATAGAGTTTCTCACAACGGATGTTTTCGAACTTGCGTAATGCATCAGCACTGCCATGCAGGGCCGCCCTATACCACCATTTGTTGGCTTCATTCTTGTCGCGGAGCACACCTTCACCTTTATCGTACATGTTGCCGATGGCATATTGAGCCGCGGTGTCGCCCTGTTCGGCGAGCGAACGAAAGAGCTCGATGGCCGTAGCGTAGTCGCCGCGCTGATACGCCGCGTTCGCATCGGCCGCCGTATCGGCGAACGCTATGTCACCGCCGGCCAACAACAAAAGGCCAGTCAATAGCAACAGGCACGACGGACGAATCCGATGACGCTCGGCTTCTGCACGCGGCAAAGGCGGGAACGGCATTAAATCGCGCTGAGCGAGCCAGAGCATGGAAGGTATTTGGTGTTCAACGAGCTGAGACGCGGCCTCGACAGAGTGACGATAAAGACGCTCGATCGCATTTTCCGGCGCCGTCGACCAGACCGATGACGCCGTCGCGACCATTGGCTGATCGAGCTTACACCCTGCTTTTTGACTGCTTCCAGTAAAATGTCTCTGAGCATTCGCCGAAAGACGGAAAACAGCCCTTCCGGTGCTGCTGCCGATCGAAAAAATCCGAAGGGATAGTCCGTGGTGACGTGTGGAGCGTCCTGTCCGGCTAGCCTAGCCGCTTGCCGCCCGAGCCTTTAGCTCATGCGATGATGCCGCGCTGGCTGGCGCGACGCGGTCAGATCAGCCGAACGGCCTTTCGATCGTGACCCCCTTCGGCGGCGCGCTGTCGGCCGGCACGAAAAAGTCCTGCACCAGCTTTTGCGCCAGGTCCACGCGATAGGGCTCGAAATCGGTCACGCCGTTCTCGGATAGGAACGTGTCGTCGATCAGAAAATTGCCGGTGAACTCGCGCGCCGGTTTTGCGAATACTGCATAAGCCGCGTCCGCCATGATTTCCGGCTTGCGCGCCGCCCGCATCAAGGCTTCGCCGCCGAGGAGGTTATTCACCGCCGCGGTGGCGATCACGGTGCGCGGCCAGAGCGCGTTGACGGCGATCCCCTTGTTGCGCAGCTCGCCGGCAAGCCCGAGCACGACCAGGCTCATGCCGAACTTGGCGATGGTGTAGGCGGTGTGCGGCGCGAACCATTTCTCCTTCATATCGAGCGGCGGCGAGATCATCAGAATGTGCGGATTGGCCGCTTTCTGCAGATGCGGGATCGCCCATTTGGAAACGACGAAGGTGCCGCGCGTATTGATTTGCTGCATCAGGTCGTAGCGCTTCATGTCGGTCGCGGCCGCGGGCGTCAGCGAAATAGCGCTCGCATTGTTCACGACGATGTCGAGGCCGCCGAAGCGCGCCGCGGTCGCGTCGATCGCCTCTTTCACCATCGCTTCGTCGCGCACGTCGACGACAAGCGGCAGCGCCTTACCGCCGGCGCGCTCGATCTCCTCCGCGGCGGTGTAGATGGTGCCGGGCAATTTCGGATGCGGCTCGGTGGTCTTGGCGGCGATCGCCACGTTGGCGCCGTCGCGCGCGGCGCGCAGCCCGATCGCGAGCCCGATGCCGCGCGAGGCGCCGGTGATGAACAGCGTCTTTCCTTGAAGCGACATGATGGCCTCACTTTCTGCGGGCAAGGAAGGCGGCGAAGGCCGTGCGCGCCTCGTCGGATTGCAAGAGGTCGCGGAAATGCACGGCTTCGGTGTCGATCTGCTTGATCACCTCGTCGAGATGGCCGCGCATCAGCCCGCGGGCGACGGCAAGCGTTTTCGGCGGCAACGCCGCAATCTCCTGAGCGGCCTTGAGCGCCGTGGCGTCGACTTCGGCGCTGTCCACCACCGTGTTGACGATGCCGGCATCCTTCGCTTCGGCTGCGGTCAAGGGCCGCCCCATGACCAACAGCGAGAAGGCGCGCGCGTAGCCCATGCGAATCGGCGCCAGCAGCGTTGAGCCAGCTTCCGGGATGAGCCCGAGCTTGAGGAAGGGCGTGGACAGTGTCGCTCCGCTGCCCGCCACCACATGATCGCAGTGAAACAGCATCGTCGTGCCGACGCCGATCGCGACGCCGTCGACCGCGGCGACCAGCGGCTTTTGCCGACGCGCCAGCGCGTGCAGGAATTCGTGCGCGCGCGGGTCGAGCCCTCCCGACGATGCCTTGAGAAAATCGGTGATGTCGTTGCCTGCACAAAAAGCGCCCGGCACGCCGGCGATCACGCCACAGCGGATCGCGTCGCTTTGATCGGCCTCGCTGAGCGCGTGTGCCATGTCGGCATACATCGCTAGCGTGAGCGCGTTCTTCTTCTCAGGCCGGTTGAGCCGGATGATGCGGACGGCGCCCTCATCGGTCACCATGACAGGGGCGGTCATGCTGGCTCTCCATCGTTCGCTGTGGTTCTATTCCGCGCCTTTGCCGTTGTGCCGGATCAGCCGGCCGATCGCTCGAAACTCGTTGCCGGCGGCCGCCCGCGCCTGCGATTCGATGGCGCGATAAAGCCCGACCACCTTTTCGCCGACCGGCGTTACAACCGCGCCGCCGCCGCGCGCGCCGCCGGTTTCGGCGGTCACCGCCGGTTCGCGCAGCGTCTGATTGATCTCTTCGACCAAGAGCCACGCCCGCCGGTACGACATTCCGATCGAGCGGGCCGCGGCCGAGATCGAACCGGTGGATCGGATCGCCTCCAAGAGCGCGATCTTGCCCGGGCCGATGCGGTTGCCGGAGGGTAAGTCGATGCGGATGGAAAGATGAGTGCCGGCCATGGTCGAGCCCCTACAGCATGATCCGGAAAAAGCCTGCCCCGGACTTGATCCGGAGTGGAAACCGGTTTTCCGAAAAGATCATGCTCGAACATAACGTTAGAGGGGATTCGAAGAAACATCATCCCGCTCGAGGACATCGCCGAGGAGGTCACGCGGATCGTCCGCTTTCGTCAAGAGGCTTGTGGAATAAATCCCAATCGCGATACGCGAAGCCTATTCCGTGTGGCGGCCAAAAGCCGCCGCACGTGCCGGACGTGCGTCCATTATTGAAACAGCACGGCGGTGGATTTGAGCGTTATCCACACGCCCCAGGCCAGCGGTATGCCGACGAAGGCCCAGAAAACCGCGGCTTTCCAGTCCAAGCCGCCTTTGCCGATGCCGAACGAGCCGGACGCCGTGCCAGCCGTGCTTTTGGCGCTAGCCGCCCGAAGCTTCGCGACTTCGTCCTCGCCCATGTACCACTTGGCATTTACCGGCTTG
>DATMQV010000419.1:0-4208 GCA_035566615.1 Xanthobacteraceae bacterium
GTCGGCGCCGATATAGCCGGCGCGCGCCGCCCAGAACAGCACCAGTGCGAAATTGATCCAGGCGCCGATCGAAGTCGCGAGCGCGAGGCCTACCTGCGCCAGCGGTCCCATCAGCGCCACCTTGAAGGCGATATTGATCGCGGTACCGATGAGCGCTGCCTTCATCGGCGTGAAGGTATCGCCGCGCGCGAGGAACGGAGCGACCACACTGCGGATCAGGACGAAGGGAACGAGCCCGATCGTATAGGCCATCAGCGTGACCGCGGCGGCGTGCGCATCGTCGGCGGTGAAACGGCCGCGCATGAACAAGCCGCGCATGATGGTGTCGGGCACCACCAGAAACGCGACGATGCACGGGATGCCGAGGAGCAGCGCGAATTCGATGGCGCGGTTCTGCGCCGAGCGCGCGCCGGCATGATCGTCGGCAGCGATCCGCTGCGTCATTTCCGGCAGCAGCACGGTACCGACGGCGATGCCGATCACGCCGATCGGCAATTGATCGATGCGGTCGGCGTAATAGAGCGCCGAGATCGCGCCGGTGGCGAGAAAGCTGGCGATGATGGTATCGGCGAACAGCGCGAGCTGCGTGCCCGCCGAGCCAACGGTCGCCGGCACCAAAGCTGCAAAGAAGCGGCGTACGTCGCGATCGAGCCGCAGCGCGCGAAAGCCGGTAAAGGCGCCCGCGCGCCAGGTGTCGCCGCCGACCAGCAGCGCCTGCAGCACGCCGGATATGAGCACGCCCCAGGCCGCCGCATAGCCGGCGCCGCCGAACTGCCGGGAGAACGCGAGCGTTCCGATCATTGCGAGATTGAGCAGGATGGGCGCCGCCGCGGCGGCGGCGAAGCGATGCAGCGCGTTGAGAATGCCGCCCCAGAGCGTGACCAGCGTAATAAGCAGCAGATACGGAAAGGTGATGCGGGTGAGCGAAATCGCCAACTGATATTGCTGCGGCTCGCGCGAGAAGCCGGGCGCCAACAGATCGATGGCCTGCGGCGTGAAGGCAAGCGCCAGCACCAGCAGCACGATCTGAGTCGCGAGCAAAAGCGTGAAGATGCGGTCGCCGAATATCCCGGCGGCGTCCTTCCCCTCCTGCGTGCGAATGCGCGCATAGGCGGGAATGAACGCGGCGTTGAACGCGCCTTCGGCGAAGATGGCGCGGAAATGGTTGGGCAGGCGAAAGGCGACGAAAAAAGCATCGGCAACCGGGCCGGCGCCCAGGAACGCCGCCAGCATGATGTCGCGGAGAAAGCCGGTAATGCGCGAAAGCAGCGTATAGCCGCCGACCGTGAGAATCCGCTCGATCATGGTTGCTTTGTTACCATCGATCGCTCGTCCCCGCGAAAGCGGGGACCCAGGCAATTCCACAGTAGCAATGAGCGTTTCGACTGGATTCCCGCTTTCGCTGGAATGAGCGGAGTTCCTATCCCTGCAACGCCCGGGCGACCGCACCGACGATCCGATCCTGGGTGGCGCGGTCGAGATAGGCGTGCATGGGCAGGCTGATGACTTCGTCAGCGAGCTTTTCGCTGACCGGCAGCCCGCCCTCCGCGATCGGGAAGCCGCTATAGGCGGCTTGCCGATGCAGCGGCTTGGCGTAATAGATCGCGGTCGGAATACCTTGCGCCTTCAGCGCAGCCGCGAGCGCATCGCGCCGGCCGGCGGCAAGCCGGATGGTGTATTGCGCCCAGACCGAGGTCTGATCCTTGGCCACGCGCGGCACGATCGCGACACCGGCAAGGCCGGCCGCGTAATGCTCGGCCGCGGCATTACGCGCGGTAATCTCGTCCGGAAAGATCTTGAGCTTCTCCAGCAAAACCGCCGCCTGGATCGTATCGAGGCGCGCGGCGAGCCCGATGCCTGCGGCATCGTATTTGTCGACGCCCTCGCCATGCACCCGGAGGCTTCTCACCCGCGCGGCCAGATCGTCGTCGTCGGTGAAGACGGCGCCGCCGTCGCCATAGCAGCCGAGCGGCTTAGCCGGAAAGAAGCTGGTCGCGGCGGCCGCGGCGCCGGACTTGCCGCCTTTGAATACGGCGCCGAGCTTGCGGTTCTTGTAGGTCGCGCCGAAAGACTGCGCCGCATCATCAAGGATAAAGAGGTCGTGCGCTTCGGCGATGGCGGCGATCGCATTGTGATCGGCCGGCTGGCCGAACAGATCGACCGGAATGACCGCGCGCGGCTTGAGCCCGAGCTTCTCGGCGGTTGCGATGGCGCGCTCGAGACTTGCCGGGTCCAGGTTGAACGTCTCGACATCGACATCGGCCAGCACCGGCGTCGCGCCGCACAGAACCGGCACCTCGGCGGTCGCGCAAAAGGTGAAGGCCGGGCAGATGACGGCATCACCCGGGCCGATCCCCCAGGCCATGAGCACCAGCCGAAGCGCGTCGGTGCCGCTCGAACAGGTGATCACGTGGCGCGCGCCGCAGAAGGCGGCGAGTTCGCTCTCGAGCGTCCGCACCTCGGGGCCGAGGATGAATTGGCAATGCGTCAAGACGCGCGCGACTGCGTCATCGATGGCGCGGCCGAGCCGGCGACGCTGCGCGGCAACGTCGATGAACGGGATCGGCCGCTCGTCCACACGGGCGTGCTGATTCATGATGCGATCTTCACGCGCATTTTGGTTGGCGCATGATCTTATCCGAAAACCGGCAGCGACTTTTCGGGATCATGCGCTGACGACTCGCCGCGGTCCCTTGCGCTCCGGCGCGCGTGAAAGCTCGGCGCGGGTATCGAGACAGCGGATGGCGATTTCGAGACTGGCGACGCCCTCTTCGCCAGTGACGGCGGGCGCGCGTCCATTGCGGATGGCGTCGGAAAAAGCGCGCAGCTCGGCGCGCAGCGGCTCCGCATAGCCGACCGACAAATGACGCATCGAGTAACTGCCGTCCGGCTGGAAGCCGAAACACTCGGTGACCTGCAGCGTCAAAAGGTCGCCGATCAGATATTTGTCGCGGGTCGCGACATGGATGGTGCGCGCCTTGAACGGCGTCAGCCAATTGGTGTTGATGTGTGCCAGCACGCCGGAGGCGGTGCGGAACTGAAGCAGCGCAATGTCCTCGCGCTCGGCCACCGCGCTGGACAATTGCGGCTGGATTTCCACGATCTCCGAATCGGTGAACCAGCGGATCAGATCGATGTCGTGCACCGCAAGATCGATCACCACGCCAACATTCGACATCCGCGGCGGAAACGGACCGACGCGGGTGATGGCGATCGAGAGGATGTCCTGGCCCTTGATCGCACGCTTGATCGATTCGACCGCGGGATTGAAGCGCTCGACATGGCCGACCATGAGCGTCACGCCGGCGCGGCGGGCGGCGGCGACGATGGCGCGGCCTTCCTCCACCGTCGGCGCGATCGGCTTCTCGACCAGGACGTGAAGGCCGCGCGCGATGCAGGCGAGCGCCAGATCGTGATGAAGATGCGTCGGCGCCGCAATGGTCACCGCCTCGACGCCGCTCTCGACCAGCGCGTCCAGATCCGCGAACACCGCACAACCCAGATTGCGCCCGACAAGTTCTCGCTGCGTCCGGTCGGGATCGACCACCCCGACCAGCGTCACGCCGGCCATCTCCGACAAGACGCGCGCATGGTTGCTGCCCATGACGCCGACGCCGATAACCCCAATTTTCAAAGGACCACCCCTGATCAGCCCGGCCGGTCCCTGGCCGAGCGCCCACGATTCCGTTTTTCCCATCTCCCCCTAGCATGCCGAAAGCCCATTTGGCGACCCAAACCGCACGGAACCTGAACACGTTTTGCTTCCAATACTTACGCCGGTCGGAGGCGCTATATTTTGTCGCTATGCGGATCGATAGCGGGGCCGATTTCACGCATGCGGTCACGAAAACGTGCGGCCGGGCATAGCCCCAAAGGGCGCCGGTCGTGCGGTTTGAAGACCGTGCTGTTGGTGAGATGTTGCTGCGAAAGGATCGCTTTATGCACGCTTCCGCGTTCGTTTTGGCACTGTGTCTGGGCTCAGGGCTCGCCGGCGCGACCGCCGGAGCGTCGCCCGCGCAAGCCGCCGATGAGCAAACGGCCTACGGGCCGGAGCTCGAGGGCTTCGACTATCCGTGGCCGGTGTCCTACTACTCCTTCACCTCGCAGGGCGAAAAGCTGCGCATGGCCTATATGGACGTGAAACCCGCCGGCACGCCGAACGGCAAGACGGTGGTGCTGTTTCACGGCAAGAATTTCTGCGCCGCCAC
>DATMQV010000420.1:0-6544 GCA_035566615.1 Xanthobacteraceae bacterium
GCAGCGGCATGTTCATGACACCGCCTCCGCGCGACGCGCGGCCGCGCGCTGACCGAGATAAGCGGACACCACCTTAGGATCGGCGATGGTCTGTTCCGGCTCGCCTTCGGCGATCTTTTCGCCGTAACTCAGCACCACGACGTGATCGCAGAGCGCTGTCACCACGTCCATGTGATGCTCGATCAGCAAGATCGTGGCGTTGCGCTCTTCACGCGCGTCGAGAATGAAGCGCGCGATGTATTCCTTCTCCTCCTGATTCATGCCGGCCATTGGCTCGTCGAGGATCAGAAGCTCCGGTTCGGCGGCGAGCGCGCGCGCAAGCTCGACACGTTTTTGCATGCCGAGCGGAATGACCTCGACCGGCTCGTCGCGGATATCCTGGATCTGCATGAAGTCGATCAGCTCTTCCACCACGCGGCGGTGCTCCACCTCGTTGCGCAGAGCCCAGACCCAGTAGAACAGGCTCGCCAGCGCGCTCGCGCCCATGAACACATGACGGCCAAGCAGGATGTTTTCCAGCACCGTCATGCCGCGAAACAAGGCGAGGTTCTGAAAGGTGCGCGCCACGCCACGCGCGGCGATCCGATGCGGCTTGAGACCGACCACCTCCTGGCCGAAGAGATTGACGCTGCCGGACTGCGGACGATAAAAGCCGGTGATCACGTTGACCATGCTGGTCTTGCCGCTGCCGTTCGGGCCGACAAGTCCGAATATCTGGCCTTTGGCAATATCGAGCGAAACGCTCTTGAGCGCGCGCAAGCCGCCGAAGGCGAGCTCGATATCCCGACAGCGCAGCAGGCTGTCGCCCCGATCTCGCTCGCCCGGTGCCCTCATCTTTAGTCGCTTGGTCTCGTCACATCCGGAACACGCCGTAATGCGGCCGGTCGATCGGCGCATTCAGCGCCACGCTGATCGCCATCGCCAGCGCATTACGGGTATCGGTCGGATCCAGAATGCCATCATCCCACAAATGCGAGGTGGAATAATAGGCGCTGGACTGGCGGCGGTATTCCTCCAGGATCGGCTCGCGGATGGCGGCGATCTCGGCCGTACTCAAGCTTCGTCCCTCGCGCGAGAGCTGGCGGATCTTGATATCCGCAAGGACGTTGGCGGCCTGCTCGGCACCCATGACCGAAATCTGGCTTTGCGGCCACATGAACAAAAAGCGCGGATCGAACGCCCTCCCCGCCATGCCGTAGTTGCCGGCCCCGAAGGAGCCGTTGCAAATCACCGTGATCTTGGGCACCTCGGAGCCCGAGACCGCCATGATCATCTTGGCCCCGTCCTTGGTGATGCCGCGGTGCTCATAGTCGCGGCCTACCATATAGCCGGTGATGTTTTGCAGGAAGATCATCGGCACACGACTTTGGTTGCACAACTGCATGAAGTGGGCGCCTTTCAGCGAGGAATCGTTGAATAGCACGCCGTTGTTGCCGAGAATGCCGACCTTGAAACCCCAGATATGGGCGAACCCGCAAATCAGTGTACTGCCGTAGGCGGGCTGATATTCATGGAAGCGGCTGCCGTCGACCAGCCGGGCGATCATCTCGCGCACATCGAACTGGACCTTTATGTCGCGCGGAATGACGCCGTAAAGCTCGTCGGGATCGTAGTGAGGCGGCTCGGGCGCGTTCCGCTCGACATTGAGCTTGGTTGGCCGCTGCGTCTGCCCGACCAATTCGCGCGCGATCGCGATCGCCTGCTCCTCGGTCGTGGCGGGATAATCGGCCGTGCCGGAGATGCGCGTGTGCACATCGGCACCGCCCAATTCGTCGACGGTGACATCCTCGCCGGTCGCTGCTTTCACCAGAGGCGGGCCGCCGAGGAAGATCGCGCCGGTGCCGCGAACGATGACGTTATATTCGCTCAGCGCCGGCACGTAGGCGCCGCCGGCGGTGCAATGGCCGAGCACGATGGCGACCTGCGGCACGCCCAATTTGGACAGGATCGACTGATTGCGGAAAATGCGGCCGGCCAAGTGGCGGTCGGCAAACAGGTCGGCCTGCAGCGGCAGGAAGCCGCCGGCGCTGTCGCACAGGTGCACGACCGGCAGCCGGTTCTCGATCGCGATATCGAGCGTTCGCACGATCTTTTTGACGGACAGCGGATACCACGCGCCGCCCTTCACGCTGGCGTCGTCTGCGTGAATAATGACTTCGCGCCCTTCGACGATGCCGATGCCGCTGACGATCCCCGCGCCGGGCACCTCGCCGCCATATTCGGTGTTGGCGGCGAGCGTTGACAGTTCCAGAAACGGCGTGCCGGGGTCGAGCAATAATTCGATCCGGTCGCGCACGAACATCTTGTTCTGCCGCGACAGGCGCTCGAGATCGCGCGCCGGGCGCTCGCGGCGGACGGCGCGATGGCGCTCCTTGAGCGTATCGGCGAGGCCGCGATTGTGCTTCCAGTTGAGCCGAAACTCGTCGGACGAGGTGTCGATCTTGCTTTCAATCCGCCGCATTGCTCGACTCTCTTACTCGGGCGCAAGCGCCAGAAGCGGCGCGCCGCGCTGAAAGGTCTGGCCCACGCCGACATGGACGGCGGCGACCGTGCCATTGCGCCACGCCTTGATCGCCGTCTCAAGCTTCATGCTCTCGATCACCATCAGCGTATCGCCGGCCGTCACCGCCTGCCCCTCTTTCACATGAACCGCGATCACCACGCCGGGCATCGGCGCCTCGGCAATGTCGTCGGCGCCGCCGCCGGCATGGCTGCCGTAACGTTGCACCGGATCGACATAGCGGACCGTGAAGGTTATGCCATCGATGTGGACGTGAACGAGATCGCCATCTTGAGCGATCAGCACGCGAGAGATTTCCGCGCCCAAGCTCAGGAGCTGTCCGCCGCCCTCGGCCTCCGCAAGCGCGATGGGAACGGCGTTTTCACCAACATGCAGCACGTAGCCGCCGCCGCGCCGCGACAGCCAGCCTTCATGCTCGATCTCGGCAATAACGAAAGTGTGTTGCATTAGGAGGCCGCCAGTGCCGGAGAAGCCGGCACCGCGCACGCAGCGCGATACTCGGCAGCAAGCCGTTCGACAAGTTCAGCGACGCTCGGCACGTCGTGGATGGTGGCGATGCCGTGACCAGCGCTCCAGATATCGCGCCAGGTGCGCGCTTCGGAGTCCGCAAGCCCGCTCATGTCGGGGGATTTCTTCGGCAGCGCCTCCGGATCGATGTCGTACCGCGTGATCGACGGCAGCAGGAAATTGGCGAACACGCCGGAGAAGCGGTCGGAATAGATAATGTCCTTGACGCCGCAATCGACGATCATCTGCTTGTAGGCATCCTGCGCGTTCGACTCGCGTGTGGCCAGAAAGCGCGTGCCCATATAGGCGAGATCGGCGCCGAGTACTTCAGCGGCACGGATCTGATAGCCGTCGCTGATGCTGCCGCCCAACACCAAGCAGCCGTCCCAGAATTCGCGCACTTCGCGCACCAGCGAAAACGCGCTTTGACTGGAGGCGTGGCCGCCGGCGCCGCCGCCGACGCAGATCAACCCGTCGGCGCCGCCGTCGATCGCCTTGCGGGCGTGCAGAGCATTGACCACGTCGCAGAAGACAAGACCGCCATAGCCGTGCACTGCCTCGATGGTGCGGCGCGGATCGCCGAGACAGGTAATGACCAGCGGCACCTTGTGCGCGACTACGATTTCCAGATCGGGCCCGTAGCGTGCATTGGTGCGATGCACGATAAGGTTCACCGCGTGCGGCGCCACCTTGGCGCCCGGATGCGCATCTTTGTAGGCACGCAGAGTGGACTCGATCTCGCTGAGCCAGCGGTCGAGTTGCTCGGACGGACGCGCGTTGACGTGCGGAAAGGCGCCGATGACGCCGGCGCGACACAACGCGGACACCAACGGCGGAAACGAGACGAGAAACATCGGCGCCCCGATGGCCGGCACGGAGAGCGCATGTTTGAGCGCGTTCGGCAAAGTCATTGTCGACCTCGCGCATCATCGGCAACGCATTGCATCAATTCCTCCAGGCGCCCATGGCGCTGAATATTTCCGGCACCGCGTCGGCGGAATCGCGTACCGGCCGTAGCGAAAGGGCGGCAACAGCGATCAGCTTGGCCGCCAGCTCGGCACTTATCGGCGGATCGGCGGCGAGCGCCGGATGCTCGTCCAAAAAACCGGTATGCAGCGCGCCCGCGGCAAAGTCGGGATCGGCAGTAAGCCGGCGCAGGAAGGCCGTATTGGTCTCGCAGCCGAGTACCGCAAGCTGGCCCAAGGCGTCATAGGCCCGCGCGCGCGCCGCCTCGCGGTCGCGGCCATGGACGACGAGTTTGGCAAGCATCGGATCGAAGGCGGCTGTGACCACCTGCCCTTTTGATATGCCGGTATCGACCCGCACGCCCGGTCCGGCGTCGGGCAGTGCCATCTCGACGATCCGGCCGGTCGTCGGCACGAAACCGCGCGCCGGACTTTCGGCGTAAATGCGATACTCGATCGCGTGGCCGTCGATACTCAGTCCCGATTGCCCAAAGCGAAGCGGCTCGCCCGCGGCAACATGCAACTGCTCGGCCACGAGATCGACACCGGTGATCATCTCCGTTACCGGGTGCTCGACTTGCAAACGCGTATTCATTTCCAGGAAATAGAACTCGCCGCGGCCGTGGATGAATTCGATCGTGCCGGCATTGCGATAGCCGGCGGCGCGCGCAATGCCGACCGCGATGTCGCAGATACGCTCGCGCTCGTTTTCGCCCAAGGCCGGCGACGGCGCTTCCTCGACGATCTTCTGAAAGCGGCGCTGGATCGAGCACTCGCGATCAAACAGATGCACGACATTGCCGTGCGCATCGCCCAGCACCTGCACCTCGATGTGGCGCGGCCGTTCCACATAGCGCTCGACATAAAGCCGCCCGTCGCCGAAATAACGCGTGCCTTCGCTGCGCGCGCGCACGATCTCGTCGTCGAGCGTCGCAGCTTCGCGCACGATACGCATGCCCTTGCCGCCGCCGCCGGCAGCCGGCTTGATCAACAGCGGGAAGCCCACCGCCCGCGCGCGCTCCGAAAAGGTCTTGGGATCGTCGTCCTCGATGGCCGACGGCGCCACCGGGAAGCCACGAGCCGCGACAAACGCGCGGGCACGCACCTTGTCGCCCATGAGTTCGATCGCATCGGCGGTGGGGCCGACGAAGATCAGGCCCGCATCAGCCACTTGACGGGCGAAGTGCGCATTCTCGGAGAGGAAACCATAGCCGGGATGGATCGCACCAGCACCGCTTGCGCGCGCCGCAGCGACGATCTGCGCGCCGTCGAGATAGGCCGCGATCGGTGTCGCGCCGGTGATCTCGATCGCGCGATTGGCGGCGTTAACAGCCGGCGTACCCGCATCGGCGGCGTGATGCACCACGACCGCTTCCAGTCCCAGCGCCTGCACGGTGCGCAGAATGCGCAGCGCGATCTCGCCGCGATTGGCAATCAGAACGCGCTTGAACGGCCAGCCGCCGCGCGGATCGGAACCAACGTTTGTCATTACGACTTCGCCTTTTCCGAATTCGGACAAAGTCCGTTCAAGAAAATATCGGTGATGGTGCGCGCCATTCGCTGCACATCGAGCGGACGCTTGCCGATGGTATGGCGCCAGGCGGAATGCTCGATGGCGCCGAACATCATGTCGCGCACGACGCGCGGATCGACGGCCTGCGGAATTTCGCCGTTTGCCACCGCGTCATCGACCATCTTGATGAGGATCGACGTATAGCGGCGGTTGAGCTGCTGAATGGCGGAGCCGCGATAGTCGCTGGCGATGCGCACCTCCGAGATGAAAAGCCGGCAGAGATCGCGCTGCGCGACGAATGTCGACAGATGCTCGCTGATCAGAATGTAGAACTGCTCGCGAAAGCCCTTTCCGCGCGCCACCTTGGCGCCCACATCCTCGATCAGACGCTCGTAGAACTTGCGCAGCACGTGTTCGAGCAGATCACGCTTGTTGGAAAAATATTTGTAGATCAGGCCGTCCGATACGTCGGCGGCGCGCGCGATCTCGGTGATCGAAGTGGTTTCGTAGCCCTTTTCGGCGAAGGCGCGCGATGCGGCTGCCAGGATCGTCTCATAGCGATCGCGCATCCGCTCGGGACTGATGGCCGGCATTAGACGCCCAGAAAAGTGCAGAAAAAGAAAGCAGGAGAAAAGCCGGGCAAGAGAGGAACCCGCGCGCAAGATATTGATTGGCCGAACCGGCGCATGCCCTTGCCGTCCTCCCGATTGCCCGCAGGGCGCCCCGATATCCGCTGCCGCCCAGCCCTTGATTACCCATATTGAATACGCTTCACTTTGACATGTCAACGCGACCCTGTTTAGGTCGCGCCGGAAGAGACGATGGGAGGAATTCCACATGGCGGCTGCAGCAGCGGACACACGCGCTCAGTCATTTGCGGCCAACGGTTTTCGCCTAAGCGAGGAGCAGGAGGAAATCCTGACCACCAGCGACCGCTTCGCGCAGGCGGAATTCTGGCCGCTCCAGCAGCGCATGGACGACGAGGAATGGTGGCCGCCGGAGGCGATGCCGGCGCTGGCTCGCATGGGCTTTCTGGGC
>DATMQV010000421.1:0-14180 GCA_035566615.1 Xanthobacteraceae bacterium
TTCCACCATGGCTATCGACGCCAGGCGCGTCGCTGCTCTGGTTGCCGCTATCCCGGACGACTTAAGTATTCCACCGTTCTTTAGATCGCCGGCCGCCTCCAGCCTTGAAGGAGGCCGCATGAGACCGACCCGATATCGCCTCCGCGCCACGGTCTGGCTTCATTCGCCGAATCCTCGCTGTGCTCGACGCCCTCGGCGCTTGGGAAGTTGCTCGCCTATACCCGCATGCGGTAAACATACCCGCACGTAATGCCGGTATGAGCCGGTACGACCGCCAGTCCTACGCGGGACCGACTGAATACCAAGAAACTCAATAACGACGGGACTTTATTTACCTTTGTTCGTCCCATAGACTGTGGGCGGCATTTCATGCACAAGCTCGCCCTCTTCGCGCGATAACCCCGCGCAGTCCACCACATGGAAGCTTCTCATGTCCGGACTCGATCGCGTATCGGTTGGAAATCTGACGGTTGCCAAAGTCCTGCACGATTTCATCACGGACGAGGTCATTCCGGGCACCGGGATCAACCCCGCGGCATTCTGGCGGGGGCTTGATCGCATCGTTCATGACTTTGCGCCGCGCAACCGCGCGCTTCTCAAGCGGCGCGACGAATTGCAGGCGAAGATCGACGCTTGGTACCGCGCGCGGCGCGGGCAGCCGTCCGATGTCGCGGCGCAAAAGGCGTTCCTCGCCGAGATCGGCTACCTCGTGCCGGAAGGTCCGGACTTCAACGTCGACACCGCCACGGTCGACGACGAGATCGCCTCCATCGCCGGGCCGCAGCTTGTGGTGCCGGTGAGCAATGCGCGCTATGCGCTCAACGCCGCCAATGCGCGCTGGGGCTCGCTCTACGACGCGCTCTACGGCTCCGACGCTATTCCGCGCGACGCGCATGCAGCGCCCGCGAAGGGCTACGATCCGGCGCGCGGCAAGCTCGTCATTGCCTGGGCGCGGCGTTTTCTGGACCAGGCCGTGCCGCTCGCATCCGGTTCGCATGCAGATGCGCGCGGCTACACGATCAAGAACGGCGCGCTCAGCGCGGCGCTTGCTGACGGCAAGATTGTCGGCCTGAAAGACGCCAGGCAATTTGCTGGCTCGCGCGGCAGCACGGACGCACCGACCGCCACTCTTCTCGTCAACAACAAAATGCACATCGAGCTCGTCGTCGATCGCGCGCATCCGGTCGGCCGCGACGATGCCGCCGGCATCGCCGACGTCGTCCTCGAAGCCGCGGTCACCGCCATCATGGATCTGGAAGACTCGATCGCCGCGGTCGATCCGTTTGACAAGGTGGCCGCCTATCGCAACTGGCTCGGCCTCTGCAACGGAACGCTGATCGAGACGTTTGAGAAAGACGGCAAGCCGCTCACGCGCCGGCTCGCGGCCGACCGCAACTACACCGCGCCGGATGGTAACGCGCTCACGCTGCCGGGCCGCAGCCTCATGCTTATCCGCAATGTCGGGCATCTGATGACGGACGAAGGCGTGCGCGACCGCGACGGGCAGCCGGCGCCGGAAGGCGTGCTCGATGCCGCCTTCACCACGCTGATCGCGCTCCACGATCGCACGGGCAACAGCAAAGCGCGCAACAGCCGCGCGGGCTCGATCTATGTCGTCAAGCCGAAGATGCATGGGCCGGACGAAGTCGGCTTCGCCGACGATTTGTTCGCTGCGGTCGAGGACGTGCTGGGACTGCCGCGCCACACCGTCAAAATCGGGCTGATGGACGAGGAGCGGCGCACCACCGTCAATCTGAAAGAATGCATCCGCGCCATCAAATCGCGGGTGTTTTTCATCAATACCGGCTTCCTTGATCGCACCGGCGACGAGATCCATACCGCCATGGAAGCCGGGCCGATGATCCGCAAGAACCAGATGCGCACGCAGTCCTGGCTCAAGGCCTACGAGGACTCGAATGTCGATATCGGTCTCGCCTGCGGCCTTCCCGGCCATGCGCAGATCGGCAAGGGCATGTGGGCGATGCCCGACTTGATGGCGGCGATGCTCGAGCAGAAAGGCGCGCAGATGGAGGCCGGCGCCAATACCGCCTGGGTACCGTCGCCGACCGCGGCGACGCTGCACGCGACGCATTATCACAAGGTCAATGTCGTCCGGCGCCAGAGCGAGCTTGCATCGCGGCCGCGCGCGAGCCTCGACGATATTCTCACGGTGCCGGTGGCGCGCGGCGTCAACTGGTCGCCGGAGGAAGTGCAGCAGGAGCTCGACAACAACGCCCAAGGCATCCTCGGTTATGTGGTGCGCTGGATCGACCAGGGCGTCGGTTGCTCGAAAGTGCCCGACATCAACAACGTGGCGCTGATGGAAGATCGCGCGACCTTGCGCATCTCAAGCCAGCACATTGCGAACTGGCTCAAGCACGGCATCACCTCGGAGCGCCAAGTGATAGATACGCTCAAGCGCATGGCGGCGGTGGTCGACAAGCAGAATGCCGGCGATCCGGCTTATCTGCCGATGGCGCCGGATTTCGACCAATCGATCGCCTTTGCGGCTGCGTGCGATCTGGTCTTCAAGGGTGCGGCGCAGCCGAACGGTTACACCGAGCCGATCCTGCATGCGCGCCGCGCCGAGCTGAAGCGGAGCAAACCCGCCGCGAAGTGATTTCGCCGGAGTCCGATCGCGTCATCCTTGGATTTTATCCGGCGCTCGGCGGCCAAAAAGACCGCCAGCCACCGATGAATTTCGGCCGCTGCGACGGTCTTACTCATGGAGCGACAGATAGAACAAAGGAGCGTCTCTCTGAAAAATCAAAATTACACTACGTCTTTTTCGGTGGAATGACGACACACTAACGCGGTTGCGCTCTAAGCATCGCGTGCCGGCCCTTGATCGACACCGGGATCGCCGCCCGCGGTCGCAATCGCGAGCCGGCCGAGATCGTGGAAATGATCCGGAATAGAAACGGCTTCCAGAAAAGATCATGCTCCAGCAAAGAACGAAAGCGCCAATCGATCCTTTGTGAAGGAATTGCGCTCCAGGCCGACTTGCGCGGATCGCGGCGCGGAAAGCCTTAAGCGTGGCAACCTCCGGAGCGCCAAGCCATCGCTACTCGCTGGTGCGGCCGTGCCAGGGGTCCGGGCCCGGATCGCGCCCGGCAGCGACGTCAGCCAGCCGGCCAAGGTAATGGGCCCAGCCTTCCGCGTGGCTGGCACATTGCGCGGCATCGGGCAGGCCGGTGTGGGTCAGGCGCAGCAACGTTCCGTTCGGCTCCTCGATCAGATCGATCTCGACTGTGCTCGACCCCGGCGGCACCGCCTCGCTGCCGTCCCAACCGAAACTGTAGGCGAGGCGATGCACCGGCACCACCTCGTGGAAAGAGCCGCGCGCGAAGCGGGCGCCGGTGACGTTGACGAGATAGAGGCCGCCGGGCTGTGGCTCGAGCTGTGCCTCGGTTCCCATCCAGCGCAGGATTTTCTCCGGATCGGTCAGGAAGGCGAATACCGCGGAGGGCGGCGCCGGGATGTGCGTCTCGCGGCGAACGACAAGGGCTTCTTGCATCGGTTTCTCCTTCCTTGCGTCACGACACCCCCGACTTGGCTTTAGCTTGTGGCGTACTCGTCGTTGCGGCGCCACCAGGGGCCCGCCTCGTTGCGTCCTTTGGGCGCGCGGTCGAGCCACTGGTACATCCCCCAGAGGCCGTCCAGTCCGCGCGCATAGGTCGAATAGGTGTGGTAGATGACACCGTCCTCCTGCACGAACGCGCTCATACCCGGCCGATCGCGCATATATGCGGGTGCGTCGGTTCCGCACATGGCGGCAAATTGGGCGACGGGCGCCGGGATCTGTGCGGCGTCCAGTGCGTGGCCGCCGCGCCGATAATTGTATTCGACGCCGCCCTTGCGTTGTTGTTCCTCGGTGATCGAAACATTGAAGTCGAAGTTGAAGTCGGCACCGTGCGAGGACGCCCAGGGAAACGTCCATCCCATCCGTTGTTTGTACGCCTGCAACTTGGCGAGGGGCGCCCGCGATACCGCCGACAGCGTGACGTCGTGGTTCGCCAGGTGGACGACGAAGCCGTCGAACGCGTCCGCGATCGTCGAACAGGACGGGCACCCGGCCTTGTAGTTGGGCCCGAACATAAAGTGATAGACGAGAAGCTGCGAGCGACCGCGGAAAAGATCCGCCAGCGAGGCGCTGCCTTCATCGGTCTCGAAGCGATACGCCTTGTCGACCCGGACCCACGGCAGCTCCTGCCGCCGCTGCGCCAGCTCGTCGCTCCGCCGCGTCAGCTCCTTCTCCGCCGCGAGCAGGTCGAGCCGCGCGGCCAGCCACTCTTCGCGCGTCCCGGTCTTGTGTGTGGTTATCTGCTTGGTCATCGTTCCTCTCTTCAATTCGTTGCTGCGTCAGTTCTCGTCGTGAAGAAGATACGCACCGGTATCGAGCGGTGGGAGTGACAAGTGTGGCGGGATTCCGATGGATACCGGCGAGGAAGTTTGGCGCCACCCGATCTGGCGGCCGCCGGATCAGGACCGGTGGGCGCCGGTTCGCCGGCCGGAAATCAGCTTCAGCCACGGCGCCGAATGGAACGCACTCATCAGCATGTACATCCAGACCATCCCGTTGAGCGGTGACGCATGTTGCGCGGCCGCGCAGAGCACGTCCGGCGGGTCGCCAAAAACGCCCGTCAGGAACGCCATGATTGCGAAAGTCGGCGCGGCTGCGAGGGAAAGCCAACAGCCCGCGATTGCCGTCAGCCGCTCCTGACACGGGGTGACCTCACGGTCGATTGAACCGTTTATGTTGGAGATCATCTCGGTGCATCTCGTATCTTCCAGATTGGCGGCGCGCTGCTATTCCCAGCTGTCAAGCTTGATCTCGTCTGGCCAGGGCCTACCTTTGCCGTTTTCGAGCAGCGACTTGAGGCTCAGCAGGAAAACCGCCCACTTGGTGCTGCAGTGGTGCATGAATTCCACCGGCTCCTTCCAGCCCTCGTGCTTGAAGAGGACGATGGTCCAATCGCCGTTCTGTTTGAGGTCGAAGCTTATTTTTGTGCCGAGCCATTCTTCGGGCCCGTCGACCACCTGCCACAGAACCCGCTTGCCGGGCTGCAATTCGAGCACCTTCATATCGAAGCCGCCGCTGCCAAAGCGGAATTGGATCACGCCGCCGACCTTGCTTTCTCCCCGCGTATCACTCGTCCACCAGCGAGAAAGGCCTTCGACGGTAATCAATGTCCTATAGACACCGTCCAGCGACGACGATCGGATTCCGACCTTATGCAGAACGTCATGCATATTCGCCTCTTCGTGCCGTGTTGTTGATCATGAGACGGATTTAACGACGGACATGGAACCGGTGGGAGTGACAAGTTTGGCGGGATTCCGATGGACTCCCTGATCACGGCTGCGGCGCATGCGCTCGCCGCCGGTGATCCCCTCGGGGCTTTGAATCGGGTCGCCTTGCGCGACGACGCGCCGGCGCTCGCGCTTCGCGGCATCGCGATGGCGCAGCTTGGCGATCTCGATCGCGCGAAGGCTCTGCTGCGAAGCGCGGCGCGCGCCTTCGGTCCGAAAGAGGCCGTGGCGCGCGCGCGCTGTGTCGTCGCCGAGGCCGAGATTGCGCTTGTCTCGCGCGATCTGGGCTGGCCCGCGAAGACGCTCGCCGCCGCGCGAGTGACGCTCGAACAGCACGGCGACCGGGTGAACGCTGCGCATGCGCGCTACCTCGAGGTCCGTCGCCTACTCCTGATCGGGCGCCTTGACGAGGCCGAGCGCGTGCTCGCCGATCTCGACCCTGCGCCTTTCCCGCCTGCATCGAGAGCCGCCCACGAGCTCGTCGTTGCCGGGATCGCGATGCGACGCCTGCGGACCAAGACCGCGCGCGCCGCACTCGCGCGCGCCGAGAGCGCTGCGTGCCTCGCCGGTATCCCCGCGCTGACCACGGAGGTCGAAAGCGCGGCGCTGGTCCTGAACACGCCCGCGGCTCGCCTGATTGGGCGGGGCGAAGAGCGCCTCCTTCGGCTCGATGAAGTTGAAGCGTTACTGGCGTCGAAGGCGGTCGTTGTTGACGCCTGCCGTCATGTCGTGCGTGACGCACGCACGGTGATCTCGCTCGCCAGGCGTCCGGTGTTGTTTGCGCTCGCGCGTGCGCTCGGCGAAGCGTGGCCCGCAGATGTGCCGAGGGCAACGCTTGTTGCGCGCGCGTTTCGCGGCAAGCACGCCGATGAATCGCATCGGGCGCGGTTGCGCGTCGAAATGGGGCGGCTTCGCAGGATGCTTCGGACGCTCGCCGACGTGGGCGCGACCAAGCAAGGGTTTGCGCTGGTGCCGCGCGGCGCGCGCGAGGTCGTCGTGCTGGCGCGGCCGGTCGAAGACGACAATGCCGCGGTGCTGGCCTTCCTCGCCGACGGTGAGTCATGGTCGAGCTCGGCCTTGGCGCTTGCGCTTGGCGCCAGCCAGCGCACCGTGCAGCGGGCCCTCGACGAGCTTGCGGTGGCAGGCAAGGTGCAGTCGTTCGGCCGCGGCCGAGCGCGCCGCTGGATGACCCCGCCCGTGCCGGGATTCACGACGACCTTGTTACTCCCGGCTCCGCTGCCGAGTGAGTATTGATGTGCGCATGGTCCAGCGCATGTCCCGGAAAAGTGGAACCCGGTTTTCCGATAAGGGCATGCGCAAACAAAAAATTCTTGGCGGCGAACCGCTAACCGCTTCGCCCCAACATGCGTCAGGATGAGAAACATGATCAGATCAGCCGCCGAAATCGTTCGTGAATATGGACCCTTTCCTGGCGTCAACCACGTGGGCGGGCTCACGTTTGACGGTCGGCACGTCTGGTTTGCGTCCGGAGACAAGCTCAATGCCTTGGATCCGGCGAGCGGCAAGACGGTGCGCGCGATCGAAATGGGCGCGCATGCGGGAACAGCCTTCGACGGCCAGCATCTGTTTCAGCTCGCCGAGGATCAGATCCAGAAGGTCGATCCGAAAAGTGGCCGCGTACTCGCCACCATCCCGGCGCCCGGCGGCGGCGGCGACTCGGGCCTTGCGTGGGCCGAGGGGTCGCTCTGGGTGGGGCAATATCGCGACCGGAAGATCCATCAGATCGATCCCGAAACCGGAGCGATCCTTCGCACCATCGCGTGCAGCCGCTTCGTTACCGGCGTCACCTGGGTCGAGGGCGAGCTTTGGCACGGCACCTGGGAAAACGACGAGAGCGAGTTGCGACGAATAGATCCGCAAACCGGAGAAGTCCTGGAGAGGCTCGAAATGCCGCCCGGCGTGAGCGTGTCGGGACTCGAGTCCGACGGCGGCGATCAGTTCTTCTGCGGCGGCGGAAGCAGCGGCAAGGTGAGAGCCGTTCGCCGCCCTAAAAGACATCGCGACTAGATTGGATCGGAAGACGCTTCGACCGGGAGCCTCACATGTTTCACTGGATTCCCGCTCACGCGGGAATGAGCGGAAAAGACGTCGATCTGATCGGCGCGTCCTCCCTAGTGACAAGGACGGTGCGTCGACCTCATGATCGCCGCATGCAGCTTACCTCGACGCTCGCCTGGCTCGTCGATGCAGCCGGCGAGTCGCCGGGTGCCGACCGGCTGTTGGCGGAGCTCGGCGCGCATCTGATCAAAGATGGCCTGCCGCTCGCGGGCGGGGCGTTGACGCTTGCCGTGCCGCACCCGCTCATCGCCCGGCGCACCTGGCTGTGGCGCGCCGATAGCGGCGAGGTCATCGAGGCTTTGGGATTTGCGCCGGGACTTTCCTTGGCAGCGCTGGAGGCAACTCCATCCAACCGCGACGGCCGGCGCTGGCTCGCCGGCATCGCGCCCGGCCCTGTGCACGAGGACATTGTCGGACTTGGGCCTGACGGACCCTCGCTGGGCTGGGTTGGTCCGCGCCCGTTCACGAACGGCGAGAGCGAACAATTGCGACAGGCGGCGCGCTTCGCCGCGGCGCCGCTTGCGGCACTCGCCGCGCGCGCTACTTTGTCGGCGGCTCTGGAAGCCTATCTCGGCCGGCGCAGCGCCGCGCGCGTGCTGGCGGCGCCTTTGCGGCGCGGTGTCGGCGAGACCATCCAGGCGGCTTTGCTTTACGCCGACCTGCGGGGGTTCACGGCCCTTTCCGAGAGCCATCCTCCCGCCATGGTCATCGCGGCGCTTGATGCCTGGTTCGATCGCATCGCCGGCGCGGTTCATGCCTTCGGCGGCGAAGTGCTGAAATTTATCGGCGACGGCATCTTGGCGATCTTCCCGGTGGTCGGAGAAGCGCCGCGCGGCGCTTGCGATGCGGCGTTGCGCGCGGTGTCCGCCGCTCGGGTCGGCATGGCGCATCTCGATAAAGAGCGGCAAACGCAGGGGCTGCCGCCTTTGCCGTTCGGCGCCGCGCTCCATCTCGGCGAGATGCTGTGGGGCAATATCGGCGCCGCAGATCGCCTGGATTTCACGGCCATTGGTCCCGCCGTCAATCTGGTCAGCCGGCTGGAAGGGCTGTGCCGGCCGCTTGGGAAGACGGTCCTGGTGTCGGGCGCGCTTGCGGCGCAGACAGACGCGCCGCTGGTTCCGCTCGGAACGCACATCCTGCGCGGAATTGCTTCTCCATGCGCTGTGTTCACATTGCCCGAGAATTGAGTCGAGCGGCCGCGCCATGTTCGTACCGCCGGCCGGGCCGCATCGTTTGACGCTTTTGGACTTCCGCTCATGCCGCCGGACGCAGCGGGTTGATCGGAGAATCGTGCTCGGCGGGATCGGCTTGTTCTAAAGCTTCAAGCGGCTCGAGCTGCAAGCAATCCGGCTCAGAGATAGCGCGCCTGCAAATCGACGGTGCCTTTGGCGCCGATGGAATCGTAATTTTCCGCAAGCCATTGGTCCGCGCGCTCGCGGCCGATGTCGAACAGATGGGTCAAGAATTTCCAGGTGCCGTTCATCTTGCTCGATCCGGCCAAGTCCCTGATGACGTCCTCGGCTTCGATCAAGTGCATGTACATGCGCTTGCCGCCGGCGATCTTGCCCTCGTCGATGAGCTGGGTGACGAAGGCGATGGCGCGCATTTCGCGCATCAGCGAAGAATTGAAGCTGATCTCCTGCATGCGGTTGATGATCGAGCGCGAGTTGGTCGGCAGTTCCGGCCGCTCGGTCGGCGTCAGATGCACCATGATGACGTCGGGCGAGGTGCAGCCATAGATCACCGGGAAGATGGCCGGATTGCCCATGAAGCCGCCGTCCCAATAGGCGTCGCCGTCGATCTCCGGCGCGCGCATCATGAAGGGCAGGCAGGCGGAGGCGAGCACGTGCTCGGCACCGAGCTCCTCGCGCGCGAACACTTTCACCTTGCCGGTGCGCACATTGGTTGCCGACAGGAACAGCTTGATCACTTTTTGCTTCCGCACGCGATCGAAATTCACTTCGGCGTTGAGCAGGTCGCGCAACGGATTGATGTCGAACGGATTGAGCTGATAGGGCGACAAGATGCGGCTGAGCGTGTCGATAAACACATAGTTCGGCGTTTGGTCGAGGCCGAAATTTGGATTCGTCTGGTCGAGAAAGGACGGTGCGATAAAGCTCGACGAGGCTACCTCCGACATTTTCTTCCAGAAACTCCGCAGCCGCTCGCGCGCGCCCTCGCGCCCGTTGAGCGCAAGCCCATCCGCGAGCACGACCGCATTGACGCCGCCGGCGCTGGTCGCCGTGACGCCGTCGAAGCCGATCCGCTCGTCTTCCAGCAGGCGATCAAGCACGCCCCAGGTGAAGGCGCCGTGACTGCCTCCGCCTTGCAGCGCCAAATTTACGGTCTTTTCACCTACAATCGGCTGGCTGCCTTCCAGCTCGGCGACTTTGGGCTGCGCAGTCATGGGGGTCCCCTCCAATCCGTGCGGCCGACCGCACAAGCAGGCCGCTTTCTAAAATCAATATTTTAGCACCGGGTGACGGTTTCCGTCACGTTTAATACCAATCGGCTTCGATCACGTTAACGCAACAATTTGCTGGGATTCCGAAAGAATCGCGGGCTGCCGCCCCGTCCGGCCGTCCGAATCCGGCGTGGGCGCGCGGTGCATGCCGCCCTGATAGTCTGGCCCGCATGGACGATACACCGAACGCCAGGCCGGAGCCCGAGACGCGCGGCGCGGCCCTCTGGCCTCATGTCGATGCGAGCCATGTTCGCCGCGGCCTGCAATTCCTCATCAATATCGGTGTCCCGCTCTTGGTCGGAGTGCTGCGCGGCGAATCGCAAGTCGCGCTTCCCGCCGTCATCATCGGCATGGCGTTCGGCTTTGCCGACAGCGCCGGGTCCTTGTTCAGCCGGCTGCGCTTTCTCGCGCTGGATGCGCTCTGTATCGGCGTCGGCGCCGGGCTCGGCTATTTCGCCCGCAACCATGCGGCTTTACTGGTGCCGTTTTTCGTCGGCCTCACGTTGGGGATCGGTTTGGCGCCGCTGACCGGCCGGATGCTGCCGCTCACCGGCCGGCATGCGGCCATGGCATTCACCGTCGCCGCGGCCCTACCGGTGACATTCAACCTCCCGCAAGCCGGTTATCTCTTCGGCGTCTTCGTGCTGGCTGCCGCGGCGCGCACCGTCGATTATTTGATCGCCGGCCCGTTGCCGCGTCAGCCGGCGGTCCCGTTGCAGCCTCCGTCCGGGCAGGGCGGCTGGCTGCGTTACGCGCTTGCCTTCGCGGGGGCCTCCACCGCGGCCTTGTGGATCGGCCAGGCGCTCGATCCCACCCACACCATCTGGGTCGTTGCCACCACGCTTGTGGTCATGCAGGCGGACGCCCGCTTGAGCTATCGCCGCATCGTCGAGCGTATCGCCGGCACGTTCGCCGGTGTGGTCGCTGCCTGGGCGATCACCGGATCGCAGTCGATTGCGCTCATTTCCGCCTGCGTCCTGGTAGTAGCGCCGCTTATCCCGCACCATCTCGCCAGCCGCTATTGGCTGCACACGGCGCTGATCGCATTGATCATCCTGTTGGCTTACGACTTGGCGGAGTTCGATTCGCAGAGCATCTCGAAGCTCCTGTTCGAGCGCGTCATCGACATGCTGCTCGGCTGCGCCATCGCGCTGGTCGGCACGGCCGCAGCTTTTCCGCGCACGGCCGTCGCCGAGCTCGGCAGCCTCGCTGAAGAAGAGCCGGACGCGGCCGGCAAGGAACGCTCAGGCCGCGGGCCGCGAACGAGTGGCGAGTGATCGGAGCGCAGGTGTGAATCGCCTCCCGGGCGGCATTGCCCGCGGCGCGTTCGGCCATTACTGATGCGCCGATGACCGCCCGTATCACCCTCCGCAAGCCCGACGACTGGCATTTGCATGTCCGCGACGGCGAGATGCTCAAGGCCGTGCTGCCGTATACGGCGCGGCAGTTCGGCCGCGCCATTCTGATGCCGAATCTCGTCCCGCCGATCCGCACCACGCAGGAGGCGGTCGCGTACCGCGAACGCGTTCTGGCCGCGCTGCCGCAAGGCTCGCGCTTTCAGCCGCTGATGACCTGCTATCTCACCGACGAGACCGATCCCGAGGATGTCGAACGCGGCTTTCGCGACGGCGTATTCATCGGCGTCAAGCTTTATCCGGCCAACGCCACGACCAACTCGGCCGCCGGCGTGACCGACTACCGCAACATCGTGCGCGTGCTCGAGCGCATGGAAAAGATCGGCATGCCGTTTCTGATCCACGGCGAGGAGGTCGGTCCCGACATCGACATTTTCGACCGCGAAGCAATGTTCATCGAGCGGCGCCTGTTCAAATGGGTGAAAGAATTTCCGGGTCTGCGCATGACCATGGAGCATCTGTCGTCGAAACAGGGCGCCGAGTTCGTCAAGAGCGCGGCGCCGCAGATCGGCGGCACGATCACGCCCTATCATCTCAATCTCACGCGCACCGATTGGCTCGGCGCCGGCATCAAGCCGATGATGTATGCGATGCCGGTGATCAAGACCGCGGCCGATCGCGCCGCTCTGCGCAAGGCGGCGATCTCCGGCGACGCCTGTTATTTCCTCGGCACCGATTCCGCGCCGCATCCGTTCGCGCGCAAAGTCGCGATCAGCGGGGTTCCCGGCATCTTCAATGCGCCGGTCGCGCTTGCCACCTATGCCAAGGTCTTCGAAGAGGAAGGCGCACTCGACAAGCTCGAAGCGTTTACCTCGCTCAACGGCCCAAAGCATTACCGCTTGCCGCCGAACGAGGATAAAATCGTGCTGGAAAAGACGCCGTGGACCGCGCCGGTCGAGGTCAAGGTCGCGGGACCCGACGAGCGCACGCTGCTCTATCGCGGCGGCGAGACCATCGAGTGGCAGGTGGTGGTGTGAGTTTAGCCCTCCCCGTATGCAGGAGGGTAGGGAGGGGGGTAGGCAGGTCGCGCGCATGCGACAACGTAGCGACAAACTGCCGACCCCACCTCTAACCCGTCCCCGCAAGGGGGGAAAGGAGAGACAAAAGCATGACCGGCTTCGCCGACAAGAACGTGATCGCCGAACTGACAGCGAAAATGCTGATCGAGGTCGAAGCTGTGCGCTTCATGACCGACCAGCCGTTTATTTTCACCTCCGGCTGGGCGAGCCCGGTCTACACCGACTGCCGCCGGCTGATTTCATTTCCCCGCGTGCGGCGGCAACTGATCGATTTCGGCGCCGAGACGCTCGCGCGCGATGTGGGCTTCGAGCAGTTCGACTCGGTCGCGGGCGGCGAGACCGCGGGTATTCCCTTCGCCGCCTGGATGGCCGAGCGGCTGATGCTGCCGATGCAATATGTGCGCAAGAAGCCAAAAGGCTTCGGCCGCAACGCGCAGATCGAGGGCCATCTGGAGCCCGGCGCGCGCGTGCTGTTAGTCGAGGATATGACCACCGATGGCCGCAGCAAGGTCAATTTCTGCAACGCGCTGCGCGAGGCCGGCGCCACCATCGAGCATTGCTTCGTGGTGTTTTTCTACGACATCTTTCCCGAGGGCCGGAAAATCTTGGGCGATCTCGGCGTCACCTTGCATGCGCTCGCCACCTGGTGGGACGTTCTGGAGGCGGCCAAGAAGAGCGGTCGCTACGACAAAGGCCGGCTGCAGGACGTCGAGACCTTCATGAAAGATCCGGTCAGCTGGTCGAAGGCGCATGGCGGCGCCGCTCAGGCCGCGGAGTGAAAGTCGCGGCAACGGCCCGGCGATATCGAGTGATATTTGATGAGTAGCACCGCGACGGGCGCTCCGACCGGTCCTTGGCCGACCGAGCTGCGCCTGCAAAAGGATCGCAAGACTTTGGTCGTGTCGTTCGACAGCGGCCAAAGCTTCGAATTGCCGGCGGAATTTTTGCGCGTGCGCAGCCCAAGCGCCGAGGTGCAAGGCCATTCGCCGGCCGAGCGCCGGACCGTTGCCGGCAAGCGCGACGTGGCGATCCTGGAATTGCATCCGGTCGGCAATTACGCGGTGCGCATCGTCTTCGACGATCTGCATTCGACCGGAATTTTCAGTTGGGATTATTTGTTCGAGCTCGGCCAGAATCGCGAGACATATTGGCGGGACTATCTCGACGAGCTGGCAGCAAAAAATCTGTCGCGCGCTCCTGCCGCCCACTGATTTTCAGCCTGCGGCGTGACGCGTTTGCCAAAGTAGCGTTAGGACCGGCGTCCTCATGTCGTCGCGGGAGCCGCCATTTCGTGGCCGGCCCGCGCATCGTAACGATCGATCAACCTGCGGTGGATACTATGGAGGCCAGTGTCGGGGTGGGGGTTGATGGGACACCTTCGACATAGAACGGCCTTGGCCCCGACTCCCTCAGGGCCGGGGCCGTTCGTATTTGTGCGCCATCACTCGTGAGCCAAGCGCCGCGGGCGGGGTCGCTTTCGAGCTTTTGCCGCCGAAAGCTGGTGCGGTACGCGGCCTTTCGTTTACAATGATTAACAATCTCGAAGGCGCGGCACACCAGGGAGAGGGTCATGAAGCGACGCACCGGAGCGGCGATCGTCCTTGTGGCAAGCTTAATGGCAGCGGCCGGCGTTCACGCGCAGCAGCCCGCAACGCCGGCCACGCCCGGGCAAAATCCGCTCGATGTCGTGCCGGAGAAAATGCCGTTCAACACGCCCTACGGCGCGCCGATCTCCCTGCAAAAAGCTGAAGAGGCGATCCACGCCGCCGTCGCCGAAGCCAACAAGCGCGGCTGGCAATTGAACATCGCCGTGGTCGATTCCGGCGGCAATCTCGTCACCTTCTCGCGCATGGATGGCGCGCAGCTCGCCTCGATCAGCATCGCCGAACA
>DATMQV010000422.1:0-17088 GCA_035566615.1 Xanthobacteraceae bacterium
GCCGGCGGCGCCATGCCGCGGCGGACGGAAAGCCGGATGCGCTGCGGCTTGTCGACAATGCGGTTGCCTTCAATACGCTCGAGCCGGAGCACAAAGCGGTCGGACTTCTGGCTTTCGTCGCGCAGCTCGACAAAGCCGGCAACCGACGCGCTGTAAGCGGGAAAGCGCAGAATAGGATGATCGATCAGCGTGGCTTTGATCGTCGCAACTGCGAAGCCCAAAGCAACGGCGAAAAGGCCGAGCGCAAGAACGAAAGCCAGCGGCCGGCGCCGCAGAAAGATCACCGCGATGGCGGCAATCACAACTGCCGACAGTGCCGCCCACCAGGCCGGTTCGTGGTCGGCTGCGAAATAGAGAACGATGCCGCTGCCGAACGCCACCGCAAACCAGGGAAAGAGCCGGCCGGCCCCAATCTCGGCGGCCGCCCACGCGCGAACGCGCGCGGGTACTGCAAAGCCGACCTGCGGCCAGACGCCGTTCCAGCCCCACTGCGCGCCGGCTACCGGCCAAGTTCTGATGCCGGCGCGCGCGCGAGCGCGCACGCCCGTTTGCGCCGGCCCTACTGAAGTGCCCTCGTCCGCCACCGCGCGGCCTGCCCCTCGCGCGTCAAAACGCCTCCCCTAACGTTACACGAGAGGCGCTTGCATTGGCGAGCCGCAGGTCCCCTCCCCGTTGTGGACGGAGATCATTCAGCCAGCCGACACTTTCGCCCATGTGTCGCGCAGACCGACGGTGCGGTTGAACACGAGCCGGCCGGGCTTCGAATCCCGATCCCGGCAGAAATAGCCCTGCCGCTCGAACTGCACGGCGTCGTCGGAATTGTCGCCGGCAAGCGCCGGTTCGACGCGCGCGTCCGCGAGCACTTCCAGCGACTGCGGATTGAGATCGGCGACGAAATCGCCCGCATTCGGATCGGGCTTGCTGAAAAGCGGATTGTAAATGCGCACCTCGGCCGGCACCGAATCCGCCGGCGATACCCAATGCATGGTCGCCTTCACCTTGCGCCCGTCGGGTGCATTGCCGCCCTTGGTGGCGGGATCGTAAGTGCAACGAAGTTCGATGATCTCGCCGGCCGCGTTTTTCACCACCTCGCGGCAGGTGATGAAATAGGCATAGCGCAAGCGCACTTCGGTGCCGGGCGACAAGCGGAAGAACTTCTTCGGCGGATTCTCCATAAAGTCGTCGCGCTCGATGAAGAGCTCGCGGCCGAAACGGATGCGGCGCCTGCCCGCGCTTTCGTCCTCGGGATGATTGACCGCATCGACCTCCTCGCTCTGCCCTTGCGGGTAGTTTTCGATCACGACTTTCAGCGGCCGCAACACCGCCATGCGCCGCTGCGCGGTCTTGTTCAGATGCTCGCGGATGGAGAATTCAAACATGCCGACATCAACAACGCTGTTGGCCTTGGCGACCCCGATACGCTTGATGAAATCGCGAATGGCCGCCGGCGGCACACCACGCCGGCGCAGGCCCGCGAGCGTCGGCATGCGCGGATCGTCCCAGCCGCCAACATGGCCGCCGCGCACCAGTTCGGTGAGCACGCGCTTGGAGAGCACCGTGTAGGTGAGATTGAGCCGCGCAAACTCGTATTGATGCGGTCGTGACGGCACCGGCAGGTTTTCCAGGCACCAGTCGTAGAGCGGGCGGTGGTCCTCGAATTCCAGTGTGCAGATCGAGTGCGTCACGCCCTCAATCGCATCCGACTGGCCATGGGCGAAATCATAGCTTGGGTAGATAAACCAGGACCGGCCCGTGCGCGGATGCTCGGCGTGCAGAATGCGATAGAGCACCGGGTCGCGCAGATTGATGTTACCGGAGCCCATATCGATCTTGGCGCGCAGCACCCGCGCACCGTTCGGAAATTCGCCCGAGCGCATGCGGCGGAAAAGATCGAGATTTTCCTCGACGCTGCGATTGCGGTACGGGCTCTCGGCGCCGGCCTCGGTCAACGTGCCGCGCGTGAGCCGCATCTCTTCCTGGGTCTGGTCGTCCACATAGGCCTTGCCGGCGCGGATCAGTTCCTCGCCCCATGCGTAAAGCTGCTCGAAATAGTCCGACGCGTGGTAGAGGTGTTCGCCCCAATCGAAGCCGAGCCAGCGCACGTCGCGCATGATCGCGTCGATATATTCCTGCTCTTCCTTGGTGGGGTTGGTGTCGTCGAAGCGCAGGTTGCAGTGGCCGCCGAATTCCTCGGCAATGCCGAAATTGAGACAAATCGACTTGGAATGACCGATATGCAGATAGCCGTTCGGCTCCGGCGGGAAACGGGTAATGACCGTCTTATGCCGGCCGGCCGCCAGGTCGGCGCGAACGATGTCGCGGATGAAATCCTGGCCCGCTTCCCGTACCGCCGTGTCCGTGACCGTCATCACCTGATCGCTTTCAATCGCCCGGCGAAGATTTTTGTGCGCCCGGATTGAACAAATTGGCTCGCGCGGTCAAGTCTGCAAGACAAATCGGAACTCCTTAACTTTCTTTCGTTTCCAGCTGTGATACACGGACCCGCGCCCGGCAGGATCAAGACCCCCGAATGACCGTCGTCACCCGCTTTGCCCCATCTCCCACCGGTTTTCTGCATATTGGCGGCGCGCGCACCGCGCTCTTCAACTGGCTCTATGCCCGCGGCCGCGGCGGCAAGATGCTGCTCAGAATCGAAGACACCGACCGGGAGCGGTCGACGCAGGCCGCCATCGACGCCATTCTCGACGGCTTGCGGTGGCTCGGCATCGGCTGGGACGGCGAGGCGATCTATCAGTTCGCGCGCGCGGCGCGGCATCGAGAAGTGGCCGAGCAACTGCTCGCGCAAGGGCACGCCTATCACTGCTATGCAAGTCCTGAGGAGCTTGCGCAGATGCGCGAGGCGGCGCGGCGCGAAGGCCGCGCCAAGCTCTATGACGGACGCTGGCGCGACCGCGATCCGAGCGAGGCGCCCGCAGGCGTGAAGCCGACGATCCGGCTCAAGGCGCCGCTGACAGGCGAAACGGTGATCGACGATCAGGTCCAGGGCCGCGTGCTCTGGCAGAACGAGAACCTGGACGATCTGGTGCTGCTGCGCTCCGACGGCACGCCGACCTATATGCTCGCCGTCGTGGTCGATGATCACGACATGGGCGTCACCCACATCATCCGCGGCGACGACCATCTGACCAATGCCGCGCGGCAGAAGCAGATCTACGACGCGCTCGGCTGGCCGGTGCCGGTGATGGCGCATATCCCTCTCATTCACGGGCCGGACGGCTCGAAGCTTTCCAAGCGCCACGGCGCGCTCGGCGTCGATGCCTACCGCGCCATGGGCTATTTGCCGGTCGCCTTGCGCAATTACCTGGTCCGGCTCGGCTGGAGTCACGGCGATCAGGAGATCTTTTCGACTGAGGAGATGATCGCGGCCTTCGACCTGCCGCAGATCGGCCGCTCGCCGGCGCGGTTTGACTTGGCCAAGCTCGAAAGCCTGAACGGCCACTACATCCGGGGCGGCACCGATACGGCGTTGCTGCAGGCGGTCGAGGAGCTCTTGCCGCATATTGCCAACGGGGCGGCGGTCGCAGCCAAGCTGACGCCGCGGCTGCGTGAACAATGGCTCGCGGCCATGCCGAGCCTCAAGGACCGCGCCAAGACGCTGCTCGACCTCATTGAGGGCGCCCATTTTCTACTGGCCGACCGGCCGATCCCCTTGGACGAGAAGGCGACCGCTATGCTCACGCCCGAGGCGCGGGCGTTGCTGCAGGATGTACTGGCCGAACTCACGCACGTCGAACCCTGGACCGCGGAGGCCACCGAGCAGGCGGTGCGCGCTTTCGCCGAGCGCAAGGGCCATAAACTCGGTGCGGTGGCACAGCCGTTGCGCGCCGCGCTGACCGGCCGCACCACCTCGCCCGGCATTTTCGAAGTTCTGGTGGTGCTGGGCAAAACCGAAAGCCTCGCGCGCATTGCGGACCAAGCGGCGCCGGCAAGTGCGCCGTCGCGCGCCGGCTCGCTCGCGCCCGGCCGCTAGCCGACAAATGTTCGTCTGCGACAGTTTCGTAACGTGTTTTATCGAAGCGGGTTCCTGAGCCGGCTGGCGCCGCCCTGCTCTGCAGCCTATTTTCTTGCAGTGCACACTCCGTTGCGCTAGGCCAAATCAAGCCGGATGGGCAGTGTGCCGCAAAGGTTTTTGACTTTCAGGCCGCATGCACCGGACTGTTAAGACCCTCACACCTTGAGGTGCGATCATGGACGCGAAGACCAGCACCACTCCCCGGACCGGCCAGCTGACACTCGGCGACAAGAGCTATTCGTTCCCGCTCTACGAGGGCACGATCGGCCCCGAAGTCATGGACGTCAGCAAGCTCTATAACCAGACCGGCATCTTCACCTACGACCCGGGCTTCACCTCGACCGCGAGCTGCGAGTCCAAGATCACCTATATCGACGGCGACAAGGGCGTGCTGCTCTACCGCGGCTACCCGATCGAGGATCTGGCGGAGCACGGCGACTTCCTGGAGACCTGCTACCTGCTCCTGTACGGCGAACTGCCGACCGCCGCGCAGAAGGAGAATTTCGACGACCGCGTGGTCCATCACACCATGGTCCACGAGCAGATGAGCCGGTTCTTTCAGGGCTTCCGCCGCGACGCTCATCCGATGGCGGTGATGGTCGGCTGCGTCGGCGCGCTCTCGGCCTTTTATCACGATTCCACCGACATCACTGATCCGACCCAGCGCATGATCGCCTCGATCCGCATGATCGCGAAAATGCCGACGCTGGCGGCTATGGCTTACAAATATTCGATCGGGCAACCGTTCGTTTATCCGAAGAATGATCTCGATTACGCCTCGAACTTCCTGCGGATGTGCTTCGCGGTGCCCTGCGAGGAGTACAAGCCGAACCCGGTCGTCGCCCGCGCCATGGACCGCATCTTCATCCTGCATGCGGACCACGAGCAGAACGCCTCGACCTCGACGGTGCGGCTTGCCGGCTCGACCGGCGCCAATCCGTTTGCCTGCATTGCCGCCGGCATCGCCTGCCTGTGGGGGCCGGCCCATGGCGGCGCCAACGAGGCGGCGCTGAAGATGCTGGGCGAAATCGGCACGGTCGACCGCATCCCGGAATTCGTCAGGCGCGCCAAGGATCCGGACGATTCCTTCCGCCTGATGGGCTTCGGCCACCGGGTCTATAAGAACTACGACCCGCGCGCCAAGATCATGCAGAAGACTTGCCATGAGGTGCTGCACGAACTCGGCGTCAACGATCCGCTGCTCGATGTCGCCATGGAGCTCGAGCGCATCGCGCTGCACGACGACTATTTTGTCGAGAAGCGGCTTTATCCGAATGTAGATTTCTACTCGGGCATCACGCTGCGGGCGATGGGCTTCCCGACCGCGATGTTCACCGTGCTGTTCGCGCTCGCGCGCACGGTCGGCTGGATCGCGCAGTGGAAGGAAATGATCGAGGACCCGCACCAGAAGCTCGGGCGCCCGCGCCAGCTCTATACCGGCGCGCCGCGGCGGGACTACCAGCCGATTTCGCGAAGGAAATAATTTGCCCACTCATTCCCGCGATGGGCGGCGGGAAGCTAAGCGCGTTTCCCGGGCGCAATGCACCACAAAGCGAAGCGAAGTGGTGCGTTGCAGACCCGGGATCGTAACAAGCGCCGAGTTTGCGACGGTCCCGGATCAGCAGTGCATCACTTCGTGCTGCAGCGTCTCCGGGTAACGCTTTAAAAATGGCTGTAAGAGGCTCGTGTGAAGGTCAGCGCCTTGCCTTCATGCAGGAAGCGTGTGCCCTCGCCTGCCTGCACACCGCCGATCTCCGTAACGGCAACGCCGGCGGCCGCGGCTGCGGTGCGGAAGCCGTCGAGCTTCTCCGGCGCCAAGGTCAGCACGATCTCGTAGTCGTCGCCGCCGGTGAGCGCGGTCTCCAGAAGCGCCGGCTCGGCCGCGATCGCTGCGCGCGCGGCGTCCGAGAGCGGCACGGTTGCGACATCTATGTCGGCCGCTACCGACGACGCACGGCAGAGCTTGCCGAGATCGCCGACAAGTCCATCGGAAACGTCGATCGCCGCCGATGCGTATTGCAAGACAGCACCGGCGAGCGCGTTGCGCGGCTGCGGCAAGAGATAGCGATTTTCGAGTTGCGCGGCAGCGGCTTCAGAAAGACCCCAGCGCCGCGCCAGCGTCCGCTCGCGCCGAAGCTGCAATCCGATCGCCGCGTCGCCAATCGTGCCGGTGACGACAATGCGGTCCCCGGGACGGGCGGTCGAGCGGCGCACCATTTTTCCTTGTGGCACGGCACCGAAGGCGAAAATGGAGACGGAGATCGGACCCGGAGTGTGGTCGGTGTCGCCGCCGTAGAGCGGACAGCCGTAGTGCGCGGCATCGTCGGCAAGAGCGGCCGCAAAGGCGCCGAGCCATGCCTCGCCGAAGCCTTCCGGCAGCGCCACTGACAGCAGGAAGCCGAGCGGCCTGGCGCCTTTGGCGGCCAGGTCCGACAGGTTCATGCGCAAGGCCTTGCGGCCGACCATTGCGGGCGGATCGTCCGGGAAGAAGTGCACGCCGGCGATGACGCCGTCGGTGGTCAGCACAAGGTCGCATCCGGGTGGCGGCGTGAGCGCAGCCGCGTCGTCGATCAGCCCGAACGCGCCAGGCGCCGTCGCGAGCGGGCGGAAATAGCGCGCAATCAGGCGGTCTTCGGCCGATTCAGTGGACTTCGGCATCGCGCGGTCCGGCAAGCAATTGTGATAGTTTTCTATCAGCGCCGGGAGTTTTAAGGAAATGGAGCCGTTCGACCTTTATTCGCCGCTAATCGATGCGGACCCTTTTCCCTACTATGCGGAACTCCGCGCCAAATATCCGTGCTACTGGAGCGAGAGCGCGCAGCTTTGGATCCTGTCGCGCTACCACGACATCGCCGAAGCGGCGCGCGACTGGGAAACCTTCTCGTCGGCGCAAGGCAATATGATCGACGAATTGCCCGGCCGCGCCGGCGCGACGCTCGGCACGACGGATCCGCCGCGCCACGACCGGTTGCGCGCATTGAGCCAGGCCGCATTTCTCAAGCGCAATCTCGACCGCATGGTCGAGCCGACATTGGAAATCGCCGACGGCTCGCTCGACCGCATCCTCCAACAAGATACGTTCGAGTTCATCAACGACTTCTCCAGCCAGATCACGGTGGGCCTGCTGTTTCGCACCATGGGCCTGCCGGATCGCGATCACGCCGACATCAGGCGCAAGGTCATCCTCGCGGTCTCGACCGACAAAGCGGCGAAAGGGCGCACGCCGGAGCACATCGCGGCTTTCAAGGACTTGAGCGACTTTCTCACCGCGGAAGTCGCCTCGCGCAGGGCCAATCCCACCGACGATCTGATCACCCACCTTGCCGAAGCAGAGATCGACGGCGACCGGCTGAGCGAGCGCGAAATCGTGCTCACCACGGCAACCTTCGTGATGGCGGGCGTGGAATCGCTTTCAAGCTTCATGAGCGTGTTCGCGCTCAATCTGCACGACTATCCGGACGCGCGGCGGCGGCTCGTCGCCGATCCGGCGTTGATCGCGCCGGCGATCGAAGAATCGCTGCGCTTTAATACGTCGGCGCAGCGCTTCAAGCGCACCGCCACGCGCGATGTGGCCGTGCACGGCCAAACCATCCGCGCCGGCGACAAAGTCGCGCTCGCCTTCGGCTCGGCCAACCGGGACGAGCGCAAATTTCCCGATCCGGACACCTTCGACATCGAACGGCGGCCGCTCGGACATCTCGGCTTCGGCTCCGGCAAGCATTTTTGCCTGGGCGCGCAAATGGCCCGGCTCGTCACCGAAATCGCCATGCGGCGCTTCCTCCAGCGCGTGCCGGATTATCACCTCACTGTCGACAGAGTGGCGTGGAATTCGTCGTCGAATTTCAGGAGCCCGGTGGCGCTGCTGTTTGCGCGGAACTAGTGCAAGCTGTGCTACTTTTTTCTCAGGTGCAGCAGGACGTAGTCGTATTTGACCTCGTGGTCGCCTTCGCCAATCACTTGAATTTTGAATTCGCCGTTGGTTTGGAAGGCCCGCACGCCGGTGCCGTGGATCACGGTTGTCTGCTCTTTATCGCTGTCCAGCGCTTTCCAATACACCTTGGCGTCGGTATCCGAATTCCAGATGGTGAGAAATATGGCATGCTGCTCGTCGTCATCGATTGGTGTCTTCGGCGGCGAGCCGGTTCGCACCGTGCCGGAGCCCATGGACTCGAACGCGCCGATGCGGCCGAAGTCTATCTCCTGGGCAGCGATGCCTGCCGGCACCGCAGCGACGGCCAGCCCGAGCAGCCCGCAGTGCAGAATCCAGCGACTAAACATCTGACCGCCCATATTCGTCACCGAGCTCTCGTTTCCTACCAAGCTGGTCGGGGCCCGCCCAAAACACTCGTCGAACGGCCACAGCCGCAAAATAAACGGCGAACGCGACGATTCGGTTTCACGGGCGGCTGTTTGCCGCTGAGGTGCAAAGCGGGTTGTTACGTTCTACTTGCCGGCAACTACTTGCCTCCCAACCCGTCGCCGCGCAGGTCGCGCCCAAGCTGGTCGAGCACAGCGTTGACCATGCCGGTCTCGTCCCGGTCGACGAAGGCGGAAGCGACATCGACATATTCCGACGTCACGACCCGCGCCGGCACGTCACGCCGGTGCGCGAGCTCATAGGTGCCGGCGCGGAGCACCGCGCGCAGCACCGCTTCGATGCGCTTGAGCGGCCAGCCGCGGGCGAGCGCGGCGTCGATCTGCGGGTCAAGCGTCCGCTGTTCCCGCACGACGCCGGTGACAATGTCGCGGAAGAAAGCGGCCTCGGCCGGCAGATATTGCGCGCCTTCGACCTCGCCGCCGAGCCAATGGCTTTCGAACTCGGCCAGGATTTCATTGATGCCGGTGCCAGCCAGATCCATCTGGTAGAGCGCCTGCACGGCGGCGAGCCGCGCCGCTCCGCGCTTGTTGGCCTTACGGGCCCCACCGGCGGCGGCGCGCGCCATGCTCACTTCCCTGCCAGCTGACGTTTCAGACGCACCATCGCCAACGCCGCGCGGGCCGCGTCACCGCCCTTGTCCATTTCTTCCATGCGGGCGCGGGCGAACGCTTGCGACTGGGTGTTGACGGTGATGATGCCGTTGCCGATCGGTAGCGCGTGCGTCATCGACAAAGCCATCAACCCGCGCGCGGACTCCTGCGAAACGATCTCAAAATGGATGGTGTCGCCACGGATAACGCAACCGAGCGCAACGACCCCGTCATAAGGGCGGCGCTTGCGCCGCGCAGCCTCGATCGCAATGGCGATTGCGCCGGGGATCTCAAGCGACCCGGGGACGCTGATGCGTTCCACTTTGGCTTGCGCTTTCTCGAGCACGGTCATGGCGCCGGCAAGGAGGGCATCGGCGAGGTCGTCGTAGTAGCGCGCCTCGACAATTAGGACGCGTGCGCCTTTGGCGCTGTCATTTTCTCGCTTGCCTCGGCGTGGTCCGGCCATCACGACACTCCCATTGGCGCTGCACGATCCATGCGAAGACGAGTGCGCGCGGCGCCGTGGTAGCAAGTGGAAGGGGCGCGAACAAGCGCCGGCCACCCCGGTTACGATGTTTGCAGAAGGCGCGCGGCGTAGCGCGCCATCTGGTCCACTTCCAGGTTCAGGTGTGCGCCGGCGCGCAGGCTACCGAAGGTCGTAACTTGCAGCGTGTGCGGAATGAGCAGCACCGAGAATGTGTCGCCCGCAACCTCGTTGACCGTCAGCGACACGCCATCGAGCGCCACCGACCCCTTCGGTGCAATAAAGCGCGCCAGTGCGGACGGCACGCGCAAGAAAAGTCGCGCCATGTCGGGTAAATCCTCGCGGGTGAGCAGTTCGGCGATGCCGTCGACATGGCCGCTGACGAGATGCCCGCCGAGCTCGTCGCCGAGCCGGAGCGAGCGTTCGAGATTGAGCTTGATGCTGCGCTGCCAGCTCCCGG
Organism: Xanthobacteraceae bacterium; assembly: GCA_035566615.1. Taxonomy (GTDB): domain Bacteria; phylum Pseudomonadota; class Alphaproteobacteria; order Rhizobiales; family Xanthobacteraceae; genus BOG-931. The sequence goes on from DATMQV010000422.1 coordinate 9,946, forward strand.
CGGTGGTGACGCGGAGCGTCTCGGCGGCCACATCGACGGCGAAGAAGGCACGATTGCCCTTCCGGCCCCGCTCCACGACGGTCAGACAGGGGCCGGAGCAGGCGATCGACGCGCCGATGTCTATCGTCGCGGGATCGTAGCCGCAGCCGATCACCAGCCGGCGCAAACCTTCGGCCCGCTCTTCAAGTTCAAGAACCTCGCCTAAGTCGCTGACAATACCCGTGAACACAGCCCTACCTTCGTTCGAAAACTTCGCAACGATCCTCGCCGACGGCTTCGCTGCGGACGCTGGCGAGATGCGGCGAGCGGCCGAGCGCCGTGAGCGGCATCCCTTCCAGCGCGTCGATGCCATCGGGACCGACGACTTTGTCCGAGCGGAAAAGCGCGACTTCGTCAACAAGATCGGCCTCGAGCAAAGCCGCCGCCAAGATCGGTCCTGCCTCGACCATCAGCCGGCTGATACCGCGCTCGGCAAGAAGGTGAAGCGCAGCCGCCAGATCGAGCCGGCCATCGACGCGCGGCACGGTGAGAACGGTCGCGCCTGCGGCTTCCAGCGCTTCCTTGGCGCCGGTAGGCGCCTGAGGAGCCGTTACGATCCACAGCGCGACCTCGCGCGCGCTGCACACCAAACGCGAATTCGTTGGCAGACGCAGCGTACCGTCGAGCACCACCCGCACCGGCGAATAGCCGGCCATGCCGGGCAGCCGGCAGGTCAATATCGGATCGTCGGCCAGCGCCGTGCCGATGCCGATCATGATCGCATCGCTATGCGCGCGCAGGAGGTGCACGCGCTCACGCGCCCTTTCGCCGGTAATGGCGACGGGTTTGCGGCCCGCAGCGCCCGCCTTGCCGTCAGCCGAAGCGGCGAGCTTGAGGAATACGTGAGGCCGGCCGTCCCGCATGCAGCGGATATGGCCGGCATGGTCGCGCCGCGCCTGTTCGGCGCCGAGGCCGACGTCAATCGCGATGCCTGCGGCGCGCAGGCGCGCGTGCCCGGCACCGGCAACTTCGGGATTGGGATCTTCCAATGCCGAGACGACGCGCGCGACGCCCGCGGCGATGACGGCGTCGGCGCAGGGCGGCGATTTGCCGTAATGCGAGCAAGGCTCGAGCGTGACGTAAAGCGTCGCCCCGCGAGCGGCCGCGCCTGCGCGTCGCAGAGCTTCGATCTCGGCATGCGGCCGCCCGCCGGGCTGTGTCCAGCCGCGGCCGACGATCATCCCATCCTTGACGATCACCGCGCCGACCGCCGGATTGGGCCACGTGCGTCCCAAGCCCCGCCTGCCCAGCGTCAGCGCAAGCGCCATGTAGCGAGCGTCGATGGACGCCTGCGCGTTAGCCTTCGATGCAAGAGCTACACTCATCGCTCGGGCGCTTGGCGCTTGCGCGTTCACTTGCGCGCCGGAGCGGCCAATTCCGCCGCTTCGTCGGACGACAATTCGGCGAGCGCGGTCTCGAAATCCTTGGCCTCTCGGAAATTGCGGTAGACGGAGGCAAAGCGCACGTACGCTACATCGTCGAGCTCGCGCAGATAGGCCATGACCGTTTCGCCGATGGTTTCCGACGACACCTCGCTCTCGCCCTGGCTCTCGAGCTCGCGCACGATCTTGGAGACCATCTGATCGATGCGCTCGGGCTCGACCGGACGCTTGCGCAACGCGATCTGCACCGAGCGCAAGAGCTTGTCGCGATCGAACGGCACCCGCCGCCCGTTACGCTTGATCACGATCAGTTCGCGCAGCTGCACGCGCTCGAAAGTGGTGAAGCGGAAATTGCAGGAGAGACAAACACGGCGGCGGCGGATGACCGAGGAATCCTCGGTCGGCCGCGAGTCCTTCACCTGAGTATCGAGGCTTCCGCAGCTCGGGCAGCGCATCGGGCCCCCCTACCCCTCGTAGATCGGGAATCGGCCCACCAGCCGCTTGACCTTTTCGCGCACACTGGCCTCGACCGCAGCGTCTTCTTCCGCGCCTTTTTGCGAAAGCACACCGAGGACTTCGGCAATCATCGCGCCGACTTGGCGGAATTCGGCGATGCCGAAGCCGCGCGTAGTGCACGCCGGCGTTCCAACCCGAATACCCGAGGTGACAAACGGCTTCTCCGGATCGTACGGGATGCCGTTCTTGTTGCAGGTGATGTGGGCGCGGCCGAGCGCGATTTCGGCCACCTTGCCGGTGATGTGCTTCTTGCGCAGATCGACCAGCATCAGGTGGGTGTCGGTGCCGCCAGTGATGAGGTCGAAGCCGGCTGAATTCAGCGTTTCCGCCAACGCCTTGGCATTTTCGATCACGCTCTTCACGTAAAGCTTGAAAGACGGGCGCAACGCCTCGCCGAAGGCCACCGCCTTGGCGGCAATTACATGCATCAATGGCCCGCCCTGCATGCCGGGGAAAACCGCGGAGTTGAGCTTTTTGGCGATCTCCTCGTCATTGCAGAGGATCGTACCGCCGCGCGGCCCGCGCAGTGTCTTGTGCGTCGTGGTCGTGACCACATGGGCATGCGGGAGCGGGCTCGGATGCACGCCGCCCGCCACCAAGCCTGCGAAATGCGCCATGTCGACCATCAGATAGGCCCCGACCTCGTCGCAGATCTCGCGGAAGCGGCGGAAATCGATAACGCGCGCATAAGCCGAGCCACCGGCGATGATCACCTTCGGGCGATGCTCCTTGGCGAGCCGCTCGACTTCCTCGATGTCGATCAAATGATCGTCGCGGCGCACGCCGTACGGCACCGGCGTGAACCAGCGCCCGGACAGGTTCACCGGCGAGCCGTGGGTGAGATGCCCGCCGGCGGCAAGGTTAAGCCCCATGAAGGTATCGCCCGGCTGCATCAGCGCCATGAACACCTCGGCATTGGCCGACGCGCCCGAATGCGGCTGCACGTTGGCGAAGTTGCAACCGAACAGCTTAGTCACCCGCTCGATCGCCAGCCGTTCGACAACATCGACGTACTGGCAGCCGCCGTAGTAGCGCTTGCCCGGCAGTCCTTCGGCATATTTGTTGGTCAGCACGGAGCCCTGCGCCTCGAGCACGGCACGGCTGACGATATTTTCCGAGGCGATCAGCTCGATTTCGTCCCGCTGGCGGCCGAGTTCCTTGCCGATCGCGCCGGCGATCTCGGGGTCGGTTTCGTCGAGAGCGGCGGAGAAGAATCCCTCCTCCGAGATTTTTGCGCCTTGAGGGACCGACATGCCGCTGCTCCTTGCCAAAAGTAGCCGTCATTCCGGGCGCCGTGAAGCGGCGAGCCTGGAACCCATATTCACGGTCAGTGGTTATGGATTCCGGGCACCTCGCTTCGCTCGGCCCCGGAGTGACGCAATGAATAGCCGATAGCACACCGGCTGATCGGCGCAAGTTTGGGGACCCCGTCGGGCGGAAACCCGCTATATTTGGTTTTGCCAAGCAGAGGTCGATTTGTACGTTAACTAAAGGGCCAGGCTAAATGGAGCGGTTGGCCCCACCATCGACGACGATCGATTGCCCGGTGAGGTAACCTGCCTGCGCCGAAGCGAGATAGGCACAGAGATCGCCGATTTCTTTCGGTTCTCCCATACGACGTACCGGAATGGTGGTGGCGAAGCGCTTGGTTTGCCCTTCCGCGTCGGCACCAAGACTCTGAGCGCGGGCTTTCAACACCTCGGTAACCCGGTCGGTCATGATCGGGCCGGGCGCGATGTTGTTGACGTGATGCCGTAGGGCGCGAGATCGGTGGCGATGGTCTTGGCCATCACCGTCACGCCGGCGCGCAGTGAATCAGAGACGACCAGATCCGTTATCGGCTCTTTGACGCCATAGCCGGTAAGGTTGACGATGCGACCACGGCCGGAAGCTTTCAGCGCCGGCAGCGCCACACGGATGAGGCGCACGGCACTCATCAGATTGAGCTGATAGGCGGTGTCCCAGTCTTCGTCGCCGACCTTTTCAAACGGTCCAGTGGGCGGTCCGCCGGCGTTGGTAACGAGGATGTCCAGGCCACCGAGCATTTCGATTGCCTCCGCGACCACGCGCTGGACCTCACTCGCACGTGACACATCGGCAGCGGAATAACCGACGGCATTGATCTCCGCCGCGGTTCGTTCAAGCTCGGCCGCATTGCGCGAACAGATGAAGACGCGCGTGCCCTCATCTATCAATGCTTTCGCGCACGCCTTGCCAAGCCCTTTGCTGGCGCCGGCGACCAGCGCTTTGCGCCCCTTCAGTCCAAGGTCCATTGCTGCGCCAAATTACTAATTCGAGGTCGCGGCCTGGGCGCCCGGCAGCCCGTCCTTGCCGTAGATATCCTCGCGGAACTGGACGACGCCGTCGGCGCCCGACCAGGCGGTGATGTAGACCCAGTGCAGCGGCACAGGCTTGGACACTTGGGCGTCCTTGCGCTCGCCGGATTTGATGACGCGATCCATGTCTTCGAGCGACCAGCCGCGCGTCTCCTGCAGCACCCAGGCGACGAGCTGGCGCACATTCTGCACCCGCATGCAGCCCGACGAATGGAAGCGGAAATCTTCGCCGAACAGATTCTTCAGCGGCGTGTCGTGCATGTACACGCCATAGGCGCTCGGGAAATTGATCCGGATCGAGCCGAGCGAGTTGAGGCTGCCGGGATCCTGCTTGAACGAATAGTGGGTGGCGTCGGACGAATACCAATTGATCTGCGACGGCTCGAGCTCTTTCTGCTTGCTGTCAAAAATGCGGATGTGGTTCTTGGTGAGGTAGTCGGGCTGATCCTGCATCTTCGGGATCAGGTCCTTCTGCACGATCGAGGGCGGGACCGTCCAATACGGATTGAAGTTGATCTGGACGATCTTGCTGTTGATCTCGGGCGACGGCCGGTCGGGCTTACCCGCCACCGCGGTATGACGCGAGACCGCGACGCCATTCTCGATCGCCTCGATGCGGGCGGCCGGAATGTTGGCGACCACATAGCGGGGGGACAGATTGGCGCCGAGCGCGCGCAGCCGCGTGACATTGACCTTCAGTTGCGTAAGCCGCACCGGCGCCGGCACGTTGAGCGCCGTCAGCGTTTCGGCGCGGATGATGCCGTCGACCGTAATGCCATGGCGCGCCTGGAAGCGACGCACAGCGCCAAGCACATAGGAATCGTACACGTCGGTTCCGGCCGCGTTCGGATCGATGTCGCCGGAGGCGGCGAGCCGGGCCCGCAACGGGATGACGGCCGGATGCCGATCGCCCAGTTGCAGCATGTTGACCGACGGAATTTGCGGCCAGCCGCCGCGCGCGACGATCGCCGCGTAGCGTTCGACCGCCTGCTCGGTGGTCTGCGCGGTCGCCGCCGAAACCGTCGGCTCGGACGCCTTCGGCATATGGATGGTGCGGGAGGCCTCATCGAAGCCTTGCCCGAACGATCCCTTTTGGGTGTCGCCGATCAGGGCATCGAGGGCCGCGTCTTCGGCCAGCGCCGTGCGCGCGGCTACGCCCGCGGCGGCAAGGGCGGTAGCGCCACCCAGCCGGCGCAGGAAGGCGCGCCGGTCCGTCCTGGCGTCGTTTCGATCATGCTGTTTCGTCATCGCTGAATCCCACCGACCCCGCTGTAACAGCACAATATGAAGGCCGAAATGGGCCAAAAGCTGTCCAAGCGTCAGGGATACCCCGCCTATCCAGGCGGCCGAAAAGAAGGATTGCGGCGGACTGGGCCACCGACGCAAAAAAAACCCGGCGGAGACGCCGGGGCTTGAGGTTCGCCAGTACGGCGGAAAAGCGGTTGGTCAGCTCATACAGTCGCGCGTGATCATGCCGGGGGTGCCCCCTGCGGATAAATCCGGGAGGCTCCCGATCCGGTTTACAGACGATACAGGATCTGATCGGTCCAGAAGCGCTCGAGGCGGTGCAGCGCCTTGTTGAGCACGCCGAACTCGTCGGCATTGATGCCGCCGACCTGCTCGACCGTACGCACATGCTTCTGATAAAGCGCGTCGACGATGTCGCGCACTTCGCGGCCCTTGTCGGTGAGCTTGATGCGCACCGAGCGCCGATCGACGCGCGAGCGCTGATGATCCAGGAAACCCATCTCGACGAGCTTCTTAAGATTGTAGGAAACGTTCGAGCCGAGATAGTAGCCGCGCGTGCGCAGCTCGCCGGCGGTGAGTTCCTTGTCGCCGATATTGTAGAGAAGCAGAGCCTGGACCGAATTGATGTCGGCGCGGCCGCGTCGGTCGAATTCGTCCTTGATGACGTCAAGGAGGCGACGGTGCAGACGCTCGACCAAGGTGAGCGCCTCCAAATAATGCGGTCGGATATGGTCGAAGCGCGCCTCACGCTCGGCGGGCTCGACCGTCTTGACGACGGCTTTCATCGTGACGCCTTTCCTAAAATTATTTCGTTTTCGTCGACGGGCCCTGTTCCCGTCGTAGGCGCCACCATAGGGTCGCAGGGTCTAAGATCAGTTTAAATAACACGATAAAAATAACGTTTATTTGCCACGGTGGCGGAGTGATTAAGCCTCTATTTCGAAATGGTTCTTTGACGTTCTATTCACCTCGATAACGCGCTATGTTGCGGCACTCTCCGCCCCTTTCGCCAGGATATGACCGGTGCAACGCGCGCCGTACGAATATCGAGCCGATCCGGCAGTGCCCGGCTTCGCGGACGAGCGTTTCGTCATCGTTTTCGACGGCAAATGCGTGCTGTGTTCTTCATTCGCGCAATTCATCCTGCGGAAAGATCGCCACGCTCGGTTTCGCCTGCTGGCCGCACAGTCCGAACTGGGCAGCGCCTTGTATCGGCACTTCGGCCTCGATCCAGTGAGTTATGAGACTTACGTCCTGTTACAGGATGGTAAAGCGTATTTCCGATCGGAAGCCTCGATCCGGATTGTGGACGGCCTGGGCGGGGGCATGGTCGCTTTTCGCGACACTTGCCCGGCTTGTCCCCGCGTCGCTTCGTGATGCGCTGTATAACGTGATCGCGCGCAATCGACTGCGTTGGTTTGGCGCGCGCGAGCAATGCTACCTGCCCGAGCCATCGCAAGCGGACCGCTTTCTTTCATGACCGCTGCCGCCAAAGTCCTGGTGATCGGCGGCTATGCGTGTTCGGCGGCCGTCTCATCCAACTGCTCGAGGACGAGCCGCGGCTGAATTTGTTGGTTGCCGGCCGTTCGGTGGACCGCGCCAGCGCATTCGTTCGCTCAAGA
>DATMQV010000423.1:0-3716 GCA_035566615.1 Xanthobacteraceae bacterium
CCGATGACGCGCAACCGCGCCGGGCCGGGCGAAGCGCCTGGAGCGCTCGCCGTCACCTATTACGCACAACGCGCCAGCGCCGGCCTGATCATCACCGAGGGCACGCAGATCTCCCAGGAAGGCCAGGGCTATCCGGGCACGCCCGGCATATTCAGCCCGGAGCAGATCGCCGGCTGGAAACGCGTGACCGACGCCGTCCACGCCGCCGACGGGCGCATCTTCGCCCAGCTTTGGCATGTCGGCCGGATCTCGCATCCGTCGTTGCAGCCGGGCGGCGCCGTGCCGGTTGCGCCGTCGGCCTTGCAGCCGCCCGGACAGACCATGACCGCGCAAGGCATGCAGCCTTTCGTCATGCCGCGGGCGCTGGAGACGCATGAGATCGCGCGCGTCGTGGATGACTATCGCCGCGCCGCGACCAATGCCAAGCGTGCTGGCTTCGACGGCGTCGAGCTGCATGGCGCCAACGGCTATCTGGTCGACCAATTCCTGCGCGACAAGACCAACCAGCGCACGGACCGCTATGGCGGCAGCGCGATCAATCGCGCGCGCTTTCTGATCGAAGCGACCGAAGCGCTGGTCGCCGAATGGGGCGGCGACCGCGTCGGCGTGCGGCTTGCCCCGACCAATCCGTTCAACGACATCGCCGACAGCAATCCGGCCGCAACCTTCGGGTTTGCGGTTGGCGAGCTCAAGCGTTTCGGCCTCGCCTATCTCCACATCGTCGAGCCGCTGCCGAGCGACCCGGTCGCCGCCGGCGAGCGGCCTGACATCAAATTCTTCCGGCGGATTTGGCCGGGAACACTGATGGGCAACAAGGGCTACGACCTCGCTCGCGCCAACGCGGCCGTGCGCGAAGGCGTCGTCGACCTGGTGTCGTTCGCTGCCCTCTTCCTCGCCAATCCTGACCTGCCTGAGCGCTTCCGGCGCGGCGCACCGCTCAATCCGCCGGACCGCGCCACGTTCTATAGCGGCGGCGAAAAGGGCTACACGGATTATCCGGCGCTGCGGGGGTAGGCGCTCGCATCATTACGAAGCGGCCACCGATCTCGGGTGTTCCCGAGATCGGCACTTTAGGACGCCAAGTCGGCGACAGCCGACTTGGGTGGCCGCGCCCGGAATCCATAGGCCCGATGGAAGCGGCGGCGCGCGAATCGGCTGCCCGCATTGCGGTTATGGATTCCAGGCTCCGCGCTGCGCGCGGCCCCGGAATGACGAGTGGCTTCCCAGGAATGATATTTAAATTTCTGTGACTTAAACCAATAGTGCAGTTCTGTGATTGGGATCACTTCGGGTCGGCAAGACGGCCGTTAGGGTTAACCTAACGATTGGGGATGGGAACAAGGGAGCCTCCGATGATCGCCGCCCTCGCCGCTATCGAATATCTCGGCCGGATCACCGACAAGTTCTTCGAGGCGCAGATGCAGCGCGCCGCGATCCGGATCAGGGTCCGTTCGCAGTACTTTCCGCATCAGTAAGGTTTCAAGGCTCTCGTCTCTCGGTTAGTCCCCAAGATAAGTCCCCTATATCCTTGGCCGCGTAGTCGACGCCCACACTGGGCGCCCGCTCTCCGCGGCCCTTTCCTTTTTCATCGGGGCGCGCGACGTGCGCGGTGCGCAAGCCCGCGGCGGCGGCCGCGGCTAGATCGCTGGAATGCGCCGCCACCATCATGCATTCGCCGGGGGGCAGATCGAACGCTTCCGCAGCGGCGAGATAGACGCGCGCTTTCGGCTTGTAGTCGCCTGCGATCTCCGCGCCCAAAATCGCATCCCAGGGAAAGTCATTACGGCGCGCGAGGTCGACCATCAGCGAGATGTTGCCGTTCGAGACCGGCGCAAGCCAGAAGCGGCGTTTGAGGCGACGAAGGCCATCCGCCACATCGGGCCAGGCGTCGAGCCGGTGCCAGGCCAAGTTCAGCGCACGGCGGTCATCCTCGGCAAGCGCAGCAAGCCCGAAGCGCGGCAGGATGAGATCGAGATTGCGCCGGTGCAGCACGTCGAGCTTGCTGAAAGGAATGCGGCCGGCACGCACCTCCTCCATCGCGCCCTGATATTCGCCGCGCCAGGCGTCGGCGAAGGCGAACCAGTCGAGCGCATGGCCGCGCGGTTCGAGCAACGCTTTCGCCTCGCGCGCAATCGAGGTGCGCCAATCGACCAGCGTGCCGAAGACGTCGAAGAACAGGGCTTTGACCGCAAGCGTCATGGACGTTCAATCCGCTATCGCGTTTGCGCCGCGTGGCCGCAAGCGTGGCATTGCGAGCGAGGTGAGGCAATCCTCGCGCACGATGAATCGTTCGCCGCGGTGCACGCATGATCTGCTGACGGAGCCCCTCAACCATGTTACGCAAGCCCCCGCTCCACCGGACGCGGATAGCTGCTGGGCAGCGGCGTTCGCCCATTTTTCAGAGAACCAACATGGCCAAAAAGCAAAAAAAGACTTCGCCGCGCGTGCGACCGAAGACACCAGCCAAACAGCCGCCGTCGCGGCTGCCGGCGCTTGCGCTCGACGACCTCACCGGCGAGCAGCAAGCGCTGGTCGATGCGATCAAATCCGGTCCGCGCGGGCAGTTCAATAATGAAGGACCGCTCGCCGTGTTTCTGCATGCGCCGGTGTATGGGGCGCTGGCGCAAAAGCTCGGCGGACATCTGCGCTTCAATACCAGCGTACCGCCGCGGCTCTCGGAATTCGCCATCCTCTGCACCGGGCACTTCTGGAAAGCGCAATACGAGTGGTACGCGCATGCGACGATTGCGGCCAAGCAAGGCGTGAAGGAAGCCACCATCCGCGATCTGAAGGCGGGCCGCGCGCCCAAGTCGGCGCCGCGCGACGAGATGGCGATCTACGCCTTCATCAAGGAGCTCTACGCAACGCGGCGCGTCAGCAACACGACCTACGCGCGCGTGCACAAATTTCTCGGCGACGCCGGCATGGTCGAGCTCACCGGGATCCTCGGCTATTACGTGCTGATCTCGATGACGCTGAATGTCTTCCGCATGCCGCTGCCGGAAGGCGAGGCGTTGCCGTTCAAGGAGCCGGGGCTGAAGTGAATTTGGCCGCTCATTCCCGCGCAAGCGGGTATCCGGCAAGTAAGCATTGGGTCCCCGCTTTCGCGGGGACGAGCGGATCAGCCTGGGGCGCACAAGACAACCGGATCAAGACAACCGCATCACTTCTGGCCGGGCTGCATCTGCATCATGTGGCCGCCGTGGCCTTCCATCATCATGGAGCCGCCACCGGCCGGTGCGCCGGGCGCGGCCGCTCCCATCGCCAAGATCGCAAACTCGACTTTGACCGTGCCGGCTTTCTCGAATTGCAACGTCGCCTCGACCGTTTTGCCGACTTCGAGCGCATGCTTGATGTTCATGAGCATCAGGTGATCGCTGCCGGGCTTGAGCGTCACCGTCTCGCCCGGCTTGATTTCGATGCCGCCTTCGACCGGCCGCATCTTCATCACGCCGTTGTCCATGCTCATCGTATGGATCTGGCATGCCGCCGCTGCGTCGCTGCCGGCGCAGCTCAGACGATCCGGCGCGGCGCCGTTGTTGGTCACCGTCAGATAAGCCGCGCCTGCGCTCGCGCCCTTCGGCGTCGCGCGCGCCCAGGGCTGGGTGACGTGGATCGAGCCGACGTCGTAGTCGGCGGCCTGCGCTCCGGCGGGTGCAAACTGGATGGTGATCGTTACAGCCCCGGCCAGGACGCTTTGGATCAACGTGCGCGTG
>DATMQV010000424.1:0-7088 GCA_035566615.1 Xanthobacteraceae bacterium
CCCTGGACTGGGATAGGAGAGGGCGGGTAACGCCCGCCTCACCCCGCGTCCCAGGAAGCATGGCCTGGAGCTGAGCCGGGGGGTCACAGCCCTGGTGAGAGCCGCAGCAGAGCGCCGGAAGGCGAGCGCGCCCCGGAAGCAGATGAGTTGCGCAGACTGCGTACACTTGTCTGCGGCGCGCGCCGCGCCCGAGGCGCCGGCTCATGGCGACATGAGTTGGCGTTGCGCGGCATTGGTTGGATGCGCCTTTCGGCGCTCCGCTCCCTCTTTGATTGCTGGGGGCGAGTCTATTTCTGCGCGTGGTCGTGGGCAGAACTCGGGCAGGATATGTCGCGAGAGCGTTTCCTCATTTCGTCATTGGCGGACTTGATCCGGCAATCCATGCCGACACCCGCATGCTTGATCGGGCATTTTGGCACGCTGCACGTCAGCATGGACACCGGGTCAGGCCCGGTGTTGACGAAAAAAGGAGAACGGCCCCGAAGGCCGCAAGCCGCGAAAGGGGAGAAGGGGATCGGAGCTCAAAACCGCCGCAGTTCCCGTCGCCCGTCTGGCGACTCGCCATGGCAAAACCCGGGCGCAAACGCGTCGCGGGAACAACCACGGCCCGGCGCGCCATTGCTGCAATGCAGTCGCGTGAGCAACGGTCGCGCATCCGACAGTCAAACAAATGTCCAGCTTCTGGAATCTGTATGACATGGGGCCGTAGACAAACCCAAAACGTGCATCGCCCATGTTTACGCGTTTATACGCGAACAGCGATTTCGCGAATGCGACGTTCAGCACGGGTTCAGCGAGGACGAGCTATTTTTTGCTCCATTGCGGCTGGGGCCAATTACAGGAGTGTTGCATGCGCGCGATCGGCACATTGATATTGTCACTGCTTATTTGTTGTTTGTTTGCTTTCTCTCCTGCGCGGGCGCAAATCGCGATCGGCATCAGCATCGATGTCGCGCCGCCGCCATTGCCGGTTTACGACCAGCCGCCGATTCCGGAGCCGGGTTACATCTGGACGCCCGGCTATTGGGCCTGGGATGACGACAGCGGCTATTACTGGGTGCCGGGCACGTGGGTATTGCCGCCGGAGCCGGCGCTGTTGTGGACGCCCGGATATTGGGGCTGGAACGATGGCGTCTATGCCTTTCACGAAGGCTATTGGGGCCCGGAGGTCGGCTTCTACGGCGGCGTCTCTTACGGCTATGGCTATGGCGGCGTCGGCTACGAGGGCGGCTATTGGCGCGGCGGCGCTTTCTTCTACAACCGCAGCGTCAACAATTTCTCGAATGTGCAGATCACCAACGTCTACAACAAGACCGTCGTCGTCAACAACACGACCAACGTGAGCTACAATGGCGGCACCGGCGGTACGACGGCGCAGGCGACACCGCAGCAAATTGCCGCCGCCAATCAGCACCATGTGCCACCGACGCCCCAACAAACGCAGCACATGCAAATGGCGGCGAAAGATCCGGCGCTGTCGCTCAACAACAATCATGGCCATCCGACCGTTGCGGCGACCAGCCACGCGGCGCAACTGAGCGGCGCCGGCGTGGTGGCCGCGCATCCGGGTACGCCGGTTGCCGCGATCGCGCCGCAAGGCCACAACGTCGGTGGTGCCGGCGGAACCGCGACTGGCAACGCGCCGGCGGGTCAAGGTGCGAAAACCGGTCCCGGCAATGCGCTTCAGGGCAATCATGCGCTTCCCGGCGTGCAGTCGCCGGGCACCGCGGGTACCGGCGCTGCTACCGGCGCGGCAGCTACCGGCGCAGCAGGTACGAAAACCGGTCCCGCCAACGCCGCGACGCTTCCTGGCAATCATGCGCTTCCCGGTGTGCAGCAGCACGGCGGCAGTGCCACCGGCAGCCCGACCACCGTCGGCAGCACGAATCCAAGCGCCGACGTCAAAACGCATAAAGCCACCGGCACCGGTACTGCCACGGGCACCGGCAGCGGTTCGCCGTCCGGCGCCGGTTCAACGCCTCACATAAACAAGCTTCCGAGGACTGCGGTGCATACGCCGCCTCCGCCACCGCCGCAGCCGCATATTTCAAGTCCGCCGCCGCCGCACATCCAGGCTGCGAAGCCGCCGCCCCCGCCGGCGCGCGTCGCCTCGCCGCCGCCGCCGCCAAAGCCCGCGCCTAAGCCGGCGGCGGCCGCCAAGAAATGCCCTCCCGGACAGCAGCATTGCTGATCAGGCGCACGGGATTCCCTCTCCCCGGCGGGGAGAGGGAAATTCGCCGAGCAAACAAAGAAGAATGGCTGAAAGTGGCTTGCGGTCGTACGAGTTTGCGAAATCAGAGCATGATGCGGAAAAGTGGAAACCGGTTTTCCGAAAAGATCATGCTCCACTGAAAAAGCTAAAGCTCCGACAACCGCCGCCGGTTGGCGCGCACGTGCTTTTTGTAAACGGTCAGCGCCTTGCCGGCGATGACGTGATCCTTGTGTCCGTTCATCATCGCCGCCGCCGCCGCGACCTGCGCCTCGGCGGCGGCGGCGATCTTCTCGACCACCATGCGGTTGAGCTCGGCCTGGCCGCGCACATCGCCGGAGGCCAGCCGCAGCATGCGCAGCGCAATGACGTTTTGCGCCTCCCAGCTAAGCTGGAATGCTCGCATTGTCAGAACGACCCAAGGGTTGAGCATGCGGTCCGCCGCCTATTCGACGTCAAGCGGCTCGGTGCCGGTCGGATTCCCCGACGCATCGAGCGTGATTTTCTGCACCCGCGCCTCCGCCTGCCGCAACAGATCCTCGCAGCGGCGCTTGAGTGCTTCGCCGCGCTCGTAGATCGCGACCGACTCCTCAAGCGGCACCTTGCCGTCCTCGAGCCGCCGCACGATCGATTCAAGCTCCTCGATCGCGCGTTCGAACGAGAGCTGGCCGACGTCGATCTCGCTCTGATTGTTGTTTTGTTGCGCCATTGCGGGCTCTCCGACTCAGGTCCTTACTGTAGTGCTAAAGCGACGATGGTGGAACGAGTTGTTTCATCCGCTCGTCCCCGCGAACGCGGGGACCCAGAACTGGATTCCCGCTTGCGCGGGAATGAGCGCAAAGAGCCGTTATCCTCAGCATCATCCGTGCATCAGCGCGGTGACATGCGCGGCCGCCGAATGAGCCAGCGCTTCCAGATCGTAACCGCCTTCGAGCAGCGATACGACGCGGCCGTCGGCGAAGCGGTCGGCAACGTCCATGATCTTCTGCGTCGCCCAGGCGAAGTCGGCTTCGATCAGGTTCAAGTTCGCGAGCGGGTCGCGCATGTGGGCGTCGAAGCCCGCCGAAATGATCAGGAGTTCCGGCGCGAAATCGCGCAGCCGCGGCAGCACGCGGCTCTCGAACGCAGCGCGAAACGCGTCGCCGCCGTCGCCGGGACGAAGCGGCGCATTCACCACCGTATCGTATTCGCCGGTTTCGGTGAGGGCGCCGGTACCGGGATAAAGCGGCATCTGATGGGTCGAGCAATACATTACCGTCTTGTCGGCCCAGAAGATCTCCTGCGAGCCGTTGCCGTGATGCACGTCGAAATCGACGATCGCCGCGCGCGCGATGCCGTAGCGCTTCTGCGCGTAACGCGCCGCGATGGCGGCATTGTCGAAAATGCAGAAGCCCATCGGCCGCGCGGTTTCGGCATGATGACCGGGCGGCCGCGTGGCGACAAAAGCGTTGGCGGCCTGCTTGCTCATCACCTCGTCGACCGCATGCACGGCGCCGCCTGCGGCGCGCAAAGCCGCTTCGAACGTTCCCGGCGACATCGAGGTGTCGGCGTCGAGATGCACGATGCCGAGCATCGGCGTCGCTTCGCTGATCTGCGTGATGTACTCCATCGGATGACAGAGCGCGATGACGTTGAGCGGCGCTTTCGGCGCTTGCACGCGCGCGAGCGACTGAAACTTCTCGATCTCGAGCGCGTTCTCGATCGCGCGCAACCGCTCCGGCCGCTCGGGATGGCCGAGCGGCGTGAGATGGTCGAGACAGTCGGGGTGAGTGATCAGCAGCGTGGACATGAACTGGAGTTTCTACTCGGCCAGAGCCGCGTCGGCGCCGAGCACGGCGGCGCCGCCTTCGACGATGGTGAGCTCGAGCGAAGGGGCCTGCACGGCGATGTTTTCGGCGAAGAAGCGCGCCAACGCGCTGCGCAAGCCGGCGTCGGTGTTCAGCCGCAGCGCCGCGAGCGCCTGTTGCGCCAACAGGCAGCCGCCCGCGGCGACGGAGAACAAGCGCAGATAGGGCGTCGCGCCGGCCAGCGCCTGATCGATGTCCTTTTCCAGATTGGTCAGCATCCAGTTCGTCGCCCGCGTCAGGCTGTCGAGCGCTTCTTCAAGCCGCACGCCCGACCAGCCGAGCGCCGGATCGTTGGTGGCGTTCACCGCCTCGACGATGGCGCGCAATTCGGTGAGGTAGCTCTCGACCGCCTTGCCGCCAAGAAGCGGCAGCTTGCGGGTGACGAGATCGATCGCCTGAATGCCGTTGGTGCCCTCGTAGATCGCGGCAATGCGCGCGTCGCGATAAAGCTGCGCCGCACCGGTTTCCTCGATGAAGCCCATGCCGCCATGCACCTGCACGCCGAGCGAGGTTACTTCGATGCCGATATCGCTCGAAAACGCTTTGGCGAGCGGCGTGAGCAGCGAAGCGCGCGCATGCGCCGCCTCGCGCGCCGCTTTGTCGGTGCCGCGCTCGGCGCGATCGAGTGCGAGCGCGGTCGCGTAGCAGATGCTGCGCGCGGCCTGCGTCAGGGCGCGCATGGTCATCAGCATGCGCTTGACGTCCAGATGCGCAATGATCGGCGCCGATTCCTTCGCCGGCATGCCGGTCGTGCGGCCCTGCTTACGCTCGCGCGCATAGGCGGTCGCGTGCTGGGTGGCGCGCTCGGCGATGCCGACGCCTTGCAGGCCGACCGCGAGCCGCGCCCTGTTCATCATGGTGAACATGCACGCCATGCCGGCATTCTCTTCACCGATCAGAAAGCCCTTGGCGCCGCCGTGATCGCCGAACACCATGGTGCAGGTCGGCGAGCCGTGGATGCCGAGCTTGTGCTCGATCGAATGCGCGCGTACATCGTTGCGCTCGCCCGGCGAGCCGGCGGCATTCAGCAAAAACTTGGGGACGAGAAACAACGAAATGCCGCGCGTGCCGGGCGGCGCGTCCGGCAGCCGCGCCAGTACGAAGTGGATGATATTGTCGGTGAGGTCGTGCTCGCCGTAGGTGATGAAAATCTTCTGTCCGGTGATGCGGTAAGTGCCGTCGGCGGCACGCTCGGCGCGCGTGCGCAACGCGCCGACATCCGAGCCGGCCTGCGGCTCGGTGAGATGCATCGTGCCCATCCACTCGCCGGTGACGAGCTTTTCCAGATAGGCGCGCTTGAGCACGTCGCTGCCGTGCGCATTGAGCGCATCGATCGCGCCCATGGTCAGAAGCGGGCCGACGCCGAACGCCATGCAGGCGCCGTTCCACATTTCGGTGCAGGCGGCATTGACGATCTGCGGCAAGCCTTGGCCGCCCCATTCGGCCGGCGAAGCAAGGCCGTTCCAGCCGCCCTTGCGCCATGCGTCATAGGCTTCCTTCCAGCCCGGCGCTGTGGTGACGACGCCGTCCTTGATCGACGCCCCGACGCGATCGCCGGTGCGGTCGAGCGGCGCGAGCACTTCGGCTGCCATGCGGCCGGCTTCGCCCAGCACCGCCTCGACGTCGTCCATCGTCAGGTCGCCGAGGAGGCCTTCCTCCAGCGCCGGTAACAGCGAAGCCCCGTATTTGAGCGCAAAACTCATGTCGGGGAGAGGAGCGTGATAGGTCACGGGCAGTCTCCGCTCGGATATTTAAGGAAAATGCGCGCCGGCAGCAGCCGGGCGCATACACTATATAATGGCATTATATGGCGTGTCCCGGCCTTGGGTAGCTTGCATAGCTCGGCCGCCGCGCGTTGGCCATCACGATTGCGGCTGCGGGGTCGTCGGTCCCTCGGTATGCGCTGCGGCGGCCTGAGCCTGCGCCGCGAGATAAGCGTGCAGGGCGGCGACCACTTGCGCGCCTTCGCCGACTGCGGCCGCAACCCGCTTGGTCGAGCCCGCGCGGATATCGCCGATGGCATAGACGCCGCGGCGGCTGGTTTCGAGCGAGCGGCGATTTTCGCCGGCGTCGGCGCCGGTCAGGACGAAGCCTTTGGGATCGAGCGTGACGCCTGAGCCGTTCAGCCATCTGGTATTCGGATCGGCGCCGATGAACAGGAACAAGTGCCGGGCAGTCCGGCGCACTTTTTCTCCGGTCAGCGTGTGCCGGTAGTGCACTGCGGACAAAATGCCGTCGGCGCCTTCGAGCCCATAGACTTCGGTCTGGGGGACCACTTCGACATTGGCAAGTCCGCTGACCCGGTCGACCAGATAGCGTGACATGGTCGAGGCGATATCGTCGCGGCGCACCAGCATCCAGACTTTGGCGACGTGCTCGGCGAGAAACACCGCCGCCTGGCCGGCCGAGTTGCCGGCGCCGACCAGCACGACATCCTGATCGGCGCACAAACGCGCCTCGATTCGCGAGGCCCAATAATGGACGCTGACGTCTTCGTAAGTGTCCAGATTTTCGACCGCGAGGCGCCGGTAGTTCACGCCGCTTGCGATCACGACCGAACGCGCGGAAACCCGCTCGCCGCTCGCGAGCCGCAAACGAAAGCGCTCCGGCTTACTCTCGTCCGGCGCGTTGAAGCCGATCACTTCGCTCGGAATGGCGGTCTCGACTCCGAACTTGTGCGCCTGGTTGTAGGCGCGTGCCATCAGCGCCATGCCGCTGATGCCCGTCGGGAAGCCGAGGTAATTCTCGATGCGCGACGACGCGCCGGCCTGGCCGCCGAACGAACGGCAATCGAGCACCAGAACGGAAAGGCCCTCCGATGCCGCGTAGACCGAGGTGGCGAGGCCGGCTGGTCCCGCGCCGACAATGACGACGTCGTAGAGCCGCTCCGGATCGATCGGGCCGACCAGTCCGATGCAGCGCGCCAGCTCGTCCTCGCTGGGATTGCGCAGCACCTCTCCGCCCGGACATATGACGATCGGCAATTGTCCCGGATCGACGTGGAAGCGGTCGATCAGCGCCCTGGCCTCCGG
>DATMQV010000425.1:0-8635 GCA_035566615.1 Xanthobacteraceae bacterium
TAGAAAATGTCCGTGAGCCAAGAAAACCGCCGCGCCCGGAGAGCGCGGCAGCTTTTGCATTGCGTGATGAGCGACTACCAGCTGTAGGAATAGCCGTTGCAGGCGCCGTAAGCGTAAGCGTACGGATCGTACGGATCGCAATAGCCGTAAGTGTAAGGTGCATAGGCGTAGAGCCCGCCGAAGGCGAAGTCGCGGTGAAATCCATGGCGAAAGCCGCCAGGACCCCGACCGCCTGCCCAATGGCCGCCATTCATCGCAACGCCAGGCCCGGCGAATCCGCCGGCGTGCGGACCCGCAAAGCCGCCGCCAAAATGCCCGCCGCCAAGACCGGCACGCGCGCCGCCAAGGCCACCGCCACCGAAGCCGCCATGACCACCGCCGCCACCACCGCCGTGGCCGGCCGCAAGCGCGCCAGTCGTCATCGCGGCCGTGCCGATTGCTACAGCCGTAACGAGCGCTACAACTTTATTCCGCATTATACTCTCCTTACTTCCGACCGACCCACCCCGAGCAGCAACGCTCGCACGACACGTTGGGTTGCTCACGCATCGCCGCACCAAGACCAAATGACGCGGAGCGCGTTACATGGCAGCAATGTCAGTCGACTGAAGCAGAGCGATCACCAAAGCTCGGCAACCGCCCTTCCCTGCATGACCTCGGCGAGACGCGCGCGTGTTGCGCGCGTCGTATCCTCCGGCAGCGCATCGGGCGCAAAAAAGCCGTGCGCAATAATTTCATGGTTCGGCTGCGGCGGCGTGCTCTGGTGAAAGGAGCGCACGACGTAAAGCGCGACATGATCGCGCCACGAGGCGCGCCGGTTGAAATAGATGGCGAAGAAATCGGGCGGTTCGCCGAGCTCGATATTGCCCTCCTCGCGCAACTCGCGCGTGAGGGCGGTCATCAGCGTCTCGCCCGCCTCGACGCCGCCGCCCGGCAAATGCCAGCCGGCGACGTAGCTGTGCCTGACCAGAAACACGCGCCCTGTGCCGTCGATGACGACCGCGCGCACACCGAGCGTCAACCCGCGCGCGAACCGCCAATAGAAATGGAAGAGCCGCCGGAGCAACGGTTCGAGCGATCGGCGGAGCGATTCAAACTGCATGAGGATTCCGCCGCTGTGGCGAGGTCTGCCCTACGGCCATTGCCTTGCTGGGAACCTCCGGCCCCGTCAAGGCGACGATGACGATCCCGGCCTCATTCGCCGCCACGCGCGCCTGAAGCGCACTGATTGGATTGCGTCGAGGGCGACAATAATTTAGAATTGTTCTAATCTTTTGATTTCATCCCCAATCCGCGTCAAACGATGGCAACCAAGCGCTTTGCCGATTTGAACGAACAGGAAGTCCTGGCCCTCGCCATTTCCAACGAGGAGGAGGACAACCGGATCTACCGGTCCTTCGCCGACGGGCTGCGCGCCTCTTATCCGGAGACCTCGGCCATTTACGACCGGATGGCGCAGGAAGAGATCGGGCATCACGACATGCTGCTCGATCTCTACCGGAAGAAGTTCGGCGATTTTCTTCCTCTGATCCGGCGCCAGGACGTGAAGGGCTTCGTGGCGCGGCGTCCAATCTGGCTCAACCGCCCGCTCGGCCTCGACGCGGTGCGCAAATTTGCCGAAGAGATGGAATTCGAGACCGCGCGCTTCTACCGCAAGGCCGCGGAGGCCGCGCACGGCGATGCGGTGCGCGATCTGCTCACGCGTCTGGCGGCGGCCGAGGACAGCCACGAGAAACTCGCGCAGGAGCTCGGCGAGAAGATCGAGCCGAGCGCGCGCGCGGCGGAGGACGAAACCGCGCGCCGGATGTTCGTGCTGCAGTACGTGCAGCCCGGACTCGCCGGGCTGATGGACGGATCGGTGTCGACACTGGCGCCGCTCTTCGCCGCGGCGTTCGCCACGCACAATACCTGGCAGACATTTTTGGTCGGGCTTGCGGCCTCGATCGGCGCCGGCATCTCGATGGGCTTCGCCGAGGCTTTGTCGGATGACGGCTCGCTCACCGGACGCGGCGCACCGCTGGTGCGCGGCGTGGTCTGCGGCCTCATGACCACCATCGGCGGGCTCGGCCATGCGCTGCCTTACCTCATCCCGCATTTCTATGCGGCGACCGCGCTCGCCTTCGTGGTGGTCATCGTTGAGCTTGCCGCGATCTCCTGGATCCGCACCCGCTACATGGACACGCCGTTCCTGCAAGCCGCCTTTCAAGTCGTGGTGGGCGGCGTGCTTGTGTTCGCAGCGGGCATTCTGATCGGCAGCTCTTAACCGACAAAGCATGTCTCTTCGAAAAATGGTTGTGACCGCGACGAATTGCGGAGCATCATGCCGGAGCGCAACTCATCCAGGGTGAATTCATTGCGCTCCATGGGCTATAGGTGGAGCATGATCTGTTTGGAAAACCGGTAGCCACTTTTTCCGGATCATGCTCGATGTTCGTTCTCGCACATTTGTCAGACCTGCACATGGCGCTGCGGCCGCGGCTTCTTGAGCTCGCCGGCAAGCGCGGGCTCGGCTACATCAACTGGCATCGCGGCCGCAAATACATCCATCGCCACGAGACGCTCGACGCGATCACGCGCGATCTGAGGACCGTCGGCGCCGACCACATCGCGGTGACCGGAGATTTGGTCAATCTCTCGCTGCCGATCGAATATGCCGCCGCCCGCGCCTGGCTCGAGACGCTCGGGCCGCCGCACGATGTCACCGTGATCCCGGGCAATCACGACGCCTACGTACCCGCAGCCTCGGGCGGCCCGGAAAAAGCCTGGGGCGATTACATGCGCGGCGACGACGGCGCGCCGAGCGGCACTTTCCCGTTCGTGCGCCGGCGCGACGGCGTCGCGCTGATCGCATTATGCTCAGGGGTGCCGACCGGGCCGTTCATGGCGACCGGGCTCGTCGGCGAGGCGCAGCTTTCGCGCTTTGCGCAGGCGCTCGAGCAAACAAGCGGACTGTTCCGCGTGGTGCTCATTCATCATCCGCCGGAGAGCCCGCCCAGCCGCCATCTTCGGCGATTGGTCGACGGGGCGGAATTTCGCCAAGTGCTCGCGGCACACGGCGCCGATCTCGTTCTGCACGGCCACGATCATTGCCGCGCGATCCTGTGGCTCGATGGGCCGGACAAGAAAATTCCGGCGATCGGTGCGCCTTCGGCCTCGGCGCGCACGGCGCATCGCCACGAGAATGCCGCCGGCTACAACCTTTTTCAGATCGCGATGCAGGGCAATGCCTGGCGCTGCGAAATGGTGGCGCGCGAGCGCAGCGGCGACGGCAGCGTCAGCGAGGTCGAACGGCAGGTCTTGCTCTAAGCCGCTCGTCCCCGCGAAGGCGGGGACGCAGCTTTCTTGCACCTGTCCCTGGATTCCCGCTTGCGCGGGAATGAGCGGAGGTAAGGATCGCAGAAATGCGCCTCACACATGGCCGGCTGCCAGCAAAGCCGCAATCAGCAGCGCGATCGCGCCAAGCACGAAGCCGAGCACAAACGCCCACCATCCGCGCCGCCGCCGCCGGCGCAGCGCGCGCGCGGCTTCCGGCCGGGCGATGCGCGTGATGAATTCGGGGTCTTCGTCGAGCGCGCGCTCACGCTCGACCATGCGGCGCGCCACATAATCCGTCACGGCCTTCGCGATGTCGGCAATCTCGTGCGACTCCGCCATGACCCGGCGGCCGACGCGCGTATCGTGCAGGAAACGATACATGCGCTTGTCGCGCCCCATGGCGACATGGGCGACTGCGTCGATCCAGAGCCGCGGCGTGTCGCCCCGGCTCACGCCGCGGTCGAACAGATCGACCTCGGACGGGATTTCCTTAAACAGCGGATCGAGCGCTTCGTTGAGGAGCTCAAGGCGCGCGACCTCGGCGTCGCGCAGATCGACCACGACGCTGGTGCGCTCGGCGGCCTCGATGCGCGCTGCATGCATCGCGGCTTTGAGCGGCGATGGCGCCTCGCTCTCGCCGGCTGCGACTTTGCTTTTTCGTCCCCACATGGCCTTGTCCCTCAAAGGCCGAACATCCCAAAAAGGCAAGATACATCAATGCGTAGGCTTGCAACAGCGCATTTGAGAGTTCAGCCGCGCGGAACCAGACCATGGGGCCGTGCCCAGGCAAGCCCAGCCTCGGTCCGGGTGCGCGGACGATATTCACAGCCGACGAAGCCGGCGTAGCCGAGCCGATCGAGCGCCGCGAGGATAGCCTGATAGTTGACTTCGCCCTCATCGGGCTCGCGCCGTTCCGGCACGGAAGCGATCTGCACGTGGCCGATCAGCGGCAGGTGGCTCTCGAAGCGGCGGATGAGATCGCCCGACACAATCTGCACGTGATAAAAATCGAACTGGATGCGGAGGTTCGGCGCGCCGACCTTGCGCACGATATCGGCGGCCTGCTCGACGCGGGTGAGGAAATAGTCGGGCCGGTCGCGCGGGTTGAGCGGCTCGATCAACAACATGATGCCGGCCTTCGCCGCGGCCTCGGCGGCGCGCGCGAGATTGGCGATGTACACCGTCTCGGCCGCCGGCCGCTTCTCCGGCGGGACCACGCCGGCGAGGCAGTGCACCGAACGCGCGCCGATGGCGATGGCGTAGTCGAGAGCGCGCGCAAATGCGTCCTGCCATTCGCGCTCGCGGCCCGGCAGCGCCGCAAGCCCGGACTCGCCTTCGCGGCCGACCGGCGTGTTGATGCCAAGTTGCGTCAGGCCATGGCGCCCAAGCTCCGCCTGCACCGCCGCAGCGGCATGCTCATACGGAGTGAGAAGCTCCACGGCAGAAAAACCGGCGGCCGCCGCAGCGCCGAAGCGCTCCATGAACGGCCGTTCGGCGAACAGCCAATTGAGGTTGGCGGCGAGGCGGGGCATGTCGCCCTTTTTTCCCGCCCGACGGTCCCGGGTCAACGTGGAGACAGCCAATTTATTAGGGGCTTTTCGGCCCCTTCATATTGGGAATCCGCCCATTATCTTGCCCACTACGCTAGTGGGCCATTTTGTGGTTTACCCTTTGGCGCCGGTTTGGTTCGCTTAAAGCTTAGGAAACCGTGCGCAACAGACACGGAACAACCCCGCACGGGTCGAGGAAACCTTTAGGACGCGGCGTGCCATGAACGCGCAGCAATTACTCCAGGAAATCTCCGACTATTGCCGGTCAACGGGGCTCGCGGAGTCCACGTTCGGACGGCGCGCCGTCAATGACGGCAAGCTCACCTCGCGGTTGCGCAACGGCGGCCGCATCACCACCGACACGCTCGATCGCATCCATGGATTCATGGCTGCTCACCCGCCACAGGGGCCCCG
Source organism: Xanthobacteraceae bacterium (assembly GCA_035566615.1). GTDB lineage: Bacteria > Pseudomonadota > Alphaproteobacteria > Rhizobiales > Xanthobacteraceae > BOG-931. The sequence continues at coordinate 5,280 of DATMQV010000425.1, forward strand.
TCCAATCGTGATTGAACGATCCCGCGAAACGCGACCCATAATCGCAACAGCTGCCGCGCAGATTCATCCGCTCGGCGTGCCACCGCCCGCCGCCCCGCCCGCTCACGGTCCGGGCGAGCCGGACCCGCAGCGCAATTTCCGCTTCTTCGACAACCGGCAGAAATATCTGCTGTTCGTCAATACGTGCAGCGAAAAGTGGGAAGTAGCGCACCGCGTCTCCGAGGAGCTTGCGCATCTGCACCCGCGCCCGCCGGCCGTTCGTGTCTTCGATGCCGGTGTAGGCGACGGCTCGGTACTCACCCGCGTGATGCGCGCGATGCATGACCGCTTCTCGCACATGCCGTTCTACGTGGTCGGCAAGGAAATCAGCCTCGAAGACGTGCGGCTGACCTTGCAGAAAATGTCGGACCGCTTCTTCGAGCATCCGTCAACGGTGCTGGTGCTCACCAATCTCGCCTATGCGGACGCGCCGTGGCTGGCGGTGAAATCGCTCAATGCCGCCTCCAGCATGGTCTGGCACGAACTGCCGCTCGCCGGCAATTCGGCGCATCGCTTCGAGCAGCAGATCATGGATCTCGAGCCGTTCCTGGCGCAGAACTGGAAAGCCGGCGTGAGCCCGCGTACCGGCAATCCGGTTTACGAGCGTCCGGTGGTGCTCGTCGTCTATCGCGAGGATCACCGCTTCCTGCTCGATCCGATCATTCCCAGGCCGGGCGGCACGCTCGCCAACTATGACCTGGTCATCGCCTCGCAGCCCTATCGGGCGCGCGCCTCGCTCGAGTTCAAGGCACAGCGCGTGGTGGCGCCGCTCGCGCGCGCGCTCGGTCCCGGCGGCCGGCTGATCGGCATTCAGTCACACGGCCACGATCCCGGCATGGAAATCATCCAGAAGGTGTGGCCGGGCGACAATCCGTTCCTGCACGACCGCCATCAGATTCTGAAAGCGGTGAAGCAGCAGCTTGGACCGGCCGGCCGCGATCTCAATTTCAACGCCTATGCCGATAACCGTTCGCTGTTCCGCTACGTGATGCACACGCTGCCGTCTGAAATCTCCGAATCGATCGGCACATCAACGCTGTTCGCGGCGTGGAATGCGGCGATCTATGTGGCGCAAATCGAGGACGACCGGCTCGGCGGCGCGGTCGCCGACGGCCGCTACATCGACGCCACACGCGAAGTGCTGCGCGAGCGCGGCGGCCTATGGTTCTTCGACGAATCCTACGTGATCTCGCGCCGGCGCGCGTGACGCGTTTCTTTTCCTCCCCCGCCAGCGGGGGCGGTGTCGCGCGCGAAGCGTGCGACGGAAGGGGCAGGTATTCATGCTTGCACGAGCGGCAATGCCGCATGCCCCCTCCACCACGTGGAGCTTGTCATCGGGCCGGCCACTTTGGGCCGGACTTGTTGGCGTGATCCCCCTTCCCCGCTCCGCTCCGCGGGGGCGGATGAAATGACCGCCGCCGTCCCCTTTGCAGAGCCGACACCGGCCGGCCCGATCGCACGCATCACGGCGCTGATGGCCGGCTTCTCCGTCGAAGCAACCCGGCCGTCGGCGGCCGACGTCGCGGGACTCGGCGTGCTCCGGCGCGGCACGCGCGTCTATCTGAGCGCGGTGCCGAACCGGCCGGCCGACGAGTCGCTAGCGGCCGCCGTGCAAATACGTGCCGCCGGCCTCGAGCCGGTGCCGCATGTGGCGGCGCGCAACTTCGTAAGCGTCGAAGCGCTCGACACATTCCTGGCACGGCTCAATGGCGAAGCCGGCGTCGAGACGGTGCTGGTCATCGCCGGCGACCGCGCCGAATGCGGGCCGTTCCGGCGCGCGCTCGACGTCATCGACAATGGTGTATTACGCCGGCGCGGCATCCGCAGTATCGGCATCGCCGGCTATCCGCAGGGCCATCCGCGCGTCGGCGACGACGAACTCAACCGCGCGCTCGCCGACAAGATCGCCGCCGCGGAAGCGACCGGGCTTGCGGTCGAAATCGTGACGCAGTTCTGTTTCGATGCGGTTGCGATCCTCGATTTCGTCGCGCGAGTGCGAAGCTTCGGCTTCGAGCACCGCGTGCGCATAGGCCTTGCCGGGCCGACGAGCCTCACATCGCTGATGCGCTACGCCAGCCGCTGCGGCGTGCGCACCTCCGCGCAAGGACTGGCGCGCCGCTCCGGCCTGATGCGGCAGATGTTTGCACTGACCACGCCGGACGATCTGATCCGTGCGCTCTCGGACGCCGCGCCCACCGAAATCGTGCCGCATTTCTTTTCGTTCGGCGGCATTCCGGCGACCGCCCGCTGGGCGAGCGCCGTCGCCGACGGCCGCATCACGCTTGATGCCGGCGACGGCTTTCGGGTCGAAGCGCCGAAAGGCTGACAGTTCAAGCCAACGCGCAATCGTAAATCCCGGGCCAGGCGCGCGTCGCATCCGGCTTCTAATCTTCCTTCCATTTGATGGAACAACCCATCGAGGGCATTTGCTCCACTGGGCCATGACCGGTTTCGGCCACCTGCTTCATTGCTTCGAACAGGTCGCGGCGAACATCCGCCGCCGGCTGCATGCGCGCAGCGTCGAGCCGCCCCCGATATTGCAGCTCATCTTGCGCGTTGAAGCCGAAGAAGTCGGGCGTGCATTGAGCGTTGTAAGCGCTCGCCACGTCCTGCGTGGCGTCGATGACGTAGGGAAAGGTGAACCCATGCTTCGCCGCGAACTCTTTCATATTGTCGAAGGAGTCCTCGGGGTAGGTCACGGTATCATTCGGCATGATGGCGATCGTGCCGATGCCAATCTCACGTAGCGCCTTGGCCTCCGCAACGATGCGGCCGATACTCGCCTTCACATACGGACAGTGATTGCAGATGAAAACGATGAGCGTGCCCTTCGGCCCGCGCACATCGGCAAGCGTATAGGTTTTTCCATCGATGCCCTTGAGCGCGAAGTCAGGCGCTTTCCAGGCAAAGTCGCAAATGCTCTTTGTCAGCGCCATCACGAATCCTCCGCAACACAGGCTTGCACAAAGCAGATGCGAAGCGGGCTCGAAACACTGAATGGCGGCCGGATCGGCTCGCCTACCTCTGACACAAATTTCGAATTTAGTTCTGCTCACCGCAGCAGTCAGCGCCGCAGATCAGCGTCATCCGCGAGGCCGATGCGTTGTGTCGCGCATCAAGTCTGCTGGATGGCGGAGAGCAGCCAATCGCCGCCACTGGCCCGCATGAAGGTCCACAATTCGGTGATCTCGCTCCGCTCGCCGCCCTCGACGACGCGCCCGCTCGCGCGCTCGACCATACTGTCGTTGAGCGCGAATTTCATGGCCACGGTCGCATAGTCGGTGCCGCCTTCGCGCCAAGCTTCCGCCAGATCGCCT
>DATMQV010000426.1:0-18737 GCA_035566615.1 Xanthobacteraceae bacterium
CGCCGTCAATCCCACGGTCACCGCCGGGTTGAGATGGCATCCTGAAATATGGCCGATCGCATACGCCATGGTCACCACGGTGAGGCCGAAAGCGAGCGCGACACCGAGAAGGCCGATGCCGACTTGCGGAAAGCCGGCGGCGATGACCGCGCTTCCGCATCCGCCGAATATCAACCAAAATGTGCCGATCGCCTCGGCAATATAGGCTCTGTGATTCATGGCGACGCATTCCTTTCCCGGCGGCAGCGTGACCCGACGCGGGCCGAACCACCGCTGAAAGATTAGGGGCTGGCTCGTCCTTTCCGAACCGGAGCTTGCGGCAATTGGTATTGTTATCAACAGGATGATTGCGGACCGCAGGAACGAGAGGGAGGAACACCTTTGTCGAACAAGCCGCAGCTGCTTACCACCGAAGACTTCATGGTGCCGGCGCGCGATCCCGGCATCGAGATTTTCGTGCGCAACAAGCGGCCGGCGGACATGCGCGCATTCCACCCGGAGCGCACGGTGCTGTTCGTGCACGGCGCCACTTATCCCGCGCACACCACCTTCGATCTGCCGATCGAGGGCCGCTCGTGGATGGATTACATCGCCGCGCGCGGCTACGACGTTTATCTGCTCGACCTGCGCGGCTACGGCAAATCCACGCGACCGCCGGAAATGGCGCAAAGTTCCGATGCCAATCCACCGATCGTGCGCACCGAGACCGCGGTCAAGGATATCGCCGCCGCGGTCGATTTCATTCTTGCCCGCCGCAACATTCCGAAGCTCGTTCTGCTCGGCTGGTCGTGGGGCACGTTCTCGGCCCCGACTTACACCATCGCGCATCCTGACAAAGTTGCGCGGCTTGCGCTCTATGCGCCGATCTGGATCGGCCAGACCGGCCGGCTCGCGCACGCCGACTACGGCCGCATGCCGGCTTACCGCACGGTAACGCGCGAGCAGGCGAGCGCGCGCTGGCTCAACGGTGTGCCCGAGCACGAAAAGGCAGCGCTCATTCCGCCCGGCGTGTTCGACGCCTGGGTGAGAGCCACCTGGGCCACCGATGCGGAAGGCGCGCAACAAAATCCGCCGGTCATCCGCGCGCCCAACGGCGTCATGGCTGACGTCGCCGCCACCTGGTGGGTCGGCAAGCCCTATTACGATCCGGCCAAGATCGCCGTGCCGGTGCTGCTCGTCACCGCCGCCTGGGATTCCGACGTGCCGCCGTCGATGGCGCGCGCATTGTTGCCGCTGTTGGTCAATGCGCCGAGCAAACGCCTGGTCGAACTTCCGCAAGGCACGCACAGCGTGATGATGGAAACCTGTCGCTTCGCGCTGTTCGACGCGGTGCAAACGTTTTTGGATGAGGGCGGGGAGTAATCAGCCCTGACGACGAAGACCTACCGCCTGCTCGGCGCGGACCGACGCCCGCACCAAAGCCCGACGAAGGGCTTGTTTGGCGGCAACACTCGCCTGAAAATCTACGGGCGGCTTGATTGTCCGTCCGCCTTGCGCGCGATCAAGCGCGGCCCGACCTATGCGCGTTATCGCGTGTTTTTCGCCGACGAGGCGAGTGCCGTGGCTTCCGGCTATCGGCCTTGCGGCATGTGCATGCGCACAGCTTACAAGGAATGGCGAGCGGCCAAACAGAAGAACAATCTGTCCGCGCGACCAAACACCAAACAATCCGCCTACGAACCGAACAAAAAAAGCTAAAGAGATTTCCGAGCAAAAATCCTAGTCTTGAGCCTTGAGAGAATGCCTCGCCGCCAACCAGGAGGGATGCCATGGCGTTCAAAGATCTGGCGCTCAAGGACATCATCGTCGCGACGCAAGCCGATTTGCGCGACAATCCCGAGCATGCCAACGCGACCTTCGCCGCCGATTCCCGGCAAGTCGACGGCCTGCGGAGCGAGACAAAAATCCGCCAATTCTCGCTGACGATCGACGAGCCGCCGAACCTTGGCGGCACTGACACCGGCCCCAATCCGGTCGAGCTTGTGCTCGCGGCGCTCGCGACCTGCCAGGAGATCACCTACCGCGCCTACGCCACTGCGCTCGGCATTCCGCTCGAGAGCGTCTCGGTGAAGCTTGAAGGCGCGCTCGACCTGCGCGGCTTCTTCGCGGTCAAAGACGGCGTGCGCGCCGGCTTCAACGACGTGCGCGGCACGGTTCATCTGCAAAGCACCGCGCCCTTGGCCGAGCTCGCCAAACTGAAAGAAGTGGTCGACGCGCATTGTCCGGTGCTCGATATCCTGCGCGCCCCGGTGCCGGTCGACCTGAAGCTCGAAACCCAGCGCGCGGTTCACGCGGCTTAAACCAAATAGGCCGAAGCCGCCCCGCATTGGCGCCTGCGCGGGACCAACAGAAGTTCTCCCCCCGTCGGAAGCACAGCCAGCGGGTGACACGGGGCCGGCCTTACGAGCAATCGAAGGCCGGCCCCATCGTTTTTTTGCGCTTGGGCGTTTGGACTCTTCAACGCTGTTCTGCGTCACCCTAATGGTGACGTCGCCCTTGACTTTCGTCACCGATAATGATAAAAGCCAAAACATCTCGCTCACCCTGCGAGAGCCGCGGTCGAAGCGCCGGAAGGCGGGCGCGCCCCGCAAGCAGATGAGTGCGCAGACTGCGTACACTTGTCTGCGTGGCGCGCAGCCGCGCCCGAGGCATCGGCAGACGGCAACGTTTGTTGATGCTGCGCGGCCCATGGTTGGCATGCGCCTTTCGGCGCTTCGCCTCCCTCTTGGTGCTGGGGGCGAATCTATTGGCTTCGTTGTCGGCAAGGCTCGGGCACATGAACGTGTCGCGAGAACGGTGTTGTTTATCCGCACCCGCGCAGTGAAACGGCGCGGGGGAGGAGGACCATACGAAGCATGGTGGAGGGGGCCTGCAGCCATGCGGCTTGCGTTGCCGCCCATGCCCTTCCACCGCCCAGCAGGCGGTCCCCCTTCCCGCTTTGCGGGGCAGGATTGAAAAGGATCAGTGCCATGATTTGCGCCCAGTGGCCTGCTCCTATCTAATCCGCACCATGAAGAAAAAGCCGCTGCGAACCTCCGTCCGTTTGGCACTCACCGGCCTTGTCGCGCTTGCGTTCCTCGCGCACGGCCTTGCCTACGACATCTCGCGCCACGACATCGCGCGCCATGACATCGCGCGCGCCGAAGGCCGGCTCGATCCGGAGATCGGCCACGCGCACTCCGCCACCGCCGCAAACGGCATGGTGGTCGCCCAGGAAGCGATCGCCGCCCGCATCGGCGCCGATATTCTCCAGAGAGGCGGCAATGCGGTCGACGCCGCGGTGGCCACGGCCTTCGCGCTCGCGGTGACCTATCCGCGCGCCGGCAATATCGGCGGCGGCGGCTTCATGGTGATCCATCGCGCCGACGGCCAGGGAGAGAGACAGGACACGACCATCGACTATCGCGAGACCGCACCGGCCGCGATCAACAGCAAGTCATTCCTGGACGCGCAGGGCAACGCCGACCCGCAGAAATCGCGCGACTCCGCGCTCGCCATCGGCGTGCCCGGCACGGTGGCGGGACTTGCGCTCGCCGAGCAGAAATATGGCTCGGGCAAATTCGCCCTCGCCGACCTGATCATGCCGGCGATCGCGCTCGCCCGCGAAGGCATCGCGATTGCCGACGACACCGCGGATTCGCTGCCGATCGACCGGCCGCGGCTCGAGCGCTGGCCGTCGTCGGCGCGGATCTTTCTAAAGCCCAACGGGAATGCGCTGGCGCCGGGCGACCGCCTGGTGCAGCCCGATCTCGCCGACACGCTGCTTGCGATCGCGCAGGAAGGCCCGCAAGCTTTCTATGACGGCGAGATTGCCAGGAAGATCGCGGCAGCCGTGCAAGCGGCCGGCGGCGTGATGACGGCGGACGATCTGAAAAGCTATCGCGCCATCGAGCGTCCGCCGGTGCGCGGCACCTATCGCGGCTACGACATTATCTCAATGCCGCCGCCCTCCTCCGGCGGCGTCGCGCTGATCGAGATGCTCAATATTCTTGAGGGCTACGATCTGGCGCACGACGACCAAACGCAGGCGCTGTTTCTGATCATCGAGGCGATGAAGCGCGCCTACGCCGACCGCGCCTATTTCCTCGGCGATCCGGACGCCGTGAAGGTGCCGGTCGCGCGGCTGATCTCCAAGAGCTATGCCGCCGAATGGCGCGCGACCATCGATCCCGAGCGCGCCACGCCCGCGAAGGACATTCATCCGACCGCGGCGCCGATGCCGAAGGAAGGCCGCAACACCACGCATTTCTCGGTGATCGACCGTCTCGGCAACGCGGTGTCCAACACCTATACGCTGAATTTCAGCTTCGGCGTCGGCCTCGTCGCCGACGGCACCGGGATCGTGCTCAACAACGAGCTCGACGATTTTGCCGCCAAGGCGGATGCGCCCAATGCCTACGGCCTGCTTGGCTTCGAGGCCAACGCGCCCGGCCCCGCCAAACGGCCGCTCTCGTCGATGACGCCCACCATCGTGCTGAAAGACGGCAAGCCCTATCTCGTCACCGGCTCGCCGGGCGGCAGCCTGATCATCAACACGGTGCTGCAGGTCGTCACCGACGTGATCGATCGCGGCATGACCATCGCGGACGCGGTGTCGGCGCCGCGCGTGCACAATCAATGGATGCCGGATCGCGTCTTCGCCGAGCCGGGATTTCCCGACGATCTGATCAAGGCGCTGGAGGCGCGCGGCGACGCTGTCATCGTGCGCAAGCTCACCACGTCGGCTAATTCGATCCTGGTGACGCCGCAAGGTTTTGTCGGCGCCGCCGATCCGCGCACGCGCGGCGCGGTCGCCGCGGGGTATTGAATGCCCCGCGACTCGCTCCAGCCCGAGCTAATAACGTCGACACGGATGTCCGCTCATTCCCGCGCCAACGGGTATCCAGCCGTCGGACGACAATGTTGACGGTAAATCCTGGGTCCCCGCCTTCGCGGGAACGAGGCGAAGAGCCGGCGAACTGAATGCAATCGAACGCCGTCTCAGGTGTAGCCGCCGTTGGCGCGCAAGGTCTGCGCGTTGATCCAGCCGCCTTCCGGACCGGCGAGAAAGGAAATCACATTGGCGATGTCCTCGGGTGTGCCGAGCCGCTCCATCGGTGCAAGCTTGGCCAGCCGCCCGATCTGCTCTTGAGTCTTGCCCTCGAAGAACAGCTCGGTCCCGGTCGGGCCCGGCGCGACCGCGTTGACGGTGATACCGCGCCCGCGCAGTTCGTGCGCAAGAATGCGCGTGAGCACTTCGACCGCAGCTTTGGAGGCCGCATAGGCGCCGTAGCTCGGGAAACTCATCCCGAGCACGCTGGTGGACACCGTGATGATGCGGCCGCCGTCGGCAACGCGCTTCGCCGCCTGTTGCAGCACGTTGAAAGTTCCGCGCACATTGATGTTGAACACCGCATCGAAGTCTTCGACCTTGCCCGAAGCGATCGGAAAGAGCTTCATGATGCCGGCGCTGTTGACGACGACGCCGATCTTGCCTTGTGCTTGCTCGGCCTCATCGAACAGGCGCGCGACGCCGGCCGCGTCGGCGACGTCCGCCTGCACGGCGATGGCGCGCCCGCCCTTCCCGGTGATCTCCTTGACCACCTCGGCGACCTTGTCGCGATTGCCGGCATAATTGATGACGACGGCAAAACCGTCGCGCGCAAGCCGCAAAGCTGCGGCGCGGCCGATGCCGCGCGAGGCGCCGGTCACGATCGCATGCTTCGGCGCAAGGTTGGGCGCAATGTCATTCATCCGAATTTCTCCTATTCTCGGCGTCTGCCGCTCGATACAAGGCAAGCGTAAGCCGTGCCAAAGCTAAAAACGAAAGGGGGGAATGCATGAATGGTCACGATCCCATTCCGCGGCTGCGGATCGGCATGATCGGAAGCGGCTTCATCGCCAACTTTCATCTGCAAGCGCTGGTCAGTGTGCGGCATGTAACGGTCGCGGGCATCTATAGCCCGAATGCGGCGCACCGCGAGGCTTTGGCGGCGAAGGCCAATGCGCTCGAGCTCGGCCCCTGCCGCGCCTTTCCCACGCTTGAAGCGATGCTGATTTCCGGCGAGGTGGACGCGGTCTGGATCGGCGTGCCGAATTTCGCCCGGCTCGAAACCATGCGCGAGATTCATCGGCTCGTCACATCGCGCTGGGCAAAGCTCGTCGGCGTCGCCTGCGAAAAGCCGCTCGGGCGTACGCTTGCGGAAGCGCGCGAGATGCTCCGCCTCGCCGAAGACGCCAAGCTCCTGCACGGCTATCTGGAGAACCAGGTCTTCTCCAGCGCGGTGCAGCGCGGCAAGGACATCGTGTGGCGGCGCGCGGTGCCGGCCTGCGGCCGTCCCTTCCTCGCGCGCGCCGCCGAGGAGCATAGCGGCCCGCACATGCCGTGGTTCTGGCAAGGCCGCCGGCAAGGTGGCGGTGTCCTGTCCGACATGACCTGTCACAGCGTCGAGGTCGGACGTTATCTCCTCACCAAGCCGGGCGCGCCGCGCAACGATCTGAAACTCGTCAGCGCCAGCGCCACGGTCGGCAATCTGAAATGGACGCGGCTGGAATACGTCAAGCGGCTGAAAGATATGATGGGTCCCGAGGTGGATTATGCGACGCTGCCGGCGGAGGATTTTGCGCGCGGCGCGCTCACCTTCGTCGACCCCGAAGGCCATGAAGTCATGGTCGAGGCGACCAATTCCTGGGCCTATGTCGGCGCCGGCCTGCGCATCCTGATCGAGCTGCTTGGCCCAGAATACTCGATGGAGTTTTCCTCGCTCAATACCGGGCTGAAGATCTTTCTGTCGCGCGAGGTGCGCGGCGGCCAGGGCGAAGATTTGGTCGAGAAGCAGAATGCCGAGCAGGGCCTCATGCCGGTGGTCGAGAACGAAGCCGACATTTACGGCTATGTCGGCGAGAACCGGCACATGGTCGACGCCTTCCGCCATCGCCGCCAGCCGATCGAGACTTTCTACGACGGCGTCGCCGTCGCCGAAATGCTGATGGCACTTTATCGCTCGGCCGAAATCGGGCAGGTGGTCACCTTCCCGTCACCGGACCTGGAGACTTATGTTCCGCTGGTAGCGCGGCATTAATTTAACGCAGATCAAAATTGCGTGGCGTCTAGACGCGTAGAAGCGGCGGGAAACAGCCTCGAAGGAGTTTGGCGCGGTGAAAACATCGACTGGACCTTACGCCCCACCCCACACCTTGGAACGCGATCTCGCGCGCGTGCACGCCTTCTGGGATGGGCTCAAGCGCCACGAAGCGCAAATGCCGTTTTGGGATGACGTGAAAATTTCCGCTCTGCCCGACCTCGCCGGCCGCCTGATGATGGTCGAGGCGACCAATAAGCCGGTGCGATTTCGCATCGCCTTCGGACTCGTCGGCGCCGACATCAAGCAGCATTATGGCCACGACCTTTCCGGCAAATTCCTTGACGAGATCGACGCCGCCGCGCCGCTGCAATTCCTGTTGTCGCAATGCAGCGCCACAGTGGAAAGCCGCGCGCCGACCTATTACCGCAATGATGGCGCAGGCGGCTATTCGCGGCTCGTGTTGCCGCTATGGGGCGACGGCCGCGTCGGCATGCTGCTGGTCGCCTATGCCTTCGCGTAAGCGCCGGCGAGGCACCGCGGCGCTGCGGCACTGACGAGCCAAGCAAGCAAGGCGCGGAACGCATGTCTGACGTCGTCACGCTCACCATGAATCCGGCGATTGACCTGTCGGTTTCGGTCGAGCGAGTGACGCCGTTTCACAAGCTGCGCTCGTCCGAAGGCCGGCGCGATCCGGGCGGCGGCGGCATCAATGTGGCGCGAGTGATGAAACGGCTCGGCGCCGACGTCACCGCCATTTATCCGGCCGGTGGCACGCTCGGCCTCTTGCTGCGGCAGCTGGTGGAAAAGGAAGGAATTTCGCAGGTTGCCATTCCGATCGCGGCCGAGACGCGCGAAGACTTTACCGTCAACGAGCGCGTGACCGGTTTTCAATACCGTTTCGTGGTGCCGGGACCATCGCTCACCGAGCACGAGTGGCACGCCTGTCTGTCGCGCTGTGCGGCACTCGATGTGCACACGCGCTTTGTGGTGTGCAGCGGCAGCGTGCCGCCCGGCGTGCCGGACGATTTTTACCGTCGCGTCGTGGAAACGACGCGACGGACTGGTCGACAAATTATCATCGATAGTTCGGGAACGCCGCTGAAAGCTGCGCTCGCGGCCGGCGTCTATCTGGTCAAGCCGAGCCTGAGCGAGCTGCGCGACCTTTTTGGCGCTGCGCTCGAGATACGAGCCGACCAGATCAAGGCCTGCCGCCTGCTGATCGAGAAGCAGCAAGCCGAGGTCGTCGCGCTGACGCTGGGCGAGCAAGGCGCGATCCTGGTGACCCACGATCAGGTGCTGCGCGCCCGCGCACTGCCGATCGAGCCGAAGAGCGTGGTCGGCGCGGGCGACAGTTTTCTCGGCGCGATGATCTGGGCGCTTACCTCCGGGCACACGCTGGACGAGGCGTTCCGCTATGGCGTCGCCGCCGGTTCTGCCGCTTTGCTCATGCCGGGCACGGAACTCTGTCGGCGGGAAGATATCGAGCGGCTGGTGAAACACGTTGAGCTCGATGTGCTCTTGAGCAAGTAGCTCGCGTCACTAATTGTCGCATATTCATTGACATGTGTCTCATTTTATGAAACACTGGCACGATGAATCAATTCTGGCGTCTGAGCGATGCTGGGGCAGGTAATCTCGCCCTCGCCTGTACCGATGACGGCTTGTTGCTCGGGCACGCGTCGCTGATCGAGCGACGCGGCGGATGCTATATTGTGCGAGAGCGCGACGAAATCGACCGCTTGTTAAAGCGCGCCTATGAGGGCGAACCGCCGGTGGGCCGGCTCATGGGCGGCCTGGCGACGGTCGCCCGCGCCCTCAACGCGGAGACGTCATGGCGCGTGGAATTTGGTTCCTTCAAGGCTATGAGAAGTCAGTTACGGAAGAATGAGGGTTTCCGCACCGGTGACGCTAACACTCGTGCAGCAATAGCGCAGCGGCGCCGAGTAGCACCGGCAGCGGGCGGGTGATGACATAAGTCGGAACGGCCGCCACGTATGCGTTCAGCCGGCCCTTGGCTTCGAAGCGCGCGCGGAATTCGGATTGCGCGAAGAAGGCGCTGATGCGCGGCACAATGCCGCCCGAGATATAGATGCCGCCCCGCGCGCCGAACGTCAGCGCCAGATTGCCGGCGACGGTGCCGAGCATGGCGCAGAACAGCGAGGTCGCCTCTTGCGTGCGCGGATCGGCATTCCAGACGTTTTCATTGGTGATCTGCTCGGCCGAATAGGACGCCGCCGGCGTTTCGGAAAGCTCGCACAGCGCGTTGTACAAATTCACCAGGCCCGGGCCCGACAACACGCGCTCGGCCGAGACGTGATCGAAGCGCGAGCGCATCAGATCGAGGAGCGCGCTTTCCTGCGGCGTCGCCGGCGCCATAGTGACGTGGCCGCCTTCGCCCGCGATCATCGCGCCGCCGTTCGCCGACGGCACGAATGCGCTGACGCCAAGTCCGGTGCCGGGGCCGATGACGCCGATCGGCGCGTCTTTGACCGGCGCGCCGCCGCCGACTTGCAAGACATCCTCCTCGCTGAGATGCGGAACCGCGACCGCGTTGGCGGCAAAGTCGTTGACCACCTGCAGCCGCCGCAGGCCGAGCTGCTGGCGCAGCGCCTTGACCGAAAAGGTCCACGGATGATTGGTGAGCGTGACCTGATCGCCGGTCACCGGCGAAGCAACCGCGAGCACCGCCTGCACCGGCTTTTCCGCCGGCTTCTCCTCGCGCAGGTAGGCTTCGATCGCGTCCGGCAGCGACGGATTATCGTTCAGCGCGTAGACGTGAGCGGGGCTCGCCTTGCCGCCCGGCTGCACCACCGAGAAGCGTGCATTGGTGGCGCCGATGTCGCCGATCAGACCGACACCGCTGACGCGTTTGGCGGTCAAAGCGTCGGGTGCGATGCGATCTTCAACCGAACTCATGCGCGGCGGAGAGCCTTGTTCGTTTCGGCCGCGGCGACATGCTCTTTCACCGCGATGAAACTGTCAGGGCTCACCGACATGGAGTCAATCCCGCAGCGCACAAGGAACTCGGCGAGTTCCGGATGATCGCTCGGCGGTGGAGCGCGCAGCTTGCGTCAGCGCAAGCCGGCGACGCTGCGATGGATGACGGCGCGGCGATCCTTGACGACGCCGATCACCACGCCCATCCGCTCGATGCTGGCGACCACTTTGCCCTCCAGCGCGCGATCGCAATTCATGTGGGTGGGTGCGATGAAGAACTCTGCGCGGCTCGAGTCGCGCGTCCATTCCAGACGCGCGTCGGCTTCCTTCTCGAACGGCAAGCGCTCACCGCACACCGCGACCAAATAGCGATGCCGCGGCCCGGTCTTGGCGGCTCCGCCTTCGGTGCGATCGAGGAAATGCTCAAGATTGGTGACCGCTTCCGGCATGATGTTGACCCAGTAATCGGTGTCGTATCGCCTGGAAGCGCCGGCGAGACCGCCGACCAGCGGATTGAAGTACAAATACTCCTCCGGATGCAGCCGATAGAGCGTGGTCGCATTCCAACCGAAATCGAGCAGGACGATCGCCAGCGCAAACGCTGCGACAAGCGGCCGGCGCGCCCGCAATCGAGCGAGAAGACCGTTCAGGCCCAAGCCGGCCAGCACCGCAATCGGCGGCACTGTGAACAGGAAGTGCCGCATTCCCGAAAATGCCGGGCCGCCGGCGATCACGTCGCAAATCAGAGGGAAGAATGCCGCCAGCGCGACCAGCGCGGTCTCTCGTCGCCACATTCCGTTTTCGGCGCGGGCTTGGCTTCGCGGCAGCATGACGAGCGCCAACGCAAGAGCGGCACCGACGAGCAGCGGCAGCGTGAGCTTGATCGCCATATAGGTCGGGATGTACCAGCGCGGTACGTCGGCCATGTAGTAGACATGCCCGTCCAGGAACGTTTTGATCTGATAATGGAAGTCGGCGAATGCAGTCATGGCGCGCAACGGATTGAGCGGCGCCAAAGCGGCCCAAGGCCATGTCGCGATCATGATGGCGTAGGCGAGAATGAAGGCTGGCAAAAAGCGAAGCGCGGACTGGGCAAAGAAGACAAGCGTCTCGCGCCAGGTTTTGCCGCGGAAAATCGGCGCCTGGATGAACACGAAAAACGCGGCATAGCCGACGAGCAGCATGCCGAGCACGCGAATGCCGAGCGCGCAACCGATGAGGAGCCCGAACGGAATGACCAAATGCCAGCGCGGGCGCGGCAATTCGCGGCCGATCCGCACCAGGAAGTAAACCCCTCCCATCATGGCGGCGGCGAAAGGGATATCCTTGGTGTGATTGAACATCGCGCCGTACCACGTGCCGCACAGCGCGATCGCGAGCGCGGCCAAGAGCGCGGCGCGCGAGCCGCCGATGGCGCGCGCCGTGGCCCAAACCGCGACAATGCCGCCGATGCCGGTCAACGCCGTGAGCAGGTGGCGGACCGCGTAGGGCTCGAGCGGAAGCAGATCTTGCAGGCCAAGGGCGACGAGATCGAACAGGCCGCCATAGAGATAAAGATTTCTGAAATGAAACACCGACTGATCGACGAACCCGCTCCGATAATAGGCGACGATCAGCTCGGCATAGCGCTGCTGCACTTCTTCGTCGTTGGAGATGGCGTAGTCGCGAAACGTGAAGGCGACGAGAACGATCAGTGCACCGAACAAAATCGCCGCCATGGCGTCGTAACGGTCGGCACGCGGCAGCCGTTCTTGAACTCCGCGCCGTAAGCGAGCCGCCGCGCCGTAACCATAATCGAAACACAATTGGAGAAAGCCAACCGTACCTGCTGCCCGCGCAGGCATAACCATTGTTTCCTCCGAATCAGCCGGCATTATCACGCGAGCCAACCTAATCCATGCCATGCCGGCGCCCCTGGCGCAAAAATGCTTATCGCTCCATGGACCGACGCGAAAGGCCGTAGGCCCGGCTGCGTCGTCGCACCACCAAGGGTTTCAAGTCCGCCGAGCCTCAGTCGCACCGCACTTGACCCGGCGTTCACGCTTTGGCCTCAGCCAGACCCAGGAGCTTGATCGCGTTCTCCTTCAGAATCAGCGGTCGCACGTCCGGCTTGATGTCGAGCTTGTCAAAGTCGCTCAACCAACGGTCCGGGCGAATGACCGGCCAATCGGAGCCGAACAGCACCTTATGCTTCAACAAGGTATTCGCATATTTGACCAGGATTGGCGGGAAGTATTTGGGGGACCAGCCGGACAAGTCGATATAGACGTTCGGCTTATGTTGAGCGACCGACAATGCCTCCTCCTGCCAGGGGAAAGACGGATGCGCTAGGATGATCGGCATTTCTGGAAAATCTACGGCGACATCGTCGACAAACATGGGATTTGAATATTTCAGCCGTATGCCGGCGCCGCCCGGCATGCCGGAGCCGACCCCGGTTTGCCCGGTGTGAAAAAGCGCCGGGACACGGGCTTCCGCGATCGCCTCGTAGAGCACATAGGCGCTCCGGTCATTCGGGTAGAAGCCCTGCATCGAGGGATGAAACTTGAAGCCGCGGATGCCGAAGTCGCGGATCAGCCGCCGTGCCTCCCGCGCGCCCGTCTTGCCCTTGGCCGGATCGATACTGGCGAACGGGATCAAGACATCGCTGTTGGCGGCGGCTTTTTCCGCCACCTCTTCGTTCGGATAACGGCGATAGCCGGTCTCGCGCTCCGCATCGACCGGAAAAATCACAGCCCCAATCTTGCGCGCGCGATAGTAGCTGGCGGTTTCTTCTATGGTCGGCCGGTTGTTTGGTTGATTGAAATAGACCGCCATCGCGGCCTGCAGATCGTCATATCCGTCGTCGGGATGGGTGCCGCAAGGCTCCTCGGCGTGGGTATGGATGTCGATGGCGACTAACTCTCTGACATTCA
Source organism: Xanthobacteraceae bacterium (assembly GCA_035566615.1). GTDB lineage: Bacteria > Pseudomonadota > Alphaproteobacteria > Rhizobiales > Xanthobacteraceae > BOG-931. The sequence goes on from DATMQV010000426.1 coordinate 12,917, forward strand.
CGTGACACTCCTCGGCACGCCTTTAACATTTCGCCCTTGCGATAGTGCACCACACACAGGCGGCCGCGTATAGCAGCCTTAGTTTCGCAGTGCAGCGAGAACGTCGTCGGGCCGCTCGCTCATCAGCATATGCCCGGCGCCCTCGATAAGGGCGAGGCGGCAGTTCGGGATTGCCGCCGCCAGCGCCTTACCCCCTTTGGCCGGCGTCATCAGATCGCGGCTCCCTTGAATGACGATGGACGGAACGGTGATCTTGGCGGCGGTGGAGAGCGCATCCTGATAGGCATTGCAGGCGGAAAGGTCGGCAAAGATCGCACCGGGCTGCGCACGTTCGAGCAGCCTTTCGGCACCGCCCAACATCCATAAACCCGGCGCCTGCGAGCCGCCGAGCGAAGCGCGATAACCTTCGCCCCAGATCGCAATCATATCGACGGCGTCGTGATCGTTGGCTCTGGCTGCATTAAGCAGATCATCCGATACGCGCATCGTCGCAGTGGTCGCGATCAAGCCAAGGCCCGTTACTTTATCGGGATGCCGCGCAGCCGTTTCCAGCGCCACCAGCGATCCCATCGAGTGACCGACCAGCCGGGCGGCTTTCGCACCGGCAACGTCAATGAGTGCAGCGGTCCAATCGGCAAGGGCAGCGATCGAAGTCAGCGGCTTGCCCGCCGAACGCCCATGGCCGGGAAGATCGGGCGCCAGCACGGCGTAGCCGTGATGCGCGAAGGCGCGCGCGAGCAGTGCCCAGACCGAATGATCCATGCCGGCGCCGTGCAAAAAGACGATCGCCGGCAGGCTTGAGTCGAAATCCTTGCCGCCGGTCGCGACGAACGTGTGGCTGCCATTCACCAGGATGCGCATGGCTCAACCCTTTTGCGAGGCGCGCAAGGCTTGCGCGAAATCCTCGACGATGTCGCTTGCGGCCTCGAGACCGACAGAGATGCGGATCAGTTCCTCGCCGACGCCTGCGGCGGCGAGCGCGGACGCATCCATCTGCTGGTGCGTGGTGCTGGCCGGATGGATCACCAGTGTCTTGGCGTCGCCCACATTGGCGAGATGGCTCGCAAGCCGCGCCGCCTCGATGAATTTGCGGCCGGCCCCGCGGCCGCCTTTGATTCCAAAGCTGACGATTGAACCTGCACCTTTGGGAAGCAATGTCTGGGCGAGCGCATGGTCCGGGTGGGTTTTCAACGAAGGGTGCAGCACCCAGTCGACCGCCGGATTTTTACTCAAGAAATCCAGCACGGCCGCCGTGTTCGCCATGTGGCGGTCCATACGCAACGGCAGCGTTTCCACGCCTTGCAACAGATGAAAGGCATTGGTCGGCGACAAACAGGCGCCGAAGTCGCGCAAACCTTCCGCGCGTGCCCGCATGATGAAGGCTGACGGACCGAACTCCTCGGCGAAAACGATGCCGTGATAGCCGGCATAGGGCTCGGTCAGGGTTGGAAATTTCTTCGACGCCTGCCAGTCGAAACGGCCGCCGTCGATAACCGCGCCGCCGATGGCGATGCCATGGCCGCCGATCCATTTGGTGATCGAGTGCATGACGATATCGGCGCCGAGCGTCAGCGGACGGCTGAGATATGGCGTCGCAAACGTATTGTCGATGAGAAGCGGGATGCCGGCCGCATGCGCGATCTCAGCGACGTTCGGTATGTCGAGGATCTCCAGGCCGGGATTGCCGATGGTCTCGGCGACGACGAGCCGCGTGCGTTCGCCGATCGCCGCACGCAAGCCTGAAAGATCGCGCGGCTTGACAAAGGTCGTGCGGATACCGAAGCGCGGCAGTGTATGCGTCAAGAGATTGATGGTGCCGCCATAGAGGGACGCGGACGCAACAATGTGATCGCCGGCATTCAACAGCGTAGCAATGGCGAGGTGCATCGCCGCCATGCCGCTTGCGGTGCAAACCGCGCCGACGCCATCTTCCAGCGCCGCCAAGCGTTCCTCCAGCACGGCCGTCGTCGGATTGGAAATGCGTGTGTAGATGTGGCCGGCGCGCTCCAGATTGAACAAGCCTGCGGCGTGATCGGCATCGTCGAACACATACGAGGTGGTCTGATAGATCGGCACGGCACGGGAGCGTGTAATCGGGTCGGCATGCTGCCCGGCGTGCAGGCTCAAAGTCTCGAAGGCAGGCGGTTTCGGAGCGGGCATACGTCCTCGCGACGCGACGGTGTAAAGCCGGATATGTCGCACCGAATCCGCCGTCTGCCAATGCAGCGGACGAGGCGACACGGACCTCCCAGCTAACCTTGGCAAGGCCGTCCGTCATTGCCAATTCTAGGACATCTGCTCAGGCCAACCGTCCAAATCCCTTTGCCGCTGGTTTCCGATCTATTGACGCCAACAGCGAGCGAGACGACTAGGAAAATTGCATGCCGTCGCTTTTTGATCCGATCAAACTGGGAGCCGTCACAGCCAAAAATCGCGTCCTGATGGCGCCGCTCACCCGGGCGCGCGCCACAATGGATCATGTGCCGACGCCGATGATGATCGAATACTACCGACAGCGTGCCGGCGCTGGTTTGATCATCTCAGAAGCAACCGGCATCAGCGCGCAGGGGCTCGGATGGCCTTACGCCCCCGGGATCTGGAACACGGACCAGATCGAAGCCTGGAGATCGATCGTCTCCGCCGTGCACGAATCGGGCGGCCTCATGTTCTCGCAGCTCTGGCACATGGGACGGCTGGTCCATCCAAGCCTGCCGGGGCGCGGCCAGCCTGTATCGGCGTCCGCGACCACGATGCCGGGCCAGGCGCGGACCTACGAAGGCAAACATGCTTACGTCCAAGCCAAGGCGATGACGCACGACGATATTCGCAACGTGATCGCCGACTACCGCAAAGCAGCCACGAACGCCATGAATGCGGGCTTCGACGGCATCGAGATCCACGCCGCCAACGGCTATCTCATCGATCAATTTTTTTTGCGCGACAATGCCAATTTCCGAACCGACGAATATGGCGGCCCGATCGAAAATCGCATCCGGTTCCTCGTTGAAGTGACGTCGGCGGTCGCCGAAACTGTCGGAGCGGATCGAACCGCCGTCCGCCTCTCGCCGAACGAAGAACGCAACAGCGTGAATGACAGCCATCCGGAACCGCTGTTCGCGGCGGCCGCGGCCGCGCTTTCAGATCTTGGCCTTGCGTTCTTGGAAGTCCGCGAACCAGATTTTGACGGCACCAATGGCCGCGCCGAACGGCCTCCGGTCGCGCCGCTGATGCGCGCCGCTTTCAAGGGCGGCTTTGTCATGAACTCGGATTACGACTTTAAGAAAGGACAGGCCGCCCTCGACGATGGCAAGGCGGACGCGATCTCGTTCGGCCGTCCGTTCATCTCGAATCCGGATCTCACCAAACGTTTCGCCAAAGGCTTGGCGCTGACGCCCGACGACAAGGCAACCTGGTACACCGGGGGCGCGACCGGCTACGCGGACTATCCGGCTGCCGAGTGATTGCTTCATCTGCTGTTTTCCCTGCAGCGGTTCCCAAGGCATTGCCGCAGCCTTTTGTAACTTGGATGACAAATGGGCGCGTTGCAGTTCGCGGCGTGGAGCGGCTATCGTATCGATCAAAATCCCCGTCGGGGAACGACGGATCAAGCGCCAGCTTGTTCCGGATCAGGAGGCCAGACGAAGGCCCCATCATAAAAGAGCGGAGGAACGTCCTATGAGCCAGCGCCTGCGCTTCGGCATTTTTCTCGCGCCCTTCCACAAGCCCGGCATCAACCCAACGCTCGCCTTGCAGAGCGATCTCGATCTCATCCAGTGGCTCGACCGCTGCGGCTATGATGAAGCGTGGCTCGGCGAGCACCACTCCGCCGGCACCGAGCTCTCTGCCTCTCCGGAAATCATGATAGCGACGGCGGCCGAGCGCACGCGTCACATCAAGCTCGGCACCGGCGTGATCAGCGTGTCGTATCACAATCCGCTGTGGGTGGCTGAGCGCATCGTTCTGCTCGATCATCTCACGCGCGGGCGGGCCATGCTCGGCCTCGGCCCGGGTTCGCTGCCTACCGACGGCGTCATGATCGGCCTGCAGCAGAGCCAGACGCGCGGGCTCCTCGAAGATGGCGTAGCCATCATCACTAAGCTTCTAACCAGCGAAGAGCCGGTCACGTTCAAGAACGATCGCTGGGACTTGCGCGAGGCGCGGCTGCATCTGCGGCCCTACTCCAGTCCGCTCTTCGACGTCGCCGTCGCTGCGGTGGCGTCGCCGACCGGCGCCAAGCTCGCCGGCCGGTATGGCATTGGCATGCTGTCGGTGGGCGCCACCACCGCCGCCGGTTTTGATGCGTTGGCGCTGCACTGGGACGTGCTGACAGCCGAGGCCAAGGCGCATGGCAAGACCGCCGACCGGAGCAAGTGGCGGCTCGTCGGCTTGTGCCATATCGCGGAAACCAAAGAGCAGGCGTATCGCGACGTGGAATACGGCATCGAGCACTGGTTCCGCTACTTCCAGCAGGTCGCCGCATTTCCGCAAATGGCCGTGGCCGGCAACTCGGTCGGCGAGATGATCGAGTTCATCAACGGCTCCGGCCTCGGCGCCATCGGCACGCCAGACGCGTGCGCCGCGCAGATTGAGCGACTGTGGCAACAATCGAACGGCGGGTTTGGCGCCTATCTCCTGCTGGCGCACAACTGGGCCAATCCGTCGGCCACCATGCGCAGCTATGAATTGATCGCGCGCGAGGTGATGCCGCAGTTCCAGGGCCACGCGCAGGCGACGCTCGATGCAGCACGCCGCGCCAAGGAAGTCCGCGATAGCCTCGCCGCTGCACAGGCGCAGGCCGTGGAAGATGCGCGAACACGCTACGGCGCGGAGGTGGCCACGCGACGGGCCTGAAGTCTTGAGCGGTAGCGCTGCACATTGCAATCCAATAGCTGATTGCTAGTGGACAGCGCTCGCCGTGCTCAGTTCGTTCAGACGCTGGATTTCATCGTCGGTCGCGAGAACGTAATAGATTTCGTATGGAGACATGCCCTCGTTCATGACCGGATGAAGGCCGGCCGCAAGATTTTGAATCGGCTTGGACACCCTGTGCCAATGGCGCGACACGGTGAATCTCCTTTTTTGCGATGAGTTATTTTGCCAAGGCCTGGCGCTGCACCGCGCTGGAGGACAGGCTGGAGATGGCCGGCTCTGCAAAGGCAGCGTGGTCACCGCGCACCAATTCGAGCGCGCCGACCGTACTGTCGACCCCGTCCACCGCCCTAACCGGCTGAGTTGCGTGAAAATGTGCACTCAGAAACCCTGGCACGATAATCGCCACGATCAGCGCCGATAGCGCGTAGGGGAGAACTTCCAGCACAAACCTCGATACGACCTTCAGCACGGGACGCTCTCCCGAATCGGTTAAGCCTACACCGTATGTATCATACGCGTGTTTGAAATTCAAACGGCAGTTTGAGGCGCTAAAGTCACAAGCGCGAGACGCAAAGGCGTAAAGATAGGGGATGGACAGGCACCAGGCCCGCTACGGAAACGGCGAAATTGCTCAGTCAGCGCCGAGGAAACACCCCGCTTGCTTCGCCGGACGTCCGCAAAACAACGCCAGCAACTGAAAGCCTGTTACGGCTATGGATAAGGTGATTTTGGAGCGGGCGAAGGGATTCGAACCCTCGACCCCAACCTTGGCAAGGTAAGTCCCAGGCTTTGCGCCGGTTTGCCCGTCATTTTCTTAGTTTGTGAAGGCGCGCAGCGCAGCGTTTTCTTTTTTGGTTGTCGGCGCGCCGATTTGCCTGGATTTGCGCCGATGTGCTAGCTATGTGCTTGCTAGCCAGCATCATGGCCGGACAATATGGCGAAACGAATC
>DATMQV010000427.1:0-5547 GCA_035566615.1 Xanthobacteraceae bacterium
CTCTATCGGAACGACGCGCCCGAAAGCCAACTCTTGCCGCGCTTGCGATCGGCGATCGCCGACGTGGTGCGGGCGCAATCCGGCTCCGGCATCGACATCGTCAATGACGGCGAGTTCGGTAAAGCGATGCGCCGTTCGGTCGATTTCGGCGCCTGGTGGTCTTACGTCTACGACCGGCTCGCCGGCTTCGAGCTGAGAGAGGAAGCCGCCAAGAAGGGCCGCGCCGCTTGGACGTTCGGCAGCAAGGAGCGCAAGGAGTTCGCCGAGTTTTACGCCGAGGAAGCAAGCGCCGGCCAGGGCGGAGCCGTTGCCGCCCAAGGGGTGCAAGGGGCGACCAGCAGCGCGCGGATGTACGGGCTGACCTGCGCCGCGCCGGTGAAATATACCGGGCAGGCCGTTGTCCAGCACGACATCGAAAACTTGAAAGCCGCGCTCGGCGGAGCCGATGTGGAGGAGGCATTCATGACTGCGGTGTCGCCGGCGACGCTGCAGATTCTTCCGAACGAATATTACAAGAGCCAGGAGGATTACACATGGGCCCTGGCCGAGGCCATCCACGAGGAATACAAGGCCATCGTTGACGCCGGCTTCATCCTGCAAATCGACGATCCCGCCTTGGTCGACCTCTGGGATTGGTGGTACTCGCTCAACGGCGACATGGCCGGCTATCGCAAATGGGCCGCCTTTCAGGTCGAAGCGGCGAATCATGCATTGCGGGGCATCCCGGAAGAGCGCGTGCGTTTCCATATTTGCTGGGGCAGCTGGCACGGTCCGCACAGCGGCGATCTGCCGCTCAAGGACGTCGTGGATTTGTTGCTCAAGGTCAAAGCACAGGCCTATTCTGTCGAGGCAGGGAACGTCCGGCACGAGCACGAGTGGAAGGTGTGGAAGGACACTAAGCTGCCCGACGGCAAGGTTCTGATTCCGGGTGTCGTCAGTCACTCCACCAATCTCATCGAACATCCGGAGCTTGTCGCCGATCGGATCATCCGCTTCGCGCAGGTCGTCGGACGTGAGAATGTCATTGCCGGGACCGATTGCGGTCTCGGCGGCCGAGTGCATCATCAGATCGCTTGGGCAAAGCTTCGCGCCCTTTCGGAGGGGGCGAAGCTGGCAAGCAAAAAGCTGTGGACTTAGCGCGGGCTTGCGTTAACCGCTGCGGATGATGCCGCCCGCAACTAAAAACCGGCGCCACAGCATCAGAGAGCGCGCTGTTCGTGCGGCAAGCGCGTTACAGGGAGGATAAGCACATGCGCAAAGCAATTCTCGGCTTGGTCTGTCTACTGGGCCTGCCCGGCGCTGTCGTTACCGCAAGCGCTCAGGACACCGTCAAGATCGGTCTGCTCATGGCCTATACCGGCCAGTTCACCAATGCGGCCGCGCAGATGGACGACGGCATCAAGCTGTACATGAAGCAGCACGGCGACGTGGTCGCCGGCAAGAAGATCGAATTGATCCGCAAGGATACAGCCGGCGCCCCCGACCAGGCCAAGCGTCTGGCGCAAGAGCTGCTTGTCAACGATCATGTCGACATTCTCGCCGGTTTTGTGATCACGCCTGAAGCTTTGGCAGTTGCCGAGCTTGCCACCGAAGCCAAGAAGCTGACTGTGGTGATGAACGCGGCAACATCCATCATCACCCTGAAATCGCCCTACATCGTGCGTTCGTCGCTGACCTTGCCGCAGAATTGCGAAGTTCTCGGCACCTGGGCCTTTCAGAACGGCGTCAAAAAGGTTTTCACCCTGGTTTCCGACTACGCTCCCGGGCTCGATGCCGAGGCCGCGTTTCAGCGCGCTTACACGGCCGCCGGCGGTGAGATCATCGGCTCAGTTCGCGTTCCGTTGGCTAACCCCGATTTCTCCGCGTTCGTGCAGTGGGCAAAGGATTCCGGTGCTGAAGGGATCTTCGTGTTTGTTCCAGGCGGCTCACAGCCGCCGGCGCTCGCGAAGGCTTTGGTTGAGCGCGGCATGGATGCCAGCAAGATCAAGATCATGGGGCAAGGGGAACTGTCCGAGGAGAATGCGCTCAAAGCGATCGGCGATGCAGCCATCGGCATCATCACCGCCTTCCACTACGACTACACGCATGACTCGGCGGCAAACAAGGAATTCGTCGCCGCCTACAATGCTGAATTCAAACGCAACCCCGACTTCTTCTCGGTCGGCGGTTATGACGGAATGCACCTGATCTACGAGGCGCTCAAAAAGACTGGCGGCAAGACCGACGGCGACAGCCTCATCGCGGCGATCAAAGGCATGCAGTGGGAGAGCCCGCGCGGCCCGGTGTCGATCGATCCGGCGACCCGCGACATTATCAACACGGTCTACATTCGCCGCGTCGAGAAAGTGAATGGGCTGGTGCGTAATGTCGAAATCGTCAAGTTCGACAACGTGAAGGATCCGGTGAAAGCGCGCATGAAATAAGGTCGATCTCACCCCGAGCCTGAGCCTGCGCGCTGGGAGACGCCGGCGCCGTCATGGATGCCCTTCACGATGTCGATCCCGCGGCGGAGCAGCTTCATCGAGGCTTCGAGCGTTCGGAAGCCCGCGTGGGCGGTCAGCGTGACGTTGTCCATCGCCGCGAGCGGGTGATCGGGCCGCTGCGGCTCGCTCTGAAAGACGTCGAGGCCGGCATGGCGGATGCGGCCGCTGCGCAGCGCTTCGATCAGCGCTATCTCGTCGACCAGCGCGCCGCGCGCGGTATTGATCAACACCGCGCCCGGCTTGATGCGCGCGATCTGTGCCGGCCCGAGGAAGCCGCGCGTATCGTCGTTGAGCACGAGATGCAACGAGATCACGTCGGAGCGGGCGAGCAATTCGTTGAGCTCCACCACGGTGTCATCTGGTCGCGGCGTGCGATTCCAGGCGATCACCTGCATGCCAATCCCGCGGCCGATGCGCGCGACTTCGCTGCCGATGCCGCCGAGCCCAATAATGCCCAGCGTCTTGCCGGAAAGCTGCATGCCTTCGCGCGTAACCCAGCTGCCGGAACGGATTTCGCGATCCATGCGCGCCACATCGCGGCAAGCGGCCACCATCAGCGCGATGGTGTGCTCGGCAACGGCGGTGTCGCCGTAGCCTTTGATTGTGTGCACACGAATGCCGCGCGCGGCGAGTTCGTCGACATTCATGTAGCTCGCGGCGCCGGTGCCGAGAAAAACGACATGCTTGAGCGAGGCGCAACGCTCGGCCAGCGCCGTCGGCAGGTAGCTGTGATCGTCGATGCAGATCGCATAACCCTCCAGCAATCGCGGCAGCTCGTCGGGGGCGAACCCTGCGCGGTTGACATCGATCGGCGGGTCATCGGCGCGCGCGACCTGCTGCCATACCGGCGCCAGTTGATCGTTGCAGTCGATGAACAGCGCTTTCATGATTGTCTTTCAGCCGTGCGGGGAGGGTGTCGCACGCTCCGTTACCGTCCACCGGTTACGTTGAGTAGTGCGCCGGTGACGTAAGACGCAGCGTCCGACAGCAGGAATAAAATGGCTTCGGCCACCTCGTCCGCCCGCCCGGGCCGGCCGATCCGCAGCATGGGCGTGATCCGCTCAACGCGGCCCGGCGGATGAATCTCGGTGTCGATGATCCCGGGCCGGACGGCGTTGACGCGGACGCCGTCTTTGGCGATCTCGCGGGCGAGACCAAGCGTCAGCGTATCGATCGCGCCCTTGCTGGCCGCGTAGGGGATGAATTCGCCCGCGCCGCCGATGACGCTCGCGATCGATGACAAGAGCACGATCGATCCGCCGCGGCCACCGCGCGCGGTGGATAGTCTGCGCACCGCGGCGCGCGCACACAGGAGCGCGCCGTAGACATTGATGTCGATCACTTCGCGCAGTGTCGCCGCGCTGGCATCCTCCAGCCGTGACGTCGTGCCGGTGATGCCGGCGCTGTGCACAAAATGCGTGAGCGGGCCGAGTTGCGCCACGGCCGCATCGAAGACGCGTTCGATGTCCGCCTCGATCGCCATGTCGCCGGCAAGAGCGACCGCGTTGCCGCCGGCCGACTTCACCGTACCGACCACGTGCGCAGCGGCTTCGGCGCTGCTTTTGTAGTTGACCGCCACATCGTAGCCGCGAGCGGCGGCAAGCTCGGCGGTGGCGGCGCCGATGCCGCGGCTGCCGCCGGCGATCAGGAGAACAGATCGTGGCATGAAAGGCACCCTTTGCGGATGCTAACCCGCCGGCTGGTTGTGGCCGACAGTCTTCAGATACTGCAACGTTTCGTCGAGCGAGACGACATCGGCATATTTGGCATTGAGGTCGAACAGGCTCTGATCATGGGCTGCGACCGAGCGGTCGCCCACGGCTTCGCGTACCACTATCGGACGGAAGCCGTTCTGCACGGCGTCAACGGCAGTAGCGCGCACGCAGCCGGAGGTGGTGCAGCCGGTGATGATCAGGGTATCGATGCGCCGCGCATTGAGCCGTGGCACGAGATCAGTGCCGAAGAAGCACGAGGCGTATTTCTTGGCGAGAAGGATGTCCTTCGGCTTCATCGGCAGGCGCGGATCGACCTTCACCGCCTCGGAGCCCGCAGTCAGCGTGCGCGCGCCGCTCTGCTTGAGCGCCCAGACGCCGGCGTCCTTGACGTTCTCCTCCTCGTAGACCACGGTGGAGAAGATCACCGGAATGCCGCGCTCATGCGCCACGTCGACCAGCGGCGTCTGCGCCGCGATCTGCGTATCCAGATTGGCGCCGAGCGGCATGTTGGAATCGGTAAAGCCCTTGATCATGTCGATCACGATCAGCGCCGGGCGTTCCCCGAAGCCCATCTTGATGCCGAAGCCCCGCTGACGGAAGAATTCCTCGTCGTCCTTGCCGCTGGTCACGCGCCGTTCCCTTCCTGCTGTACCTGCTGTCTCGTTACCCGATTCAACAGAAAATCCGCGAGCCGGCAAACACTTTTCCTGCGCGGGAACGGCCGGCGCCGCGCGGCCCTGCCTTGCGGCCCGCATGTGCGTCCAGGACTTCACGAGCGCACGTCTTCATGCGAACAATCGCCCACCAGAAAATGGAGATTTCGAGGGATGAGCAAGAAACACCAAGGAAAGACGGCCGTGATCTCAGGCGCGGCGTCGGGCATCGGGCAGGCTTCGGCCGTGCGCTTGGCGGAGGAGGGGGCGCAGATCGTCATCGCCGACCGCGCCAAGGCCGACGACACGCTGCAGCGGATCGAGGCTGCCGGCGGCAGCGCCACCGCTATTCAGTGCGACATCAGCGATCCGGCAAGCGTCGCCAAATTGAAGGCGGAGGTCGAGAAGGGCGGCGGGCGCTGCGACATCCTTATCAACAATGCTGGCATCTACCCGATGCAGAGCTTCGACGATATCACCTTCGAGGACTGGCGCCGCGTTATCTCAGTCAATCTCGATTCGATGTTTCTGACGGCCAAGGCGTTCGCCGGCGGTATGCGGCAGCGCGGCTGGGGCCGCATCATCAACTTGGCGTCCGACACCGTGAACCTGCTGGTCCCGGACTTCGTGCATTACATCACCAGCAAGGCCGGCGTGATCGGTTTCACGCGCTCGCTCGCCACCGAGCTCGGTCCG
>DATMQV010000428.1:0-3977 GCA_035566615.1 Xanthobacteraceae bacterium
CCACGAGTTTCGGCAGCACCGGGATGACAATGCCCATGGCGAGCATGTCCAGGAGAATGGTCGCAAAGATGAAGACGAAGGCGGCCTTGCGCCTCGCCGCACCGATCATAACGCCGGGCGGATCCAGGCGCTGGTGCATCAGCGGCGCTTTCGTCCGGCATAGGGATTGGCCTTGCCGCGCAGCGTAAGCCGGATCGGTGTGCCGGGCAGCGCGAAGGCCTCGCGCAAACCGTTGATCAGATAGCGGCGATAAGTTTCAGGCAACGCCGCAGCTCGCGAGGAAAACAAAACAAAAGTGGGCGGGCGTGATTTCGGCTGAGTCATATAATCCAGGCGGATACGGCGGCCGCGAATGGCAGGCGGTGGATGAGCTTCCGAGGCATGCGCCAAAAACCGGTTGAGCGCGGCCGTCGGTACGCGGCGATTCCAGACGGCGTGGGCGTCGATCACGGATTTCATCAGATGATCGAGCCCCTCGCCGCTACGGGCCGATATGGCGACCACCGGGACGCCCTTGATCTGCGGCAACACGCGATCGACCAGCTCGCGCAATCGCTGACGTGTGCCTGACTCGCGCTCGACCAAATCGACCTTGTTGAAGCCGATGACGACGGCGCGACCTTCACGCTCGACGAGATCGGCAATCCTAACGTCCTGCTCCTCGAACGGCGTCGGCGCATCGATGAGGACGATCACGACTTCGGCAAAACGGATGGCGTTGAGGGTGTCCGCGATCGAGAGTTTCTCGAGCTTCTCCTCGATGCGCGAACGGCGGCGCAAGCCGGCGGTATCGTGGGCGCGCACGCGCCGCCCCTGCCAGTCCAGATCGACCGCAATGGCATCGCGCGTGATGCCCGCCTCCGGCCCTGTCACCAGCCGCTCTTCGCCGAGCAGACGGTTGATCAACGTGGACTTGCCGGTATTGGGACGCCCGACCACGGCGATGCGGATCGGTCTCTCGGCGGCTTCAGCAGGCGCGGCCTCCTCGTCGGCCTCATCAGCCTCTGCGGTCGCCTCTGGAAGTGCTGCGCGAAGCGCGTCGTAAAGATCCGCCAATCCTTCCCCATGCTCCGCGCTGATCGCCACCGGGTCGCCCAGTCCGAGCGCGTAGCTTTCGAGCGCGCCCGCTTCGCCGGCGCGGCCTTCGCTCTTGTTGGCGACCAGAATTGCCGGCTTGCCGGATTTGCGCACAAGATCCGCGAAGGTCCGATCGGTCGGGGTCGCACCGGCGCGCGCATCGACCAAAAACAAGATCGCGTCCGCCTGCGCCACTGCCGTCGCGGTTTGCGCTTGCATCTTTCCTGCAAGACTTTCGGGAGCCGCACTCTCGAGACCGGCCGTGTCGATCACCCGAAACGAAAGATCGCCGAGCCTTCCCTCGCCCTCCCGCCGATCGCGCGTGACGCCCGGTTGGTCATCGACGAGCGCGCGCCGCGCCCCGACCAGACGGTTGAAGAGCGTCGATTTGCCGACATTGGGCCGGCCGACAATGGCAATCGTGAAGGACATGGAAGTCTTTAGCGAGCATTCGAGAAGCGGCGCGTCAGCCGCCGGCAACCGCTCTTTAACCCGGACGCGCCGGCGTGAATACAATCAAGCGCCACGTGCGCGCAAAGCTTATTGCGTTTACCGGGTCGGCGGCGGAGCCGGCCAGTTCGTTTGCGCGGGAGGCGCTGCTTGCGAGGATTGGCCGCCGGAAGGCGGCGCCGGCCAATTGGTTTGAGCGGCGGACTGCGGCGACGGCCAGGCGGATTGCGCTGGCCGCTGACCCGCGGCCCCGGGCGGCGCCGCCCCGTTCTGATCCCAAGCCGGATCATGCGCTTGCTGCGCCGGCACCTTGGCGACCCTCGGCCTGGGTTTGGGCTTTGGCTTCGGTTTCTCTGCGGCGGCGGCTGCCTTGGCCGTGGCTTCTGGGCCGCTGTCGGCGAGCGCCGGAGCCTCCGGCGGCGGCTGATAGCCCTTCACCAAATCGGGCGGGACGCCCTGCTCCGCGCCCGGCACGCCTTGCGGAAAGAGCGGTTCGCGCTCGCCGGAAATCTTCTTCTTGGTATTGAAAATGTCGGACGAGACCACTTCGGTCGGATCGAACTGGCCGCCCGCCGTGCAGGCAGCCAGCACCAGCACGAGCGCCAGCGCCGCACCGGTCCGCATCAAAGAAGAAGGAAATCGCCCCGTCGGCATCTGCTCAACCCTTGCCGCCCGCCGCGATCAACTGGCTCAACACCTCGGCGCGATTGCGCGCGCCCGCAGGCGTCTGCGGATCGCCGATGATCGCTTCTGTCCATTGCTTGGCCGCGCTGGCGTCGCCCTGCTTCCAAGCAGAAAGCGCCAACAATTCGCGCGCACTGTAGCGGAACGCGCGCCCCGGCCCGGTCAAAGGCTCCAATCGACTGCGCAAGTCCGCATAGGGTGTTTGGTCGACGAGCAGCAGGCCGGCTCGCAATGTAGCCAGGTCCTGGATGACCTGGCCTGCCCCGCGATCGGCGGCGATCTCCTCGTACGCCTTGATCGCGGCCTTTGGATCTGACCGCGCCAGTTCCGCTGCTTCCCGCAACCGCGACAGGACGCGGTAGCCGGCGGTGCCGTCGTTCGCGAGCTTGGCGAAGGCGGCTTCCGCTTCTTGGGCCTTGCCGGACTCGGCGAGCGTTACGGCCTGCTCAAAAGCTGTGCCGGACTCGGCGACGCGCTTAGCTTCCAACCATTCGTATCCGCGCCAACCGGCGATGCCGACGATGACAAGGAGGCAGCCGCCAATGATATAGTTGCCGTAGCGCTGCCACAGCTTTTTAAGCCGTTCGCGACGAACTTCTTCGTCGACTTCATGAAAAATATCGGTCACACCCTGCCCCGACCCGCCCCCCGGCTTCAGCGTTGACTTGTCCCGGTCGCCACCGAGCGCGAGCTATTCCGACCTGGGAGCCGACAAAACTTAAGAATTCCCGGCAGTTAGCCTTGGACATTCCATGTCCGAGCTAGAATAGTCGTGTGGCACGAGCAAGGCAAAGGCCGAGACGATACCAGCGGCAATTGGTGGATATTGGGGTTACCGCAGGGCGTTAACCGCCCTGCCGGGCCTCCAATTGCCCGCCGTCGGGGAACCCCGCTAATCCTTGGCTTTCCGCATTGGGTAGACGTGGTCCGGGCTGGGGAAATGCCGAGCGCGCACATCCTCGGCGTAGCTTTTTACCGCCAATTCGATCGACGGTCCTAGATCGCCAAAGCGTTTGACGAATTTCGGCACCCGCGGCGACAAGCCGAGCATGTCCTCGAGCACCGGGATCTGGCCGTCGCAGGCCACGATTGCGCCGATGCCGATGGTCGGGATTGCAACCTCGCCCGTGATCCGGCGCGCGAGCGGTTCGGCCATCGCCTCCAGCACGACGGAAAATGCGCCCGCCTCGGCGACGGCGCGCGCATCCGCTTCGATCGGCGCCCAATCGACTTCGTCGCGACCTTGCGCGCGGAACGAGCCGAGCGTGTTGATCGCCTGCGGGGTCAGGCCGACATGGCCCATGACGGGCACGCCGCGCTCGACCAGGAACGCAATCGTCTCCGCCATGCGGCGGCCGCCCTCGAGCTTGATGGCGCCGCAGCCGGTTTCCTTCAACACGCGCGCGGCGGAGGTAAAGGCTTGCTCTTTGGAGGCTTCGTAGGAGCCGAACGGCAGGTCGATCACCACCAGCGCGCGCCTGGAGCCGCGCATCACCGCATTGCCCTGCAGGATCATCATGTCGAGCGTGACGGGCACCGTGCTTTCGAGCCCGTGCATCAGCATGCCGAGCGAGTCCCCAACCAGGATGACATCGCAATAGCTGTCGAGGATGCGCGCGGTATGCGCGTGATACGAGGTCAGGCAAACGAGCGCCTCGCCGCCCTTGCGGCCACGAATGTCGGGCGCGGTCAGCCGACGGCTTTGCTCATGCACCGACATGCGTCACGCACCAACGATCAATGTCCGAAGGCCGGCGTACCGAAAG
>DATMQV010000429.1:0-5383 GCA_035566615.1 Xanthobacteraceae bacterium
GCCGATCGCTATGGTCGCGTGATCGAGCTCGATTACATTCATGACGACGGCCCGGCCAAAGCGCGCTGGGTTTCGTCGAGCTGCATCAGCATCCAATCCTGGTACGAGGAGCCCGCGGGTGCGGTTTCGGTGATGCCGACGACCGGGATCTTGGCTGCGCGCGCCAGCTCGATGAGGTGCTGAACGAGCTTGGTGGGCGCCTGCTTGTTGTAGAACAAGACGCGCACCTTTCGGTCTTTCAAGTCACGCTCGAACGCAGCCACGTCTCGCGCGCTCGGCTCGGTGTCGTTCATGATGGCGAGTTGGAAGCGCTCGTTCGCCATCGTCAGCTTGAGCGCTTCCGCCATGTTGCCAAAAACCGGCTCCGTCGCCGTGACCACGGTGCCGGCATATTTATCGCGGATGGCCGCGATCTTGACCTCGAGCGGCGCAAGCGAGGCCACAAAGGTTGCGAGCCGTGACACATAGTCGTCCTTGTGCGCCGGATCGGCCGCGGCCAGCGCTGTCGCGAGCGCGCGCGCAATGGCTGGCATGGTGGCGGGATCATACCAAAGGTGCGGATTGTCCCCGCTCTTACGGTGCATGAGGTTGGCCGCGACGATCGCCACGCGACCGGGCTTCGCCGTCGCGCTCAGCACTTGTTCGACCCAGGGATCGTAGCCGGCGCCGTTGTAGAGGACGACCTGCGCGGCCGCGACCTTTCGGATGACCGCCGGCGAAACCTCGAACAGGTGGGGGTCTTGGTCCGGATTATTCAAGATACTGACGACCGATACCCGGTCGCCGCCGATCTGCTGGGCAACATTTCCGTAGAAATTCTCGGCCGCCACAACCTCGATCTTGCCCTCGGCGGCCCGCGCGATGGTGACCATCGCCGCCAGCAACGCAATCGACAAAGCTAAAAGGATTTTCACCGGCAGCCTCAAAATTCACCTGTAAAATCAACGTGGGCACGCTGGAAATGTAATATTATAACATTGCTTTTGCAATCGCGTTGATCCGCGTTCCGGCGGTGGCCTGGAGGCACTCAGCGTCCGGCGGGGGGCAATTTGCAAACCCGATTGGGACGGTTCGAGCGGCCGGCAGCATTGGCTGCCGGCGCGTCCCGTTCGTCCGCGACGCCGGATTGGGTTTTGGCCCTTAAGCGGAAGCGCCTATATAGCCGGCCAGGAGGGCCCTCATGTCAGAACAGGTTACGTCAGAAAAAGTGCCGGTCACGGTGCTCACCGGCTATCTCGGCGCCGGCAAGACCACATTGCTCAATCGCATTCTGTCCGAGCCGCACGGGAAGAAATACGCCGTGATCGTCAACGAGTTCGGCGAAATCGGCATCGACAACGACCTGGTCGTCGGCGCCGACGAGGAAGTGTTCGAAATGAACAACGGCTGCATCTGCTGCACCGTGCGGGGCGACCTGGTTCGCATCCTCGACGGGCTGATGCGCCGCAAGGGCAAGTTCGACGCGGTGATCGTCGAGACGACCGGTCTCGCCGATCCGGCGCCGGTAGCCCAGACGTTCTTCGTCGACGAGAATGTCGGGCGGAAGACCAGGCTGGACGCAGTCGTGACCGTCGCCGACGCCAAATGGCTCAGCGAGCGATTGAAGGACGCGCCGGAGGCAAAAAATCAGATCGCCTTCGCCGACGTGATCCTGGTCAACAAGACCGATCTCGTTTCGGCGGACGAATTGCGCGACGTGGAGGGCCGTATCCGTGCCATCAATCCCTACGCCAAGCTGCACCGGACCGAGCGCGCGCAAATTCCGCTCGCCGAGGTGCTCGACCGCAACGCCTTCGATCTCGACCGTATCCTCGACATCGAGCCGGAATTTCTCGAGGCCGAAGAGGATCACGACCATCACCACGCGCATGGCCATGACCATCATCACGACCATGATCACGGACACGATCATCACCACGAGCACAGCCACAAGGGCATCAAGCACTATCACGACGAAGACATGCAGTCGGTTTCGCTCAAGACCGACAAACCGCTCGATGCCGACAAATTCTTCCCCTGGGTGCAGAACCTGGTGCAGACCGAAGGCCCGAGCATCCTGCGCTGCAAGGGCATCCTGTCGTTCAAGGACGATGATGACCGCTTCGTCTTCCAGGGGGTGCACATGATCCTCGACGGCGATCATCAACGGCCTTGGGCCAAAGGCGAGAAGCGCGACAGCCGCATCGTCTTCATCGGGCGCAACCTGCCGGAGGACAAAATCCGCCAGGGCTTTGAAAGCTGCATCGCGTGAATTTCCCTCTCCCCCTTTTGGGGTGGGGCAGGGAGGGCGGTTCGGGAGGTTGGGCGCATGATAGACGGGAGCACCCGTCTTCGCAGGCGAATAACCTCAGGACCCCGACCCTCCCCATAAGGGGGAGGAGAACCACTCGCTAGTTGTCTCATGACCGATTCCCGCGCAGATACCGTTTCCATCGCCGACCGCACGTATCCCGTAGCTGCCGGCGCGCCGGTCGTGGCCGCCCATTTTCTGCGCCATACGGCCGTGTTCGTGCTGGGCGAAGAAGCGATGCTGTTCGTCGAGCCGGAAGGCGAACCGCGGCGCGTCGCGGTTCACGACGGTGCGATCCTGGCAACGGCCGCCGACAAACAGCGCATCGTCACCGGTGGCGACGACGGCAAAGTGGCCGCGACCAATGCCAAGGGTGAAACCGAGATCGTCGCCACTGATCCGAAGCATCGCTGGATCGATCATGTCGCGCTTGGGCCGGAGCGCGCCGTTGCCTGGTCGGCCGGCAAGACGGCGTTCGTGCAGGCCAAGGACATACGCGAATTCGAAGCGCCTTCGAGCGTCGGCGGCTTGGCCTTCCTGCCGAAAGGCTTCCGGCTTGCGCTCGCCCACTACAACGGCGCCACGCTCTGGTTTCCGAACGCCAAGGAGGCGACGCCTGAATTCCTGGAATGGAAGGGGTCGCATCTCGGCGCCACCGTCAGCCCGGACGGCCGGTTTCTGGTCACGACGATGCAAGAGCCAATGCTTCATGGCTGGCGGCTCGCCGACCGCAAGCACATGCGCATGTCCGGCTATGCCTCTCGGGTGACTTCGATGAGCTGGACGGCCGACGGTGACTGGCTCGCCACTTCGGGCGCGCCACAGCTCATCCTTTGGCCGTTCCAGGGCAAAGACGGACCGATGGGCAAAGAGCCGCGCGTGTTGGCGCCGGCGGAGCATCGCGTCGAGGTCGTCGCCAGTCACCCGAAGGATCCGATCGTCGCCGTCGGCTACGGCGACGGCATGGTGCTCTTCACCCGCATCCAGGATGGCGCCGAGATTTTGGTCCGGAAGCCGGGCAACGCGCCGGTCAGTGCGCTCGCCTGGAGCACGGACGGCCGTTTTCTTTCCTTCGGCACGGAAGACGGCGAAGCCGGCGTACTCGATCTCGCCTGACCGACCAGAGAGGGATACGCGATGGTTGGATCGGCATCCCGCGCTAGCTTTTTGTTTGAGCATGATCTTTTCGGAAAACCGGTTTCCACTTTTCCGGATCATGCTCTAAAGGGGGGATCATGTTTCTGAAGTTGACGGCGGCCGGCGAATTGCAGTTCGAGGACCGGCAGAACTTTCGCGCCTTCAAGCTTGTCGTCGAGAGCGATCGCGGCCGGCTCGATGCGGTGCGCCGCGCGGTGGCGGGCAAGGCGGAACTCGCCGATGCAGAGACGGCCTGGATTTTCCAAGCTGCGCTGCGCCAGTGGCCCGGCCTCGAGCAGGATACCGGTTGGCAGCAGAATTTCTCCGCCATGATCGAAAAGGCGCGTCCGCACGGCTGGATCGACGATCAGCGCAACGCGATCAAAGCCCACATCGAGTGGGTATAAACGGCCATTGCGTCATTGCCAGAAGCCGACGGGTCCGGCCCGAAGTGGCCGGCCTGATGGTAAACCCCGCAACGACGACGCAGCTTTCTCAGATCACGTACTGCCGCAACGGCGGATAGCCGTTGAAGCCGACCGACGAATAGCTCGCCGTGTAAGCGCCGGCCGCCTCGATGATCACCTTGTCGCCGATGGCAAGCGACACCGGCAGCGGATACGGCGTCTTTTCGTACAGCACGTCCACCGAGTCGCAAGTCGGGCCGGCGATGATGCAAGGCACTGTCTCATCGCGGTCCTTGCTGGTACGGATCGGGTAGCGGATTGATTCGCCGATGGTTTCCGCCAATCCGTGGAATTTGCCGATATCGAGATAGACCCAGCGCACTTCGTCTTCGGGCGAGCGCTTGGCGATCAGCACCACCTCGGCCTCGATCATGCCGGCGTTGCCGACGAGCCCGCGCCCCGGCTCCACGATGGTGTTCGGCAGGTTGTTGCCGAAATGCTTGCGCAGCGAGCGGAAGATCGCCTTGCCGTAGGATTCTAGCTTCGGCGTCTTGCGCACATAGCGCGCCGGAAAGCCGCCCCCGAGATTGACGATGGACAGCGCGATGCCGCGCTCGGCGCAGGCGCGGAACACGGCCGCCGTCGAGGCGAGCGCGCGGTCCCAGGCTTCGACATTGTGCTGCTGCGAGCCAACGTGAAAAGACACGCCGTGCGGCACGAGCCCGAGCTTGTGCGCATGTTCGAGAATGTCGGCGGCATAGACCGGCTCGCAGCCGAACTTGCGCGACAGCGGCCATTCGGCGCCGGCGCCGTCGCAGAGGATGCGGCAAATCACGCGGCTGCCGGGCGCGGCGCGCGCGACTTTCTCGACCTCGGCCTCGCAGTCGACGGCAAAGAGCGTGACGCCGAGCGCGAAGGCGGCTGCGATCTCCGTCTCTTTCTTGATGGTGTTGCCGTATGAGATGCGCTCGGGCGGTGCGCCGGCAGCGAGCGCGGCGTGAGTTTCCGGCACCGAGGCCACATCGAAACAGCAGCCGAGCTCGGCAAGCAGTCTCAGGATTTCCGGCGCCGGATTGGCTTTGACGGCGTAGAAGACTTTGGTGTCCGGCAGCGCCTTGGCGAAGTTCAGATAGTTTTCGCGGACAACATCGAGGTCGACCACGAGGCAGGGTCCATTGTCGCAACGCTTCTTGAGGAATTCGCGGATACGCGCGGTCATGCCTCCACTCCCCATCCGACAGGCGGCGTAGCCGCCGACGTGAACCTCCTGCGACGCGCACGGATCCGCGCATGCGGAGCCGACTTACGTCGCCGTGATTGCTGCCTTGGTCCGGATGAGGGAGATCCCGTTCCGCACTGCTGGCAAAGAAGGACAAGCCCTTTCGGTGTCCCCGGCATTGGCGCCGGCAGTCATCCAAAAAAGCCCTTCCGTCGTTGCTTTAAGCCGCGTCGCCAGTGGAGAGCTGGCATCGCCGGTTCGCCTCCGGCTGCCGGTCGCGGGAGCAAGGAAGTGCAGTTTCTTCCTTGGCGGCTGTCCGGCCTCTTGTCC
>DATMQV010000430.1:0-17953 GCA_035566615.1 Xanthobacteraceae bacterium
GCTGCATGCCGAGCGAGAAGCGCGTGAGCATCGGCCAGACGACGAAATAGACGATGGACGCGCCCAGCACAAAGAAGATCGGCGTGGCGATGAGATACGGAAGAAAGGCATTGCGCTCGTTGCGGTACAGGCCGGGCGCGACGAACATATAGATCTGCCCGGCGATCACCGGGAAGGCGATGAAAGCCGCACCGAACATCGCAAGCTTGAGCTGCACGATGAAATATTCAAGGAGCCCGGTATAGATGAACTTGGAATTTTCCGGACCCGCCACCCACACATAGGGCCAGGTCAGCACATTGTAGATCTGCTTGGCGAAGAAGAAACAGACCACGGCCGCAAGCGCGAACGCGGCGACCGCCTTGATCAGCCGGCTGCGCAGCTCGATCAGGTGATCCATCAGAGGCGCCTTGGTCGCCTCGATGGCCTTCTCTTCGTCCTCGCGGCTCATTCGCCAGGTCCTGCAGTCTGACGTCCCGCTGTCTCACGTGCCTCCGGGTCATTCCCCGTCGTGTCGGGCTTCGACACATTCGCGACTGCCTCCGGCACGACCGGAGCGATCGCGGCTGCGACGACGGCGGCCTCGCGCGAATAATCGGTCGCAGGCGCGGTGGCCGCAGGCTCGGCCGGCGCCGCCAACTCCGCGACAGCTTCAGACGCGACCGGGCCAGTCGCCGCGGCCGTCGCATCGGTCAATGCCGGCGTCTCGGATTGTGCTGTCGCCGTTTCTGCCGCGCTCTCGGCCGGCTTTTCCAGCGACGACTGAATGTCCTTGCCTGCCGCCTCGACGTCGGCGCGGACATCCTTGAGCGGGTCGTAGCTCTTGATGTCGTGCGCGATATCGTCGACCTGCTTCTTGAGGTCGGCCATTTCGGCTTCGCGCATGGCTTCCTGGAACTGATTTTGGAAGTCCGCGGCCATGCTGCGTATCCGCCGCGTCCACTGCCCGAGCGTACGCAGAACGGCCGGCAGCTCCTTCGGGCCGATGAAGATCAGCGCCACGACGCCGATCAGCAGAAACTCGGTCCAAGAGATGTCGAACATGGAAACTTCCCGGCCGGCTCACCGCTCACTTGCGTGTCGACCGCCGGCCTTTTGCCGGTTAGGAGCAGCCGCGAGGGACGTCAGGACACCTTGCTTTCGGCGCGCTGCTTGACCTCGGCCTGATGGTCGATCGACTTGGCGGCCTCGGGCTTTGCGGCGTCGGCGGTTTCCTCATCCGACATGCCGCGCTTGAAGGCCTTAATGCCCTTGGCGACATCGCCCATCATGTCCGAAATCTTGCCCCGCCCGCCGAAGACCAGCAGCAGGACGGCGCCGACGATCAACCAGTGCCAGATGCTCAGAGAGCCCATGAAATCCTCCGTGCGCAGCAGCGCCCGCGCCCACCCAAGGGACGCGAATTCAAAAGGGAAACTAGGCGTCGGAAGCGGCAAAAACAAGCATAACCCGACGAGCCGGTAAACCCGCCGCAGGCATCGGCGTTAAGGACGCTTCGAAGCGCCGAGTTTGCGCTATTCCTCGGTCCGTTCGACCGGCGGAGCCAGTCCGAAATCGAGATCGGCCGGTTCCAAGGGGTCTTCGTCCTCACGCAACGCCGGATCGTCCGACGGCACCGGGACCGAAAATCCAGCCGGCAGCGATTTGTCGATCAGTCCCGCGCCCTTGAGCTCATCGATGCCCGGAAGGTCGGTGAGCGCATCAAGGCCGAAATGCGACATGAAGGCTTCCGTCGTGCCGTAAGTCACGGGCCGGCCCGGAGCCTTGCGGCGGCCGCGCAGGCGGATCCATCCGGTCTCCAACAGCACGTCGAGCGTGCCCTTCGACGTGGTCACGCCGCGGATTTCTTCGATCTCGGCGCGTGTGACAGGCTGATGATAGGCAACAATGGCCAGCGTTTCGATGGCGGCGCGCGAGAGCTTCTTGGTGACCACGGTTTCGCGGGTCAAAATCCAGGCGAGGTCACCTGCTGTACGCAGCGACCATTTGCCGCCGACCCGCACGAGATTGACCCCTCGCGATGCGTATTCCTGCTGCAGCTGCAGAAGCAGCGCATGCACGTCGGCGTCGGCCGGCAACCGTCCGGCCAACGCCTTCTCGTCGAGCGGCTCGTCGGCGGCAAACAATACCGCTTCGAGAATGCGCAATTCCTCCGCGCGCTCCACGGCTTCGGTATTGTCCACAACCACGCGCATCTCCGCCACATTGGCGATCATCCCGGTCTCCCCGTCATCCATTCCCAGATTCCACCACACCGTTACTTACTGAACTCACTCCATCGCCCTGCCGCTTGCGCACATAGAGCGGCGCAAAGGCTTTTTGTTGATTCATCTCGAGCAACCCCTCGCGCACCAGTTCCAGCGTGGCGGCAAAGCTCGAAGCGCGAACGGTCGCCGCATGCGACGGCTCGGCCATATAGGCGATCAGATATTCATCGAGCGCACACCAATCCGTCGCCATGCCGATGAGCCGTTCCAACGCCTCGCGCGCTTCTGAAAGCGACCACACGGTGCGTTTCGGCAAGCGCACGAAAGAACGCGCCTGCTTCTGGCGCTGGCTGCCATAGGCGGAGAGGAGATCGTACAGAGTCGCCGACCATTCCGGCTTCTTGATCTCGGCGATCGGTTGCGGAAGGCCGCGCGCAAAGACCTCGCGGCCGAGCTGCGGGCGATTGAGCAATTGCTCGGCGACATGGCGGATGGCTTCAAGCCGCCGCAGGCGTTGCGCAAGCGCGGTCGCCATGTCTTCGGCGCTGATGCCGTCGGACTCGTGCTGCTCGGGCGGCAGCAGCAGGCGCGACTTCAGATAAGCGAGCCATGCCGCCATGACCAAATAATCGGCCGCAAGCTCGAGCCGCAATTTGCGCGCCTCCTCGATGAAGGCGAGATACTGATCGGCCAGCGCCAGGATCGAGATTTTTGCGAGATCGACCTTCTGCTGCCGCGCGAGCGTCAGAAGAAGGTCGAGCGGACCTTCGAACCCTTCGACGTCGATGACGAGCGCGGGCTCGTCAGGATCGCGTTCGGGAAGGTCGGTCGAGAATTGCAGGTCTTCAGCGATCATGCATACCCCTGCGCCGGTTCCCAGACACCGTTCATCAGCTTCAGAAACGCGGCACGGCTCGCGCCGACATCGATCGGCGCCGCAGGCTTTTTGCATGCCAGTGCCGCATCGGCGCGGCGAAGCGCCTCCCCTGCAAGCACCGGCGCTTCCGCGGCAACCGCCTGCATCTCAGGCATTTGCCCGTTGCAATGAAGGACGACGTCGCAGCCGGCCGCGATCGCAGCGCGCGTGCGCTCGGCACTCGATCCGGACAAGGCGCCCATGGAAATGTCGTCACTCATCAGCAGGCCTTTGAAGCCAATCGAATCACGAATCACGCCCCGCACTATAGTTGCCGAAACAGTTGCAGGCTCGATCGGATCGAGCGCCGTAAACACAACATGCGCGGTCATCGCCATGGGAAGCCCGATGAGCGGCCGAAAAGCCGCAAAATCCGTGGCATCGAGAACCGCCCGCTCGGTGTTGACAACTGGGAGCTTGGCGTGGCTGTCGGCGGTGGCGCGCCCATGGCCGGGAATGTGCTTGAGTACCGGCAACACGCCGCCGTCCGCTAAGCCCTTAGCGACCGCGCCGGCGATAGCGGCGACCTTGTTCGGCTCGGTACCATAGGCCCGATCGCCGACCACCGGATCGGCGCCCGCCGCCGGCACGTCGGCGATCGGAAGGCAATCGACGTCAATCCCTAATCCTGCGAGGTCGAAGGCAATAAGTCGCGCGCCGAGATGAGCCGCCGCGAGACCCGCATCCTTGTCGCGATCGTACAAAGCTCCATAGGCTGCGCCCGGCGGATAGGGCGGCCAATGCGGTGGCGTCAGCCGCTGCACCCGCCCGCCCTCCTGATCGATCAGTGCGGGTGCAGATCGCCCGAGCGTTGCGCGAACATCGTCCACCAATGTGCGTACCGCTTGCGGCTCCGCGATGTTGCGCTTGAAGAGGATAAACCCCCAAGGCTGCGCTTCGCGGAGGAATGCGCGTTCAGCGTCCGAAAGTTTCGTGCCGGCAAAGCCGGTGATGAAGGCGCGCATCGCGGCCGCTTAGCCCGCGGGCGGCGCAAGGGTCAAGGACGCGCACGTCAATTTCTTTGGACGATGCAGTTCTGGCCGGCGGCCTTGAGGCTGCTGCATAACTGCGCCGCTTCTTCCGTCGAAGCGAACGGCCCGACCAACGCGCGATAGTAGATGCCCTTTTCTCCGAGATCGGCCCGCCGAATGACCGGCTCGCGGCCGCTCAGCTGCGCGGGGAACCTGGCTTGCAGCGCCCGGAACTCCGTCTGCGCTTCGCCTTCTGTGCGCCGCGACGTGACTTGAGCGTAGCTGCCGCCGCCTGCCGACGGCGTCGCACTCGGCGCCGTCGAGGCGACGGCCGTCCGCGTGCGCGGTGGCTGCGCAGGCGCGGCGTCGCCTTGGGCCGGAACAATCGACATCGGTACCGCACCCCCGCCCGCAGCGGGCGCTGCCGCGCGGGGTGCGGCTGCCGGGCGGCTCTGGGTGCGCGCCGCGCCCGAAGCGGCCGAACCGGCCGCGGTGTCGGGAACCGCCCCGGTCTGATCGGCCCGGATGGTCACGGTGTGTATCTTCTTGGGCTCAGACGAAACCGGTACGGGCGCCGGTGGCGCAGCGGCCGCCGGGGCCGGCGCGGGCAGCGTGGATGGCGGCGCGGGCCAGGGCGAATCCGCCGCAGCGACGCGATTTGGCCCGCTTTGACCGGTGGTCGCCGGCGGCATCCCGCTCATGCCGGGCGGCATCGCGCTTTGGCCGTTGGTGACGATCGGAATCGTCGACACCACCCGCGGTGCAGGCTTGGGCGCATCGATGGTAACTGGTTGCTCCTCGCGCGATACGAGGTTCTCGGTCGAGCCGGTGGTTGCCACAGCCTGAGCGGCATTGCTCGCCGCACCAGCCTGCGGGTCGAGCGCGATCTTGTTTGGTCCGTTGCTCGCTTTGATGATCGGCGGCAGCGTCGGCAGGACAGATCCACCAAACATGGCGCGGTAGCCGAAGGCGCCGGCAGAGCCGACAACCACCAAACCAAACACTGCCATCACCGCAACTAGAACAGTCCGCCGGCCGGGGTTGCGCGCTTCCTGATAGTCGTGATCGGCAGGCGCGGCCCCGTCCTCGGCATAGTCGTGCTCGTCAGCTTGATTGCCGTGGACATCTAGCGCGGAAGCATAGGCCGACAGGTCGCGGGCCGACGGCAGTTGCGGCAGCGCCTCGTCATAGAAATTCTGCAAGCCGTGGCTCGGCTCTTCGCGGAAGCCGTTGAACTGGCCGGCCGGCCCGGAAAAGAAGCGGCTTCCGGCTGGCTCGTCGTAGCCTTGATCGTGATAGCTGCGATCTTGATTGCCTTGGTCCTGATAGGCTTGGGGTTGATAGCCTTGATCCTGATGGCCTTGGCCTTGATAGCCCGGGTCTTGATAGCCGTGGTCGCGGTAGCCGGGATCTTGCGCCTGATGCGGCGCGTAATAATCCGACGAAGACGAAGGGTACGATGGAGCGGACGG
Source organism: Xanthobacteraceae bacterium (assembly GCA_035566615.1). Lineage (GTDB taxonomy): Bacteria > Pseudomonadota > Alphaproteobacteria > Rhizobiales > Xanthobacteraceae > BOG-931. The sequence continues at coordinate 5,567 of DATMQV010000430.1, forward strand.
GAGCGGCGCCGCATAGCGCGTCTCGGTATGGGGCTCCGGCGCGGCATAGCGGTCCTCGGGCGCCCAATCGACGTCGCGCGCCGCCGGAGCGCGCGGCCGCGGCGGATCGAGGGTTTCTCGGGACTGTCCCCCCGAGGACTGGTCCCCCTGCCCGATCAGCCGCGCGAGTTCCGCGAGCGGATCTCGGCGGCGATCGGACCGATAATTATTGTCAGCCATCGGACTTGCTCCGATTCTGGCGTTTCACTTCAATTTCGAGCAACGATGCCCCACGATTGCTCTTGCCGCCCCCCGGCGGCATGGAGTTATCGCATCTCATTCGGCGCCCCAACGCCAAGTAACGCGAGCCCCGACGCGAGAACTGTGACCACGCCTTGTACAAGTACGAGCCGCGCCATCGTCATTTGTCGATCATTGTGGATAATGAAGCGTAAATGTGGCGATGCGTTGCCCAACGTCCATAAAGCGTGAAAGTCGCTAGCTAAATCATACAGATAAAAGGCAATTCGGTGCGGCTCGTGGCCTCCCGCCGCGGCTTCGACTACCCGCGGATAAAGCGCAATCTGCCGTATCAGCGCGAGTTCGGCAGGATCCGACAGCAAATCCAGATTCGCCGCGTTAACCATCACCGGCAGCGGCGGCAGGTCGGAAAAGGCTTCGCGCGCATTGCGAAACACCGAATGCCCGCGCGCGTGGCCGTATTGTACGTAGAACACCGGATTGTCGCGCGATTGCTCCAGCACCTTCGCCAAGTCGAAGTCGAGCACCGCATCGTTCTTGCGGAACAGCATCATGAAGCGGACCGCGTCCGGGCCCACTTCATCCACGACATCGCGCAAGGTCACGAATTCCCCTGCCCGCTTCGACATCTTCACCGGCTCGCCGGCCCGCAACAACTTCACGAGCTGAACAAGCTTGACGTCGAGTTCGGCCTTGCCGTCGCTGAGTGCGGCGACCGCCGCCTTCATGCGCTTGATGTAGCCGCCGTGGTCGGCGCCCCAGACGTCGATCAATGTGCGAAAGCCGCGCCGGATCTTGTCGGCGTGGTAGGCGATATCGGAGGCGAAATAGGTATAGGAGCCGTCCGACTTTTTCAGCGGACGATCGACATCGTCGCCGAAGGCGGTCGAACGAAAGAGCGTTTGTTCGCGGTCCTCCCAATCTTCAACGGGCGCCCCCTTCGGCGGCGGCAAACGGCCTTCATAAACATGCCCGCGCTCGCGCAACCACGCGATCGTTGCAGCGACCTGATCGACTTCGCCGTGGACGAGCGAACGTTCGGAGAAGAAAACTTCGTGGGTGATGTTGAGCGCAGCAAGGTCGGCACGAACCATCTCCATCATCACCGCGATTGCTTTTGCGCGGACGACTGGAAGCCACTGGCTTTCCGTCTGCCTGGCGAGAGCGCCGCCGAATTCCGCCGCCAGCGCCGCGCCAACAGGCTTGAGATAGTCGCCCGGATAAAGCCCTTCCGGGATAGCGCCGATGGTTTCGCCGAGCGCCTCGCGATAGCGCAGGAACGCCGAGCGCGCGAGTACATCGACCTGCGCGCCCGCGTCGTTGACGTAGTATTCGCGCATGACGCTATGGCTCGTGAACGCGAGCAAATTTGCCAAGGCATCGCCGAACACCGCGCCGCGCCCATGGCCGACATGCATGGGCCCGGTCGGGTTGGCGGAAACGTATTCGACGTTGACGAGCGCGTTCTGCCCGATGTCGGTCCGCCCGAATTCAGAGCCGAGGCGCACGGCATCGCGCAGCGATCCTATCCAGGCGGACGGCTTGAGCGTGAGATTGATGAATCCCGGGCCTGCGACGTCGACTTTGGCCACCAACGTGTCGGCGCGAAGCTTTGCCGCATAGGCTTCAGCGAGATCGCGCGGCTTCTTGCCGGCATCCTTCGCGAGCATCATGGCGACGTTGGTCGCCATATCGCCATGGGTTTGATCGCGGGGCGGCTCGACCGTCGCCCGCGACCAATCCATTCCCGGCGGCAACAGACCGGCCGCCACCAGTTCATCGCTGACGCGATGAATGCGCCCGAGCATTTCGGCAAAAATGTTATGCGCGTTCATCGATATCCATTCTGCTCCGCTTGAGCCGGAGCGCCGCGCGCCTAACGCAATTCCGGGGTCGAGTCAAAGAGCCGGGCATGCTCGGCCAGCGCGTAGCGGTCGGTCATCCCGGCGATGAAATCGGCGATGCGGCGCGCTCGCGCCGGCTCGCCGAGTGGCGCGAGCCCCATCGACCACTCCGCCGGCAAGTCACCGGGATGTTGGATGTAGCGGCGAAAAAGCGCGCGCACCAAGTCTGCGGCATCGTTCATCACGCGCTTGATCCGCGCGTGCCGATACATGCGCGTTTCTAGAAAATCTTTGATCAGTCGCTCCGCACCGGCGACGGCCGACGAAAATCCCACCGGTGCCGACGCTGCGGCCCGTACGTCGTCGGCCGAACGCGGCGCCAGCGCAGTGACGCGCCGTCCGGTCTCGGTAACGACGTCCTCGATCAAGAGGCCGATCATGCGGCGAATGAATTCGTGCACGACACGCGCGTCGTCGAGACCGGGAAAATCCTTGCGGATATCCGCAAGGATGTGTCCCGGCAGCTCCACACCCGCGATATCGCCGATGCTGAACAATCCGGCCCGCAGACCGTCATCGATGTCGTGCGCATCGTAGGCGATATCGTCGGCAAAGGCTGCGACCTGTGCCTCAAGGCTCGCATAGCTCCAAAGCAGCAAGTCCTGCTGTTTGTCGTAGTCGCGGATCGTTTCGGGCACGCCGTGCGCCTGGTAGCGTCCGAGCGGATGTCCCTGCCGGTCGGTCAGCGGCCCGTTGTGCTTCACCAGGCCCTCGAGCGTTTCCCAGGTGAGATTGAGGCCGTCGAAAGTGGGGTAGCGGCGCTCTAGCGCGGTCACGACGCGCAGGGTCTGGGCATTGTGATCGAAGCCGCCGAAGGCGCTCAGGCAATCGTCGAGCGCGCGCTCGCCGGCGTGCCCGAACGGCGGGTGACCGAGATCGTGCGCAAGCGCGAGCGCCTCGGCGAGATCCTCATCGAGACCAAGCGCGCGCGCAAGCGCCCGCGCGATCTGGGTGACTTCGAGCGTGTGGGTGAGCCGTGTCCGGTAGTGATCGCCTTCGTCAAAAACGAAGACCTGCGTCTTGTGCTTGAGACGGCGGAAGGCGGTCGCGTGGATGATGCGGTCGCAGTCGCGACGGAACGCACTGCGACTTTTGCTGGCCGGCTCCGGATGCAGGCGCCCGCGGCTTCGGGCCGGGTCGCTGGCATAGGAAGCGCGAGATTTTGCAGCCTCGATCGCCATGGTTCGGCCGGTTTCCGCAATTGACGTTGGCATTTAGCGCACTTACCTATTGCAAGAATACAGCGGGAATCGGAATTGCCCGGCTGGAGGAGATCATGATCACCGACGTCACGGTTACCGAACGGGCAGCGCTCCGGATTGGTGAAATCCTCCGTCAGGAGCCGGCGGGCACGATGCTGCGCGTAAGCGTGGCCGGCGGCGGATGCTCCGGGTTTCAGTACAAGTTCGACACCGAGCGTGCCAGGGCCGAGGACGACATGGTCATCGAGCGCTCGGGCGCCACGGTGCTCATCGATCCGATATCGCTCAACTACCTAGCCGGATCGGAGATCGATTTTGTCGACGATCTGATCGGATCGTCTTTCAAGGTCAATAATCCGAATGCCACCGCCTCATGCGGCTGCGGGACGAGTTTCGCGCTTTAGCGCATGATCCGGAAGGTGGACGCCGGTTTTTCCGAAAAGATCATGCTGAGACAAAATGGCAGCGCGATCCTGAGGCATTCCAATTAGGGTCACGCGGCGACCGTCGCGCCACACGAATATGGTCAATCGCCCGTGCGCATCGCCACCTGGAATGTGAACTCCATCAAGCAACGCCTCGACGCGGCGGTGACATGGCTTGCCGAACGGCAGCCCGACATCGTGTGTTTCCAGGAGACGAAATGCGTCGATGACGCCTTTCCGCGCGAGCCATTCGAGTCGCTCGGCTACAATCTCGCAATCCACGGACAAAAGACTTTCAACGGCGTTGCCTTGCTGTCGAAATTTCCGTTCGACGAAGTGAGCATCGGCTTGCCGGGCGACCATAGCGACGATCACGCGCGCTTCATCGAAGCCGTGGTCTCGACCGCCAAAGGCGCGCTGCGGGTCGCCAGCATCTATCTGCCGAACGGCAACCCGCCCGAGACCGACAAATACGCTTATAAAATCGGATGGATGAAACGGCTTCTTGCCTACGCGAATGAACGCCTTTCGCTCGGCGAGCCGCTCATCCTCGCCGGCGACTACAACGTCATCCCGGCGGCGGCCGACGTCCGCAATCCGCAAAACTGGCGGGGTGACGCGTTGTTCCTGCCGCGCACCCGCTCGGCCTTCCAATCGCTCTTAAACTTGGGGCTGACCGACGCGGTGCGGGCCACAAGCGATGCGCCGGGGCTGTACACGTTTTGGGACTATCAAGCCGGCGCCTGGCAGAAGAACAACGGGATCCGGATCGATCATCTGTTGCTGTCTCCGCAGGCGGCCGATCGCTTGACCGATGCAGGTATCGACCGGCACGTGCGCACTTGGGAGAAGCCATCCGACCACGTGCCGGTATGGGTGGACCTCGATATCGGATCCGTAAATTAGCGGACCTTCGGGGGAGCGGACGGGGCTTCCGACGGAGCGAACAGGACCGGGAACGCTGCTAAGCGCAGCGGCTTCTCGGCCCGCCAATTACTCGCGGCGGCCCTTCAGCCAGCCTTCCAGAAAGACCAGCGCCATCGCCCGTTCATCGTCGTTGGCACGCCGGAAGGCGTTCTCGTAGAGCGGCTTGACCCACGCGTCCTCGGCGCCGGCGCAATCGCGGCCGAGCGTCAGCCACATCAGGCCGCGTGCGGCCTGCCGGGGCACGTGCTTGCCCTGGAACAGCATGTCGCCCAAGACCGCCTCGGCGCGGCAATCGCCCTTGGTGGCGGCGAGTTGGAACCAGCGTGCCGCCTGGCGCGGATCGCTCGGCGAGCCGTCGAGATAGAGGCGCCCGAGCTGGTACTGGGCGTCGGCGTCGCCGAAATACGAAGCCGCGTAGGCGAACATCTCGCGGGCGCGGCCGGCATCGGCCGCGATCGCCGTATTGGGAATGCCCTTCAGGTAATAGTGCCCGAGCGCCACGAAGGCATTGGCGACCATGCGCGCCTGCGCCGTACCGGGGGGCTCGTCCGGGTGCGTGTTGGCGATCTGGCTGAAATAGACGAAGGCGCGCTGGTCGTCCTGCGGGACGCCGTCGCCGGAAGCATACATGCGCCCGACCTTCCACTGCGCGACCAGATGGCCCTGATCGGCCGCGTATTGCAGGGCGGTGAAGCTTTTAGCCTTGTCCGCGCTTTCAGGCATGCCCGGGCTGCGCAGGCCGTCATTCGGCGTCAGCGACGCGGTGCTCGGGCTGCTCGTGCCGTCGAAGGCGGAAACCGGGCCGTCGACAACGCCGAGGCCCAATACGCCGGCCACGGCGGCCAACATGCCGCCCCTGACGACGCGGGCGATATGCTCAGATGTCCGCATAGCACTCTTTCTCAACCGAACCGCCCGGATGGGTGACGGCGCCGCGGCGCGCCGGTCCGACCTGCTGGGCGTATTTCCATAGATAACCGGAGGTGAATTCTTCGGCGTGCGGCTTCCACTCGCGCGCCCGCTGTTCGAGCTCGCTTTTGGTCAGCTTGACGTCGAGCGTGCCCTTGACTGCGTCGATCTCGATGATGTCGCCGTCGCGCAGCAGGCCGATGGGTCCACCCACCGCCGCTTCCGGCCCAACATGGCCGACACAAAAACCGCGGGTGGCGCCGGAGAAGCGTCCGTCGGTGATCAAGGCGACCTTATCGCCCATGCCCTGACCATAGAGCGCGGCCGTGGTCGCAAGCATCTCGCGCATGCCCGGCCCGCCCTTGGGGCCCTCGTAACGGATCACCAGCACTTCGCCTTCCCTGTACGTCTTGTTTTTGACCGCCTCGAAGCAAGCCTCCTCGCCATCGAAGCAGCGCGCCGGACCGGAAAAACGCAAGCGCTCCATTCCGGCAACCTTAACGATCGCGCCTTCCGGCGCGAGATTGCCCCTCAGACCGACGACCCCGCCGGTCGGGAGCATCGGCTTGTCCGCCGGATGAACCACATCCTGAGCATCATTCCACTTCACCGCCTTGAGATTTTCCGCGATCGTGCGGCCGGTGACGGTCAGACACTCGCCATGTAAATAGCCATGATCGAGGAGGGTCTTCATCAGCAGCGGGACCCCGCCAGCTTCGAACATGTCTTTGGCGACATAACGGCCGCCGGGTTTCAAATCCGCGATATAAGGTGTCTTTTTGAAGACCTCGGCCACATCGAATAGATCGAATTCGATGCCGCATTCGTTAGCGATGGCCGGCAGATGCAGCGCGGCGTTGGTCGAGCCGCCGGTCGCAGCTACCACGGCCGCCGCATTCTCCAGGGCAGCCCGGGTCACGATATCCCGCGGCCGGATATTCTTGACGATCAAATCCATGATCATCTCGCCGGCCAGCATGCAGAACTTGTCCCGGATCTCGTAGGGCGCCGGAGCGCCGGCCGAGTAAGGCAGCGCAAGACCAATCGCCTCGGAGACGGTCGCCATCGTGTTGGCGGTGAACTGGGCGCCGCAGGCACCGGCCGACGGGCAGGCATTCTGCTCAAGCACGTCCAGGTCGCTGTCGGACATGGCGCCGACCGAATGTTTGCCGACCGCCTCGTAGACGTCCTGGATGGTGACCGGCTTGCCCTTGAAGGTGCCGGGCAGGATCGAGCCGCCATAAATGAAGATCGAGGGGACGTTGAGCCGGCACATGGCCATCATCATGCCGGGCTGCGACTTGTCGCAGCCGGCCACGCCGACCAGCGCGTCGTAGGAATGGCCGCGCACCGTCAATTCGAGGGAATCGGCGATCACTTCGCGCGAAGGCAGCGAGGATTTCATCCCGCCATGGCCCATGGCGATGCCGTCGGTGACCGTAATGGTGCAAAACTCGCGTGGGGTGGCGCCGACCGCGGCGACGCCGCGTTTCACCGCCTGAGCCTGGCGCATCAGGGCGATGTTGCAGGGCGCGGCCTCGTTCCAGCAGGTCGCCACACCAACAAATGGCTGGTGGATCTGCTCCCGGCTCAGGCCCATGGCATAGTAAAAGGCGCGGTGCGGCGCTCGCTCCGGCCCTTCGGTGGCGTGGCGGCTTGGCAGCCTCGATTTCAGATTGGTCTTTGCGTCCATGTCACTCTACGGGCTTACACAGGCCCCCTCGCGCACTCGTCCGATCTAAGTCCACCTCGATCGAAGCGCAGTGGGCGCCCGGACTTTTTATCCGCCGCCGACTGCGGCCTCCCGTCTCAAGAAATCCTATGGCCAAAAAGGGGCGCCCAGCGACGTTGCGGTGCGAGATCAACAAATGTTCCAGCGCTGTTGCCAGATAGTCACAGATTTACGATCGCCTGCGCCTTTAGGCTAATTCCCGATTCACCATGTTTGGCCAATTCAGATGCGCCGATGCCCAAGCGCCTAACGCGAGCCTTTTTCAACAGAAGCGTGCTTGAGGTGGCGCCTGATTTGATCGGCACGACCCTGTTGTTCGCCGGAAGGGGTGGCCCGATCATCGAGGTCGAGGCCTATCACCAGACGGATCCCGCAGCGCACAGCTTTCACGGCCCCACCGCGCGCAACGCAGTCATGTTCGGACCGCCCGGCTACACTTACGTCTACCGCTCCTATGGCATTCACTGGTGCGTGAACTTTGTGTGCGAGCAGGAAGGCTCGGCCAGCGCCGTGTTGATCCGGGCAATCGAGCCGACCGTGGGGATTGCAGGCATGCGCCGCCGGCGCGGCCTGGCCGACGAGCGGCTTCTCTGCTCAGGTCCGGGTCGCGTCTGTGAAGCGCTCGGGATTACCGCCGCGCACAACGCGCTGCCGCTCGACGAACTGCCCTTCGAGCTATTTGCTCGCGATGGCGCGGTTGAGGTCGTGTCCGGCGTGCGCATCGGCATCACCAAAGCCGCCGAGAAGCCGTGGCGTTATGGGCTGAAGGGCTCGCGCTTTCTCAGCAAGCCGTTTCCGGCGACCGCCGGCAAAACCGCTATCAAAAAGACCGCCACGAAGAAGACCAAAACGACTAAACGGGCGACCTGAAAGCAGGGTCGAAGCCAAGCTCACGACGGGCCTTCTCGATCGATACCGCTCCGTCGTCGTCGGCGATGTTGTAGATGCCGGGCGCGCCGCGCGCGAGCGCAAGCACGGCCGCCTGGGCGGCAGCATCGACGTGGAGCGCTGGCTTGCGGCTTGGACCGTCGTTCCATGTGCCGGGACCGTAGAACAGGCCGTAGCGAAGCACGAACGCGTCCATGCCTGACGCCAGGGCTTGTTGTTCCATGTCGGCGGCGCCGCGCACCGTTATTAGACGAGGCCCGTCGGCCAGATTGAGCGGATCGTCCTCCACATGCGGCTCGCGGCCAGGCGCATAGGCGAATGCAATGCTTTGCACGACGAAGCGTCGGGCGCCGGCCGCGCGCGCCGCCGCGATCAAATTGCGCGTGCCCTCGACGCGGATGCGCGCATTGCGCGGATACGACGCGGCCAAATTCTTCTCGTCGAAGGCTTGGGGCAAGTCGGTCAGCTGATGAACCACGGCTTCGGGCTGCGCGTCGATCGCGGCACGTTCCAGCGCGGTTGCGTCGTAGACGTCAACGATTGCTGGACGGACGCCCGCGGCTTTCAGTTTGCGCGCTGCTTCGGCCGAGCGCGTCATACCTGTGACATCGTGCCCGGTCGCGATGAGAAGCAGCACCAGCCGCCGTCCGATGGCTCCGCTCGCTCCGGCAAGAAAAATGCGCATCTCGATCCGCCTATCCGTTCCAAACGCTCCAGCACGTGCGAAGAGCCGCCAGCCCCTCACACACCAATGCGCGAGCCGCGGTCAAACCTAATTGTCGGCACCAGCACGATCGGCAACAGCGTGGCGATGATAATCGGCAGGAATGCTGCACGCGCGGTTGCTGCGACATCCCACAGCGCGCCACAGATCAGCGACACCATCACGGTCGACGCATAGCTGATGGTGAACATGGCGGCCGCCACACGCGCCACCTCTTCCGGCTTGCTTAACAACGGCGGCAGCGTCAGGCCGAGTGCAAACGCGGCGCCGGCGGCAAAGCCAACCACCGCCGCGCTGACCACGGTCAAGGCGCTCGCGGTCACGACGATCGCGCCGACGCCGGCGAGCCCGACAACGCTCGCAAGGATGAAAGGCCAAGCCCTGCTTTCGATGCGGCGGGAAAACGCGATCAGCAGAAACGACGCCGGCAATTGACCGAGATTGAGCGCCGTCAAAGCGGGGTCGATAAGATCGGCCCTGCCCGCCTCGCTCAGGTATCCGGGCAAGAAGGCGTTGGTGCCGAAATAGAGCGGCCCGACACCACCGAAGATCAAACCAAGCCGCCAGACGTCCCACGCCGGCCAATCTGGCCACCATCGTTCCGAGACTTGGCGGACTGTCGCAGTCCCCTCGCACGGCGCCAGCACAAAGGTCAGCACAGCGATGGCGACGATGGGCGCAGCCCAAAGCGCAAATGTGGCGCGCCAGTTGTCGGCGAACACAGGCAGCAGCAACGGAAGCGCGACGGGCAGAATTTCGCCGACCAACAATCCGTTGGTGTATACGCCGGTGCCGAGCACGAGCCGCTTCGGCAACCAACGCCCGACCAGCGCCGGCATGGCGGGTTGCGCGACGGCCACGCCCATCCCCATACCAACCGTTGCGGCGAACAGGCTGATCGTGTCGAAGGCGAGGCTGCGGGTCGCCGAACCGAGCGCCGTCAGCAGAAGGCCGGCCGTCGCGGCCGCGATAACCCCGATGCGCGCCACCAGGCGCGAGCCTGCCAACGACGCCACCGCGAAAATGACGATGGGTGTTCCACTCAACGCGCCGATTTCGGTGCCGGTGAGGCTGAACTCCTCACGCAGTGCCGGAATCGCCGGCGGCACTGCCAGAATCGCCAGGCGGAGCGCGACACCGATCAGCCAAAGAAGGGCCAGCGAAAGCGGCCAAGTGCGAGATGACGTCACTGAATTTTCCCGGAAGACGCATGATCACACGTATCAGAGCATGATCCGGAAAAGTGGGCATCGGTTTTCCGAAAAGATCATGCTCTACCCAAGATCTAGAGCGCGACGACAATTCAAGCTAAAGCCGGCGCGTTCTAAGCGGCGCCTTGCAAACGCTCAAGCGCCTCGGCGAGTTTCGCCTTGCGCGCCTGTGCCTCGTCGCGCTTCTCGCGCTCACCCTCGACGACCTCCTCGGGCGCGCGCTTGAGGAAGTCGGCATTGCCGAGCTTCTGATCGACGCGGGCGATGTCGGCATCGCATTTGGCCATTTCTTTCGCGAGCCGCGCACGCTCAGCGGCAAGGTCGATGATGCCAGCCAATTCGAGACCCACAGTCTCACCCCGGACCACGAGTTGGACAGTGCCCGGCTTTGGCATTGGTGCCCGAGTCACCTCTGAAATTTTGGCCAACCGCTTTATGAATTCCGACCATCGCAACGCTCTGTCCCAAACGTGATCGCCGACCCTCAGCATGACAAGCGGGAGCGGAGCGTTCACGTTCATCTCTGCACGCACCGACCGGATCGCCGCAATCAGATCGATCACCCAACCAATCTCGGCTTCTGCTTTGGGATCGCTGAGCCCATCGTGTTGCGGCCAAGCAGCGAGCGCCAGCATGTGCTCGCGCTTCTGTCCCAGCTCGGCGGTGACGCTCCAGAGCTCCTCTGTGAGGAAGGGCATAAATGGGTGGAGCAACTTGACGATCTCGTCCAACACCCATGCCGTGGTCGCGCGTGTTTCGTCCTTGGCGGCGCCGTCCGCACCGGTGAGAACCGGCTTTACCAGCTCCAAATACCAATCGCAGAAGATATTCCAGACGAAGCGATAGATCGCCGCCGCAGCCTCGTTGAATTTGTAAGCCTCGACCGCTGTAGTGACCTCGCTGCCCGCCCTCGCGGTCTCGTGCGCGATCCAGCGGTTGAGCACCTCCTTCGCGTCACGCGGCGTGAAATCCGGATCGCGCACGCAGCCGTTCATTTCCGCAAAACGCGCCGCATTCCAGAGCTTGGTCGCAAAATTGCGGTAGCCCTCGACACGCTGGGCCGAAAGCTTGATGTCGCGGCCCTGCGCCGCCATGGCGGCAAGCGTGAAGCGCAGCGCATCGGCGCCGTACTCGTCGATGACTTCGAGCGGGTCGATGACGTTGCCTTTCGACTTCGACATCTTCTGCCCGCGCTCGTCGCGCACCAGCGCGTGGATGTAGACGGTGTGGAACGGCACTTCTTTCATAAAGTGCAGCCCCATCATCATCATGCGCGCGACCCAGAAGAAGATGATGTCAAAGCCGGTGACGAGCGCACTGGTCGGGTAATAGCGTTTCAGCTCCGGCGTCTCGTCGGGCCAGCCGAGCGTCGAGAACGGCCACAGCGCCGACGAAAACCAGGTGTCGAGCACGTCCTCGTCGCGATGCAGATATTCGTTGGCAAAGCGCGCGCGCCGCTCCGGATCGGCGGCGATATCATGCCCCTCCTCGACCGTGATCTCTTCGATATCGGTGTAGTGCGCGAGCGCGTCGGCGACCGCGTCGTCTTCATTCTCGGCAACGAAGACCTTGCCGTCCGGGCCATACCAGGCCGGGATTTGATGCCCCCACCAGATTTGGCGGGAAATGCACCACGGCTGGATGTTCTCCATCCAGTTGAAGAAGGTCGCTTCCCATTGCGCGGGCACGAACACGGTCTTGCGTGCGCGCACCGCCTCGATCGCCGGCTGCGCCAGGGTCTTGGCCTCGACATACCATTGGTCGGTGAGGAACGGCTCGACCACTGCGCCTGAGCGGTCGCCATGCGGCACCGTGTGGGTGGTCGGCTCGATCTTGTCGAGCAGCCCGCGCGCCTCGAGATGCTCCACGATGCGCTTGCGCGCCGCAAAGCGGTCGAGCCCGTGCAGCGACAAGGTCTCGTCAAGCTCCGCCGACAGCGGCACGCCGTGCAAGAACGCCGCATTGTCCCGCAGATCGAGTTGCGCCTCGGCGTCCAGCACATTGACCAGCGGCAGTTCGTGGCGGCGGCCGACCTCGAAATCGTTGAAATCGTGCGCCGGCGTAATCTTGACCGCGCCGGTGCCCTTTTCGGGATCGGCGTAGTCGTCACCGATGATCGGAATGCGGCGGCCAACCAGCGGCAGCACCGCCGTCTTGCCGATCAGATGCTTGAGCCGCTCGTTCTCAGGATGCACAGCGACGGCAACGTCGCCCAGCATTGTCTC
>DATMQV010000431.1:0-3089 GCA_035566615.1 Xanthobacteraceae bacterium
GTCCAATCATGCGTAGCACAAGCGTGACCTCATGGGCAGGCTCGCCGACGGGCAGGCGCCGCACGCCATGCTGGCGCACATCAAGTCTCATATGTTTGACGAAGATCAAACGCGGCTACTGATCTTCAACCATGCGCGGAAGCTTTGCCGCCACGCGCGCTTGCCTATGCGGGAAAGCCCGCACGTACGGAACTGTGCCGGGGGCGCGAGGTAACTCGCGTCCCTACCGCGAAACGATCAACCAATGTCCGCTTCTGGCGTGCGCCGTGACAAGGCGGCGCTTTCCAGTGGGTGTAAGCCCCACCGGCAACCGCTCAGTGTGGCGGTCGTCTAGGCTATTGCACGATCCTATTGCGTGGCGCGAGGTCGGCCAGGCGCACTTACGTCCTTGCCTGAGTTTCGCCCCGAAGCGCCCGGATAGCCTCCTCCACGCTGCGGAACATGCGACCCGGTCCCAACAACTCATCGATGCCGAACCGCGCCACCGCGTCTTGGGCGCGGATGGACTCGAGGCGCGTTATGGCGAAAGCGACGCCATCCGCATGACATCTACGAATAAGGTCGTTCAGAACCTGGGCGGCGGTGAAGTCGATTTCGAGAATGCCCGTCGCCTCTAGGACGATCAGCCGCGTCTTCTGCGTCGAGGACTGCAAAGCGTTCAGGATGTCTCGCCGGAAGCGATATGCATTGAGAAAAGACAATGGTGCCGGAAATCCCGCCACTATGACATTGGGCTCTATTTCGCCCGGAATGTGCGGGCTGGGCGGCCACCAGATCGAGGTCCCCGGCACGCGCTCGAATACGAGGACGCGCGCGCGCGTCGTGCTCCATATGCCGTTCAAGAGCGAGAGGGCGATGCCGATCGCGGCACCTTGCTCGATCGGGAGAACGATGATGGCCGCGGTGGTCGAGACGATCAGCAGGAATTCGCCGAACGACTGCCGGTAGATCGCGACGATCTGGCGGAAACGGATGATCCTGAGCGCGACGAACAGAAGGACGCCGCCGAGCGCCGCATTGGGAACATGGCGCAGAAGCGTGGCGCCGAATGCCAACAATGCGAGAACGATGACCGCCGCGACGAGGCCGGTGAGCTGTGATCGTCCACCGGTCTCGGACACGATAGCGGTGCGCGGCGGGCTGGCATTCACCGGAAATGCCCCGATGAGGCCCGACAGGATGCTGCCGGCTCCGACCCCGACAAAGTCGCGGTCGACATCCGGTGGCTCGTTGGGATCCGACGGAAAGGACCGCGTGGTAGCGGCCGTCTGCACCATGACGACGGTTGCGATGATGAGGCTCAGCGGCACGAGGCTTGCCAATTGACCGGCCGGGATGTCGGGGATCGCAAGCGTTGGCAGCGCGCCGAAAACTGCGCCGACGACCGTGACGCCTCGGCTTTCAAGTCCGATCAGCACCACTGCCGCGGTCGCGAGAAAAAGCCCGATCAACGCGCCGGGAATGCGTGCATTGATCCGTTCCGACACGGCGATGACCGCCAGGACGCCGAGACCGATGAAAAGCGTAATAGAGTTCGCTTCGTTCACGTGCCCGGCCAGGATCGCGACGCGCTGGAGCATTGGACCGTCCGGAGAGGGCAGTCCGAGGACGTCCGGCAATTGGGAGATGAAGATGTGCGCCGAGATGCCCGCAAGAAAGCCGATCGTCACCGGTATCGAGAGGAGATCCGCGATCCAGCCGAGACGGAAAATTGCGCCGGCGGCGAGCACGAGACCGACCATGAGCGCCAGCGCGGCGGCGAGCAACGCGTACTCGGCCGAGCCGGACGCGGCCAGGAGGGTGAGACCTCCGGCAAAGATCGGTGTTATGGTCGAATCGGCCCCGCAGGATAGGAAGCGGTTGTTTCCGAAGAAAGCAAACGCCAACGAGCCCGCCAGAAAGGCGAAAAATCCGATCTCCGGGGAGAACCCGCCCAGCCGCGCCGTCGCCATCTGCTCCGGAATTGCGATGGCGGCGAGAGTGAGGCCCGCGACGAGATCGCACGTCAAGAACCGAGGGCGATACGAATCGAGAGAGCGAAACACCAGCCAAGCATTATTCGCGCCTGCAAAACGGTGATCTGGAGTGCCGGGTGTATTCGCCATGAATTCGTCGCCTCACCGAAAGCTGCTCGCGCCTGCGCCTCCTATACGCGAACAGCACGCGATTGCTGATAGACAGCAAAGATGAGAGTCTGCTGACAGTATGATGCCTGCCGGCCGCATGACCGCTGCCCATTGCCCCGCGGGGAATTCGGCACATCCCGCTGACAGCTCGCAATGAAACCTATCCCAATTTCCGGTGCCTCTGGAAGGGGCCGCGATTTCCGGTTATGGCAGATATTGTTGCAAAAGTCCCAAATTGCCCGGCGCCAAGGGCCTGGCGTCGGTTAAATAGTGAAAATAGCAAAGCCGACAGTCAAAATCAGTGGTCGGCGCGGGAGCCATTGGCGAACAGACCGTAGTGACGAATGCGATGGAAGCCGGTGGGCAGCACACGGATGAGGAAGCGACGGATGAACTCATCGGTTGCGAGCGTCATTGTTTTGTACCGATCGCGTCCTTCGATTCGATAGTCTTTCCACTTGAAAGTGACGCTCTTGTTGTCGAACGCGATCAATCGCTGTTGGAGATGGCGACGCGGGTGGGTGTAGCGCGCCAGATAGCGCAACACCTGTTTGGGTCCGCCGAATGGGCGTTTGTACACCACCCATTCACTGTTGCGCAGTGGTGCCAGGAACGTGGCGAAGTCTTGCGGGTTGGCAAGCGCGGCATGCCCGTTGAAGAACTATAACTCTCCGGCTTGAAGACCGTCTTCCGTGGCGTGTCATCGGTCCTCACGGAAATGTGCGGAGCTCGGCTAAAGATACTTGGAGGCGTGCGAAACGTGTCTGCGAGGCCGCCATGGGGGAACGCAGGAGCTCTGGAACGCAGCATGGAACCTGCTGGTTACGAGTTTGATTGCCAATCACCCCGGTCATAAATCGATCGTAGAAGTGAGCAATTTTGCTCAGACTCCGGACCGACAAAGGCGTAACCCAACATCTAATCGATACGCCATCGCAAAGCGTTCGGTCTTCAATGCAACTA